>JAQWLF010000197.1:0-6989 GCA_029247465.1 Candidatus Thioglobus sp.
GCGTGTTCCGTAGATAAAAGGCTCCATTTTTGGATGCCAAAAACGAGATCGGTGACCAAAATGAACACCAGCCTCTAACATTTTTTTCATTGACGCTTTCGCCATACATTTCTCCTGGGTTAAGACTTCCACATTGCCTAACACCCAACCCCGCTAAAAGGGCACCCTGGATGTTATTGGGGCGCTGTGTGATACGTTAAATTACTGGCTGTAAAAAAATCTGCAGCCAGCCCTTTTTCAGCCTAAGTTTGCCGAAAGGCGACAATTATCCCATATTTTTTTAAATTTAGCAAAGCCTATTTTTTATGAAAATCTTTGTCTTAAAAACACAAATCAAAGCCGATAATTAAAAAAAAACACAAGCCAAAAAAAACACTCAATATAATTATGTTTTTTTTACAAACCAAATGCGCATATTTGGTTATTATATGTCTTTAGCCTAAAATAGAGGGGCGCAAAAAAATTGATATTAAGAAATGAAAATTGCTATTATTGGAAGTGGAATATCAGGCTTGACTGCGGCCTATCTTCTTTGTAAAGATTACGATATAACTGTTTTTGAAGCCAATGATTATATTGGTGGACACACCCACACTCATGATCTCGAACTTGAGGAGAACAGCTGGAGGATTGACTCTGGGTTTATTGTTTATAATGAAAAAACCTACCCTAATTTTATTAAATTGCTAAATAGGCTTAATGTTGCTACTCAAAAAACCTCAATGGGCTTCAGCGTAAAGGCCCCAGATAAAAATCTTGAATATTCTGGGGGCTCTTTAAACTCTCTGTTTGCTCAGCGCCGAAATCTTTTTCGGCCTTCTTTTTATCGTATGATTAGGGATATTTTGAGATTTAACCGCGTTTCAATTTCTAAGCTTAAAGGGTTGAGCGAGACAACCACCATAGGCGAATTTTTAAAAAATAATAACTTTGGCAAGCAATTTATTGAGAATTATATTATTCCAATGGGCGCAGCTATATGGTCTACTGCAAAAGAAAAAACCATAGAAATGCCGGCTGTTTTTTATATTCGTTTTTTTCAAAATCACGGCCTACTTCAAATCAATAAACGGCCTCAGTGGCATGTTATAAAGGACGGTTCAAAAAGCTATATAAAAAAAATAATCGAACCCTTTAAAAGCAGAATTTTACTTTCAACTCCAGTTAGAAAAGTAAAAAGATATGAGCATGGTATAGAGGTTTTTTATGGAAGAGAAGAAAGTTCAGATATGTTTGATAAGGTAATATTTGCAAATCACAGCAATCAAGCCCTAGAGTTATTGGACGAGCCGAGCCACGAAGAAAGTTTGATTTTAGGGGCACTGCCTTATCAAAAAAATGTGGTACTGATTCACACGGATTCAGCAATTTTGCCAAGGAAAAAAACAACTTGGTCTAGCTGGAACTACTTGCTATGCGCCGATAATAGTAAGCCCGTGACTTTAACCTATAATATGAATATACTGCAGTCTTTAGACTCCAAGACAGATTTTTTGGTAACGCTAAATAGCAATAATCATGTTAATCCTCAGAAGGTAATTAAGACAATCACTTATCACCATCCCTTATTCACAGTTGCAGGTATAAAGGCACAAAAACAAAAGCACCTCATAAGCGGGAAAAATAATACTTTTTATTGTGGCGCATATTGGGGGTACGGGTTTCATGAGGACGGCGTTAATAGTGCGCTAGATGTTTGTAGTTTTTTTGGTAAGTCGCTATGAGTCTTTCAAAAAATCATCAACTATATTGGGGTACGATTAGTCATCGTCGTCATACGCCGTTCAAGCGTTTTTTTTCATATCCAATTTTTATGGCATATTTAGACATCACATCCCTAAAAACCACTATGAAACCCTCCTTTCTTTGGAATATAAATAAGCCTGCACTTGTTTCATATAGAAGAAAAGACTACCACGGCGATCCGAGTATTTCGTTGGATAAGGCTGTTCGAAACACCCTTAAAGAAAAAACTGGAAAAGACTTTAAGGGCCCAATAAGACTTCTAACCCATTTAAGATATTTCGGCCACTGCTTCAATCCCGTTAGTTTCTACTATTGCTTTAATGATTCAGATGAAAAGGTTGAAGCTATAATGGCAGAAGTCACCAATACTCCTTGGAAAGAAAGATACGCATATGTGATTGAAAAGCAGATAGAAAAAAACAACAAACCAATTCTTACTGCGGCACCTAAAAAACAACTCCACGTCAGTCCTTTCTGGGGGATGGATCACGACTATGAGTGGTTTTTTTCACAGCCTGAAGGTGCCTTGAATGTTATTATGAAAAACTTTAAAGAAGATGAAAAAGTGTTTGATGTTGCTCTCAACCTAAAGAGAAGGGCATTTTCAAATGCGGGCCTTCTTAGGGCGGTGTTGCGATTTCCATTTTTGACATTGATGGTTGTCTATAGGATTCATTGGCAAGCTTTTGTGCTTTATATTAGGAGGGCTCCTTTTTTTACACACCCTGACAAGTTATGATTAAAGAAAATCAAGACAAACAAAGACTATCAGTTGATGGGCTAGCAAACAACATTCAAGAAATGCAAAAAAGTACACGAATGACTGCTTTTTTTAAAAGTATTTTATTAAAAAAACTCAAAGGCTTGAAGATTGGGGGGCTAACGATAGTAGACGGCCCAAAATCGTATGCTTTTGGTGAGTTGAGCCCAAAACTACATGCGACTGTTACCGTGACATCTCAAGAGTTTTATGTTTTTCTGGGAAGTGGAGGCACAAATGGAGCCGCTGAAGCCTATACTGCTGGCTACTGGTTTGCTGACAACCTTGTTAATTTGATTCAAGTCATAATAAAGAACAAAGAAACAATGGATGGTCTTGAATCTGGCTTTGCAAGATTGACAAACCCTATAACCAAATTAATACACAAAAGAAGACAAAACACCTTGCAAGGAAGCAAGAATAATATATTGGCCCACTATGATTTGAGCAATGATTTTTATAAGTTATGGCTTGACCCCACAATGACATATTCGAGCGGCATTTTTTTAGAAAACGACTCTAGCATGAAGGGCGCATCGATAGAGAAACTAGACAGGTTTTGTAGAAAGCTAAAGCTCTCAAAAGGCGACAGTGTTCTTGAAATTGGCACTGGATGGGGAAGTTTTGCTGTTCATGCAGCAAAGAATTATGGCTGTAAGGTTACCACAACAACTATCTCAGACAGACAGTTTAAATATGTAGAAAATTTAATTAGTGAAGAGAGCCTAGGCTCCCAGATAACACTATTAAATAGTGATTATCGAGAACTTGAAGGGTCTTTTGACAAAGTAGTCTCTATAGAGATGATTGAAGCTGTAGGGTCTGACTATATTCCTGGTTTTTTTGAGAAAGCTTCTTCACTATTAAAACAAAATGGCTTAATGGCACTTCAAGGAATTACTTATAACCACCCAGATTTTGACTCATACAAGAGCTCAGTAGACTTCATTCGAAAATATATTTTTCCAGGCTCTTGCTTGGTTTCAATGCCTCAAATTAAAAGCGCTATAAGGGCAAAGACAGATTTAACCTTAATTGACGTTGAGGATATTACTAAGCATTATGCTAAGACACTGAGTATTTGGAGGCAAGACTTTCAGAAGACCTTGCCGCAAGTTAAAGCCCTCGGTTTTTCTGAGTCCTTTATAAGGATATGGGAGTTTTACTTTGTATATTGTGAGGCGGGATTTCTTGAAAACTTAATTGGCGACTTTCAGTTTGTTTTTGCCAAGCCAGACTCAAAAAATATTCAAATTACATACTAGTTTATGATTACTTTATTAATAATACTTGCAGAAAAAGGATTATTACCTGACGCAATAATTAGGCTTGGAATTAAGCGTTTCTGTGCTCAGCGTCTAGCTGAAGCTACAAGCTCTAATGAGGCTGAAATGGAAAAAGAGCATGCAGCCTGGATTGACGTCTTAAAAGTGAGCCCAATTGCACTTGTGCCAGAAAAAGCAAACGAACAGCATTATGAGGTTCCACCAAGACTTTTTGAGTTGGTGTTGGGAAACAAGTTAAAGTATAGCTCGGGTTTTTGGCCAGAGGGCGTCTCTACATTAGACCAATCTGAATCTGCGATGCTCAAGCTGACAACTGAGAGGGCAGGCTTAGTCGACGGCCAAGCCATTTTAGAGTTGGGCTGTGGCTGGGGGTCTTTAACCCTTTATATGGCAGAGCATTTTCCAAAATCTAAGATTACTGCAGTTAGCAACTCGAATGACCAGAGGCAATTTATTGAGGCAAGATGTGACGAACTTAATTTAAAAAACGTTGAGATAATAACAGCTGACATGAATGATTTTGAAACGACAAAGTTATTTGATCGAGTCGTCTCTATTGAAATGTTTGAGCACATGCGTAACTATGAAAAATTGCTTGGCAGAGTGAGCGCTTGGCTTAAAAATGATGGCAAGCTATTTGTGCATATTTTCTCTCACCAGAAGTTTGCCTATCCATTTGAAGATAATGATGATGCAGACTGGATGGCGAGAGAGTTTTTTAGTGGAGGTCAAATGCCTTCTCATAGGCTATTAATGAGCTTTCCTGAACAAATGAAAATAGAAAAAGACTGGAGGGTTAGCGGCGTTCACTACGAAAAAACTTCATTAGCTTGGCTCCAAAAGATGGACAAAAATAAGAACGAGGTTTTAGAGTTATTTAAAAAAACATATGGAGAGAAAGAGGCTGGCTCATGGCTCCAAAGGTGGCGTATCTTTTTCATGTCATGCGAAGTTCTTTTTGGTTTTAACCGAGGCGCTGAATGGGGGGTGTCACACTACCTTTTTGAGAAGCCATAATGATTAAAGATTTGTCTGCTATTGTTGCTTGTATTTTAACTGCCTACTTTGTTGCAATCGCAGCTACAGTTGAGGAAGCACTTCTTTACGGAGTACCTATAATTCTCTTGTGTGCGAGTGTAAGTTTCGCAGTCCATTGGATAATTGCAGTGCCTTCTCTTATTACTAGCTCGGAAAAATATTTTGACTTTACAGGAATGATTGCAACGCTTCTTGTCATTACTACTGCCATGTTTGCGCTTATAAATTCAGATCATCAGGCATCCATCCGCGCAACTATTGTGGCTATTTTTGTATCAGTTTGGACGCTAAGACTTGGAACATTTCTCTATAAAAGAATAGTTAAAAGTGGAGAAGACAAAAGGTTCAGAGAGATCAAAAAATCGCTGACAAAGTTTTTAATGACTTGGACTTTATCGGCTCTATGGGTTTTCTTAACCACTGTAAATGCCATTACTATAATAGCATTGAATCCGCTAGAACCAGTCGATATGTTTTTCGCATTGGGCACATCGCTCTGGATTTTAGGTTTTGGTTTTGAGGCGGTTGCCGATAGACAAAAAAAGCGCTTTAGTGAGCTTCCTGAAAATAAAGATAAATTTATAACTCAGGGTCTTTGGTCAATATCTCGTCACCCAAACTATTTTGGAGAAATTATCTTGTGGACAGGCATTGCAATTATCTCGTTTCCACTTCTATCGGACTGGCAGTTTGTGACCCTTGTCTCTCCAGTCTTTGTTTTTCTTCTTTTGACAAGAATAAGCGGCCTTCCTTTTTTAGAAGACAAGGCTGAAAAAAAATGGGGCAATGATAAAGACTATATTGCATACAAAAATAAAACACCCGTACTGGTTCCTTTTTTTGGAAAAAAACAATAATTGAATAAGATAAGAATATGGCGCTTGAGACCCCTAAATATAGGCTGATTTCTAAATATGACAGTTTTGAAATTCGTCGCTACAGTGAAATGATAATTGCTACTACAACTGTTAAGGCGGATTACAAGAGTTCAACATCTTCTGGCTTTAGAAGGATTGCTAATTACATTTTTGGTGGCAACGATAAAGAGATGAAAATTGCAATGACCGCGCCTGTTATTTCTGATTGCCCCTCGGAGGGGCTAGACACTTACAATATTTCATTTGTGATGCCTAAAGAGCACTCCATGAAAGACCTTCCCAGGGCAAATACAAGCGACGTTTCAATCAAATCAGAAATGCTAGGCGAGGTTGCTGTCTTAGCTTTTGGGGGCTGGGCGACGGAGTCTCGTAGCATGAGTTTTCAAAAAAAATTCGCAAAAATACTGCAACAAAACAACATTGAAACACAGGGTGGTTTTATGGTGGCACAGTTTAATTCGCCTTATGTGCTACCAATGTTTCGAAAAAACGAGCTAATGGTTAGGATAATAAAAAAATCTTCCGTTAACTAGACAATGCTGAAATTGTAGCAAAGTGTGATAGATACCTCGGCAAGATAAAATCTAAAAAGTGTTTTACAGATTTTGATTTTTCTTCAAAAAAATCAGCTGAAACCGCATTACTTTCAAAGGCGATTTTTGCTTTATCAAGGCTTTTAAGCATTTGCCAAGTCGCGGTAATTGTGCCCGCCATCATTAGAAAATCAAAAGCTATTTGTCCAGAATGCTGTTTATTTTCAGCATTATTTAAGACAAGTAAAGTTACATTTTCTAGCGCATTTAATGATTCTGTAAAGCGATTTAGTTGTGCGATTGAAATCTGTTCGTTTAAAGATTTTTTATTGGCACATTCGTGCATTTCTGATATTAATTCATTCATACCTAAGCCATTGTCACTAATAGTCTTTCTTCCGACTAAGTCCATAGCTTGAATGCCATTTGTTCCTTCGTAGATTGGCAATATGCGAGCATCTCTCAGAATTTGGGCAATTCCAGTTTCTTCAATATATCCCATGCCTCCATGACATTGAAGGCTTAAAGACGCAACCTCCTGTGCTGTTTCCGTGCACCATCCTTTAACGATTGGAGTAAGAAGGCCCAGTCTTCTTTTGTGCTGATCAAGAGCCTCTGTGGGTAAATCACTACCAGCAAAATCAACTTCAGCACATGCAGAATAAGTCAGGGCACGAGAGGCTTCAGTTATTGACTTCATGTTGGATAACATGCGCTGGACATCTGGGTGTCTAATTATTGGGCCAGC
>JAQWLF010000209.1:0-1632 GCA_029247465.1 Candidatus Thioglobus sp.
AAGCAAATAATTGGTTTATTTGGAAGTCTTTGTTTGATAAGGTTGATTACTTCATTTAGATCTTCTAAAACCAAGCTAAATCCTTTGGAATCAGCAAATACACCTTGGGGTGCATCATTTGCTTTAGTGAATCCATGGCCTCTATAATCATGGGCAAAAACTGCATAGCTGGCATTAGCTAACCTTGACGCAAAGCGTGAGTAGCGAAGGGCATGCTCTGCCATCCCATGAGTAATATGGATTACTGCTCTAACTTCTCCAATAGGTAAAAGACTATAAAGATTTATTTTTGAGCCACTAGAGCTTTGATAAGTTTCTCTTTCCATGAAATTATTAAATTGAATCAACTTATTCGATGTTATACAAATAAGTATAGTAGCTCAAATGATAAAGACAAAAGCATATTAATTAAAATAATAAATATTAATGACATAATCTAACCTTTATTGAAGGAAGATAAATAATTTATGTAAAATTTATCGTAAATTCATTAAAAATTTTCGAGGTTATTTCTTTGATTAAATTAATTTTAGTAATGCTACTTGGTTGGGCTGGCTTTACTCTTTTTAAAAAATATTTAAACCCAACATTGAATGGAGCTGTAAAAACTGAGTCTGGTGAAAAAATGGTTGCATGCTCCGTCTGTGATACTCACATACCTGAGTCGGATGCGATTATTAAAAATGGTAAAACTTTTTGCTCTAAAGAGCATTCGGAGTAGATAGTAATGAAGTTTCTATTTGATTTTGGACCCATAATACTGTTCTTTGTTGTGTATAAATTCTATGGGCTTTATGCTGCGATATACGCAATGATTGGAGCAACTTTCGCGCAGATGATGTACGCTCGTTTCAGTACCGGGAAGTTTGTTACCTCACAGGTACTCACCTTTGTGTTACTGATAGTTTTTGGTGGAATTAGTATTGCATTAAGAGATCCCGCATTTGTAATGTGGAAGGTGAGCGTACTATATGTGATTTTTGCGCTTGCTCTCATTGGAAGTAATTGGATTGGAAGTAAAACCTTGCTTGAGAGGATGATGGGGAAGGAGCTTCAACTGCCAAGAGAGATTTGGCTTCGCTTGACCTGGTTCTGGGGTTTTGGTTTTATAGGAATTGCTGTCGTAAATGCCTATTTTGTAAATGTAGAACTTTCTGCTCGACAAAGGTTTTTAGATAGTGGAATACCAATTGATTCTAAGACTGATTTAAGTAATTTTGATTGTAGTAAAACGCTTCTAGAGGATCTTTGTTTGACCGCTCAAAATGCTGAAGGAGCTTGGGTTAATTTTAAATTATTTGGCACTTTAGGTTTAACATTAGTTTTGATAGTTATTACAGTTTTTCTTCTCAGTAAAAATATTAAAGAAAAAGAAGTTGGGCTTTAATATCTAACGATTATCGATAATTACGTTTTGCAAACACATTTTTTATAGCCCTAGAATTGGAGCATTCCTTGACAAAAGTTGGTGCACTAGTTGCTTACAAAGGTAAACCGGCAAAAATTATTGCCTCAACAACCCATAAGTTTGAGTTAAATTTTTCTGACGGTACTTCTCAAAAAGTTCGAGAGAAAGATTTTCGATATATCCATCCAGTATTCTCAAGTATTGTTGATCAATGCCCTTTAGTA
>JAQWLF010000213.1:0-2298 GCA_029247465.1 Candidatus Thioglobus sp.
CCCAAGGAGGTTGTGGGTTGGGTATGAGCCTGAAAAGGTTAGCGGTGTATGGAAGGTCACAATGTCAGCACTGAGCGCTGTATTTAGGTCGAAAAATCCTTCATTTCCTTCAATTTCTTGGCGAGGTGGGTCATTAAGAAGAGTCGTTATTCCTAGCTGTTTAGCTTTGAAATCTAATCTAGAACCTACATTGCCAACACCAATAATTCCTAGCGTTTTTCTAGATAAATCAAAACTATAATCGTTAGCAAGGTTTGCAAGAGCGCTGATTACATATTCTGCAACAGCATTCGCATTACATCCCTGAGCGGATGCAAAAGTTATATTGTTTTCTTGCAAATAGACCTCGTCAATATGGTCAAGTCCAGCAACGGTCGAGCCTACAAATCGGACCTTAGTTCCTTCGAGTAGTTCCTTGTTGACCTTTGTTCTTGATCTTACTATTAATATCTCACAATCCAGTAGACTTTGACGGTCAATTTTTCTTCCAGGGAGAGTAACAATTTCACCAAAATCAGAGAAGATTTCATTAAAACCCCAAACCGCATCATCAATCATTAATTTCATAAAGGTATTCCCCAGTCGATGGCTTGCTGTTTACTTGATTCAAGGTAGTGATTAGTTTTAGAAAAGTGCTTACATCCGAAGAAGCCTTTATGTGCTGAAAAGGGGGAGGGGTGAGGGGCACTAAGTATTAGATGTTTATTAGTGTCAATTAATTTAGATTTTTTGTTTGCATAAGCCCCCCAAAAAATGAAAACTAAATGATCTTTGTTGTTATTTAATAGATTAATGACCTGATCTGTAAATAACTCCCAACCCTGGTTTGCATGCGCTGCTGGGGTGTTTTTTTCAACAGTGAGAACACTGTTGAGTAGTAAAACCCCTTGCTGCGCCCAAGAGATTAGATTGCCATGATCAGGATTAGTGAAATCAACATCATCTTCCTCAAGCTCCTTATAGATGTTTCTTAGTGATGGTGGTATCGTAATCCCTTTCGGGACTGAGAAACTCAAGCCTTCAGCTTGGCCTTCACCATGATAGGGGTCTTGACCAAGGATGATGACCTTAGTTGATGCAAAACTGGAATATTCGAAAGCTTTAAACCAGCTCCCTCTTGGTGGATAGATGTCTTTATTGATTCTATTATTTAGAAATGTGTATAGAGATCTAAAGTAATCCTTTTCTTTTTCTTGAGAGAGGTAATCTGACCAGTCACCAATGCCGATAGTCATAACGCTAACGGTGCATTAATTAAATTGTATTCAAGGCCCTTTACTGGTATTTCAACCTTAGAAAATAATATATGCTCTAAAATGATTTTCATAGTATTATGTTTTTGCTTTATAAGGTTAACGAAACTTGGGTACTATTATATCAAGGATTAAATATGACTGACTGGCTGAGCAGATGGGAAAACAATAATATAGGTTGGCATGCAGATGAGGTTAATCTCCAATTAATTGAGAGACTAAGTGAACTTAACTTGGTAACTGGAGATAAGGTATTTATACCTCTATGCGGAAAAAGCAACGATATGATTTATCTTCTTGGTAGGGGTTTCTTTGTTGTGGGTGTCGAGATGAGCAAAATTGCTGTTGAGCAGTTTTTTTTAGAAAATAATTTAACTTACAAAGTCACTAAGGTTGGTAAATTTTTACTATATCACGGTAAAAATATCCAAATTTATTGTGGTGATTTCTTTAGATTAAAAATAAAGCATCTAGAAGGTGTCAAGGCTGTTTATGACAGAGCATCACTAATTGCACTGGATGAGGTCTTAAGAGAAAAATACGTGAAACATTTAAGTGATATAATATCTGATGGTGTAAGGATATTATTGTTAACCTTGAATTACCCTCAACACCAACGGATTGGCCCGCCATTTGCAGTTAGCAAATCTGAGGTTGATTCGCTTTATATGGGTTCTTTTCAGTGTCGAGAGCTTGAATGTATTAATGATATTGAGAATGAGCCAATGTTTCTACTTCAAGGGGTAGATTTTGTTGAAAAAGCAGTATATTGTCTGCAAAAAGTGAGAACGTAATGGCAAAGAAAATGACGGGCATAGTAGCCCAGTTTGGTACAAAAGGTTATGGATTTATAACCGGTGATGATGGTGAAAAGTATTTTGTTCACCAAAAAAATATTTACAACAAGTCCCGCTTAAGAAGCGATACTAGGGTTAAATTTAAAGTTGAAAGTTCTGAAAAGGGTTTGGTTGCTGTTGATGTAAAGCTTGAAAAGGTAGCTGAAGAGTATAAGCCACTGACTGATAATGATATTAAATTTATGTTA
>JAQWLF010000221.1:0-5000 GCA_029247465.1 Candidatus Thioglobus sp.
GGCTTATTAAGACGCATTAAACGTATATATGCATTCATAGTTTACTTATAAAGATTTCAAGATCATCAGGCAAAGGGGCTGTTACTTTCTGAATTTCTTTTGTGATTGGGTTTGTAAAGGTTATCGATTTGGCATGTAAAAAAAGTCGATTTAATCCTTTTTTCTTCAACAATTTATTAAAGTCATGGTCACCATACTTATTATCTTGAGAAATTGGATGCTCAGCATACTGTGCATGTACTCTAATTTGATGAGTTCGCCCAGTCTCTATAACAACTTCAACTAATGAAGCACTAAAGCCTTCTGCTAGGAAATTTTTTATTGGATGAAAATGACTGACTGAATCTTTGCCCTTTATATCTATAACACTTTGCCTAGAATTTTGATAAATTGGAGCATCAATAGTGTGCCTTTTTTTACTCCAACTATTTTTCACAAGTGCTGTATAGCGCTTCTCCAGTTGATGTTTGACCAATTGCTCATGTAGATCTTTTAAAACTGAACGTTTTTTTGCCAAAATTAAACACCCTGAAGTTGCCCTATCGAGACGATGAACAAGTTCGATAGGCTCTTTATACTGACTCTTAAGTGCCTCAATAATTCCAATACTAATTCCACTACCTCCATGAACAGCCATCCCATGAAACTTATTAATAACCAATAATCCTTTATCTTCATATAGAATTGATTCATTAATCATTTCAAGTAAATCCTCAGAAGGTTTAATATCCTTTTCGGTAGAAGTTCGAATAGGTGGAATTCGAACAATATCATCTGTTAGAAGCTTGTAATCTGCCTTCTTCCTGCCTTTATTAACGCGCACTTCGCCCTTTCTAATAATTCGATAAATATGAGACTTCGGAACTCCTTTGAGCTGCTTAACTAAATAATTATCTAGGCGCTGGCCTATAGAAAATTCATCAACGGTTATAAATCTTGGTGAATCATGAATGGTCATAAGTTCATGAAAAAAATAGTTGATTAAAGTTATTAGTAGTAGTGGTAGCCATTTCATCGATACTTGTATTACGTATCTCTGCAAGCTTTTCTACGACATAGTAGGTATAAGCTGGACTGTTAGGTCTGCCTCTAAAAGGTGAGGGTGTCAAATATGGCGAGTCAGTCTCGACTAAAAGTCGTTCAGCAGGTACTTTCATGGCTACTTCTCGCAAAGATTGTGCGCTATTGAATGTCAAAATACCTGAAAAAGAAATATAGAATCCCAAATCTAATGCAGCTTGAGCAGTCTCCCAGTCTTCTGAAAAACAATGCATGACACCAGCTTCTGCTTTTTCTTCAGTCAGTATTCTGATAGTGTCTTCTTTAGCATCCCTCATATGAATAATCATTGGTTTACCTGACTCATTAGAAGCTTTTATGTGCCTACGAAAACGGTCTCTCTGCCAGTCTGCCTCTTCTTTTTTTACATGAAAATAATCCAATCCAGTTTCACCAATTGCAATCACCCTGTCACTTTTTGCATAAACTAATAATTCTTCTATGCTTGGATCCTTACAATTAGTTTCTGTAGGATGAACGCCAACTGAAGAAAAAATATTTGGGTATTCTAAAGCTAAATTGTGAACTTGATCAAAATGTTCTAAATCAATACAGACGCATAAAAATTTGTTCACTGATAGCTCACAAGCATGAGCTAACATCGACTCAATGCTGCCTCCAAAGGCATCTAGGTCTACACGATCAATATGACAATGAGAATCTACTATTTGCATAAGAAAATTATATATGAATTTCTAAAAGTGAGCGATTATCAGAAACAAATGGAACCTTCAATAAATGCAGTTGGGCGTTAATATTTTCAATATTTTCTTCATTAATATTGTCACCCTTCATTAATAAGTATCGCCCTTTATTAGAAATTAAATGCTTAGTTAGTTCAATCGTCTTGCTAACATCTGCAAATGCTCTTGTAGTAATTTGAGAAAAAGACTCTTCAGACTCAAAAGACTCTACTCGACTATTGATAACTATTAAATTTTCCAATGAAAGCTCTGTTTTTACAGTCTGCATAAAGTGGCATTTTTTACCTATACTATCTATTACAAATACCTTCGTTTTAGGTTTCATAATAGCAATCACAATGCCCGGAAGTCCTGCTCCAGAACCCACATCTAATAATAAGCCGGGCTTAATAAAATTCAATATTGAGAGGCTATCTAAAAAATGCTTTTTAATAGATTCCAAAGGGTCTCTTATTGCGCTTAGATTGTATACCTTGTTCCATTTAAGAATAAGCGAATGGTAACTTAACAATTGCTGGACTTGACTCTCAGAAATAGGGATCCTCATCAACTCTGCACCCTCACAGAGTATTCTTTCAGCCTCACTCACGACAAAGATTTATAGGTTTTCAAAAATACCAAAAGTATAGAAATTGAGGCTGGCGTTACACCTTGAATCCTGCTAGCCTGTCCAATTGTTTCAGGCTTGTGCTCGTTTAACTTTTGCCTGACCTCGTTTGATAAAGCTTTAATCTCGCTATAGTCTATATCCGATGAAAGCTTAGTATCCTCATTCTTACGATATTTTTCAATTTCATCTAATTGTCGCTTGATGTAGCCTTCATATTTAATTTGATTTTCAACTTGCTCAATGATTAACTTGTCTTCTAAGAATGGTTTCGCTTTGTCAATTTTGCTGAGCACTTGATAGTTAATATTTGGTCTTTTAAGTAATGCCTCTAGGCTATATTCATGACTAAGTTTTAAACCTAACACACTTTCAGCCTGAAGATCTCCAGCCTGAACCCAAAAAGATTTTAACCGCTTTTTTTCAATTGCTACCTGTTCATATTTACCATTAAACGAATGCCAGCGAAGGTCATCAATGAGTCCTATTCTTCTCGCTTGGGGTGTTAATCTTTCATCAGCATTATCTTCACGAAGTAATAATCGATACTCGGCTCGAGAGGTAAACATTCGATACGGCTCTGTCGCTCCTTTGGTAGTCAAATCATCCACCATAACACCGATATAAGACTCGTCTCTTTTAGGAATCCATGGGTCCTTTTCTTGTATCTGTAGGGCAGCATTGATTCCAGCTAAAATTCCTTGAGCAGCAGCCTCCTCATATCCAGTTGTGCCATTAATTTGACCTGCGAAAAAAAGTCCAGATATTTTTTTAACTTCAAGTGTTTGTTTTAAGCCTCGAGGGTCGAAAAAATCGTATTCAATAGCGTAGCCCGGTCGAATAATCTTTGCATTTTCAAAACCTTTAATTGAGTTTACAAAATCTTCTTGAACCTCATAAGCTAATGAGGTAGAAATGCCATTTGGATATACCTCGTGAGTTGTCAATCCCTCTGGTTCTACAAAAATTTGATGTGAATCTCTTTCTTCAAATCGCACAACTTTGTCTTCGATTGAAGGACAATAACGAGGTCCTATACCTTCTATTTTGCCACTATAAAGTGGTGAATCTTTTAGTCCATTATTAATATATTCATGTGTTTTAGGGTTGGTATGCGTAATAAAGCATGGTATCTGCTGAGGATGATCAGTAGATTGACCCAAGAAAGAAAAGCTTGGTAGTGGCGTGTCACCTTCTTGCTTTTGTAAAACATCAAAATTAATTGTTCTTCCATCTAGTCGTGGAGGTGTCCCCGTCTTTAGTCTTCCAACTCCTAATTCATATGATCGTAATTTTTCTGATAAAACATTTGCAGGCGCATCGCCAGCTCGACCACCCTGGTAATTCTCTTTACCAATATGAATAATGCCACCTAAAAAAGTACCAGATGTTAGAATCACTTTATCTGAAAAAAACTCTAAACCCATTTGGGTTATCACACCTTTGACTCTATGATTTTCAATAATCAAATCATCAACTGGCTGCTGAAACAACGTTAAATTCTCTTGATTTTCAATTTTGCTTCTAATGGCTGCTTTATATAATATTCTGTCTGCTTGAGCTCTGGTCGCCCTCACGGCAGGACCCTTTGAGGCGTTTAACGTTCTAAATTGAATTCCTGCAACGTCTATGGCCTTCGCCATCGCACCCCCCATAGCATCTATCTCTTTTACTAGGTGTCCCTTTCCAATACCACCAATAGCAGGGTTGCAGCTCATCTGCCCTAACGTCTCTACATTGTGTGTAATCAGTAATGTGTCAACGCCCATTCTAGCAGAAGCTAAGGCCGCCTCTGTTCCAGCATGCCCACCACCAACAACAATTACAGGAAAATATTTACTACGCTTCATTCTCTTTAGATTAAATAAATAAAAAGGCCCGAATTTCGGGCCTCTTCATTATACGCTCTATGTATTAAGCTAATTGGTCAGTCTAACTCGCCTTAAACATAGCATATACTAGTATTTATAACCAGCTTCAAATAGTGTGTCTTGCGAAGAAGGTTGTGAACCCGAAACATAGTCACCTTTAGAGGCCTCTGAGTTAGCTTGACATCTTGCCATTAAGGCCTTTTGACCTGCTTTAATATCACTACCTTTCCATGCCTGCAAACACGATTGCTGCAGAGCCCTACCATAAGAAAATGTCAAGCTTGTAGAGCTTTTATGCTCAATACTGTTCATGGTATTAAGATAAACAGAGGCATCCTCTTCAGTCAAACCACCTGAAAGAAACATAATTCCTGGAACAGCTGCTGGTACGCAACGATTCATTGTCCGAACTGTCATCTTAGCAACTTCTTCAGAATCTGCTTTATTCTTATTATCAGCACCAGAAACCGTCATTGATGGTTTGAGTAATGTTCCTTCCAAGAAAACATTATTTTCTGAGCAAGCTTTGTAAACCTCAACTAAGACTTTTTCTTGTACTTCTGCTGTTTTCTCAATAGTATGATCACCGTCCATTAAAATTTCAGGCTCAATAATTGGCACAAGGCCAGACTCTTGACAAATTTTTGCATATCTTGCAAGTCCCCAAGCATTTTCTCTAATTGCAAGATCTGTTGGACATCCATCAGCTGTGATTTGAAGAACAGCACGCCATTTTGCAAAACGTGCGCCTTGCTTATA
>JAQWLF010000222.1:0-4264 GCA_029247465.1 Candidatus Thioglobus sp.
GCCAAGAGGTGCTATCTGATTCATGATGTCTCGTCTACCACCAAAGGCTGCAACTGGTAGACCTCCACCGATCACTTTACCTAGAGCAGTCAGATCAGGGACAACGTTATAAATCTCCTGCGCACCGCCTAAGGCAACACGAAAGCCTGTCATCACTTCATCAAAGATAAGTACAGCGCCATATTCATCACAAACTTTACGGAGGCCTTGTAAAAAACCTTCTTTAGGTGGTATACAATTCATATTACCAGCTACAGGCTCAACAATAATGCAGCCTATTTCTTCTCCCATCTTTGAAAAAAGCGTCTCAACGAGTTCCAAGTTATTGTATTCAAGTGTTATTGTATGCTTTGCTAAATCACTCGGTACACCTAGGGAGGTAGGAACGCCCAAGGTAAGTGCGCCTGATCCCGCCTTAACCAATAAAGAGTCAGAATGTCCATGATAGCAGCCTTCGAATTTTAAAATTTTGTCACGCTTAGTGAAGCCTCGGGCTAAACGAATTGCACTCATAGTGGCCTCAGTTCCAGAACTAACCATTCGCACAAGCTCTATTGAAGGTACTAGTTGGCACACTTTTTTTGCAAGGGAAGTTTCAATTGCAGTAGGAGCCCCAAATCCTAAACCCTTATCTAAAACAGCCTTTACTGCATCAATAATAACAGGATTAGCATGCCCCAAAATCATAGGGCCCCAAGAGCCTACATAGTCAATATATGAGTTTCCGTCAACGTCATAAAGATAGGCGCCGAGACCTCGTTCAAAAAAAATAGGCTCCCCTCCTACTCCATTAAATGCACGAACAGGAGAGTTAACACCGCCAGGTATAAATTCTTTAGCTTCGCTAAATAAAGTTGACGATCGATTCATTAAAACTCCTGAGTATGGGTTATAGTTGGATAATGTTTTAAGTGAGTAATGTGTGACCAAACAATGAGAACATTATCCAATAATAATTTCATATTCACAGTTGTTTTTGATAATGCAATTGCACGACTAGTGTCATCTAAAAGTTTAAATAAATATCTTTGAGATGTTTTTTCAATCACTTTATTTAGCTCTAAATTAGCACTATCACTTTTTAAGACTTTTAACTTTATACCCTCAGTTAGTAATTGTTGTAAACAACTTAATACTTGTAATTCGTTACCATCAAATAATTCCGTTTCATTCACCCTAGAAGGGTTTATAGCAATCTCGAGCAATTGGTTCTGCCAATTCTGATATTGAAAAAAGTAATCCCCCTCTAAATCCTCTATCGCTTTAAATGGAACCCCATGAGCACCCTCTAATAGCTGGAGGGCATCAAAGTCAGTCCTTACTTCCTTATCAATATTTTGTGAAAGCCAACTAACACTTTCTTGGTCATAGGTTGGATTAATATGAACAGATTGGCAACGAGATAATATAGTAGCTGGAAGGGAATTGGCATTGTGAGCCAACAGAATGATAAGAGTATTTCTTCTTGGCTCTTCTAGAGTTTTTAAAAGGCTATTTGCTGCACTTACAGTCATTTGGTCTGCGTAAAAAATAACACCTATTTGGAGTGAGTCTGCTGTTTTAGCTAGTGAATCACAAAAAGCGCGAATCTGGTCAACAAGAATATCTTTGGCCATATTATGCGGTGGTTTATCACGGAGTTCAATTCGACAATAGATTAAGTTTGGATAATGAGACCTTCTTATTAATACACTATCATCTAGATCCGCAGTTGGCTCATCTTTCATTAAAGCTAAACAGGTTACACATTTTCCGCAAGATGAATCTGTACAAAGAAGTGTCTGAATAAGTTTCTGAGCAAGCTCGAATTTACCTATTTTTTCAACACCAGTAATCAGCAATGCGTGAGGAAGATGATTTTGATCAATCATTTTTTTAAGTTTTGAGTAAGCACTTTTATGCCATGGAAAAATCATAGCGACTCTAAAAGAGATTGAATTTGATTCTGAACTTCATCAATAGATCTTGAAGCGTCAATTAATTTTATTCGTTCTGGATAAAGCTTTGATCTCTCAATAAACCCCGACCTAACTCTCTCAAAAAAAGCCCTTTCTTCCTTCTCAATTCTATCTTTTTCCTTTCTAACTTCAATCCTCTTCATACCAATATCGACGCTAACATCAAGCAGTAATGTTAAGTCAGGTTGAAAAGTACCTTGAACCCACTCCTCAAGTTTAGTAATACGATCTAAATTGAGCATCCTACCTCCGCCCTGATAGGCGAATGATGCATCAGTAAAGCGATCACTAATCACCCACTTACCATCATTTAAAGCAGGAATTATTTTATTTTGTATAAGCTCATTACGAGAACTAAACATTAATAATAGTTCAGTATCACTGTGCATTTCTTTGCTATCTACATCGAGTAATAGGGATCTTATTTTTTCCCCTAAATCAGTACCTCCTGGCTCACGAGTTCTTACAACTTCTATACCTTTTCGATGCAGATAGCTACAAATAAAGTCAATTTGAGTACTTTTACCTGCACCTTCAACACCATCAATTGTAATAAATTTTCCCTTATTCATACCTTGTAATTTTAGACTAGTTATTATTTAAGTATTTCTTGATATTTTCTTTATGTTCTTTGTAGCTTGGTGCGAATGCATGGCTACCATCTTTTTTTGAAACAAAATACAAGTCGTTACCTTTATCTGGATGAAGAGCGGCATATAAAGACTGGTAACTGACAGATGAAATAGCACCGGGTGGAAGACCTTTATTTCGATAAGTATTATATAAACTATCTATCTTTAGGTCAGCTTTCTTAAGTGGCGGAGTATATGTATCTCCCAATGCATAAATAACTGTTGGGTCAGCTTGAAGTCTCATACCTTCATTAATTCTACGTATAAAAACTCCAGAAATTAATGCTTTTTCATTATCAAGTGCGGTCTCATTTTCTATTAAAGAGGCTAGAATAATTGCATCATATGGAGACTTAAGTGGGAGACCTTTATCTCTATTAATCCACAAATCAGAAACTTTTTGCTGCATTTCTTTGTAAGATCTTCTCAATACATTTTCAACGCTTTCTCCGTAGTTAAAATTGTATGTTTCTGGAAAAAACCAACCATCATAAGGCGCCTTAACCCCAATTGACTGCATAACATCTTCTAGAGAGCCTTTAGATTCAAGAGAAGGATCTAAACTTAACTGTTCAAAATAATATTTAATAGTTTTACCCTCGATTAAAGTTACCTTTGTTGTCAGTACAGACCCATTAGAGATGTTATCTAGGAAGGCTAAAATACTCATGTTAGGAGAAATTTGATAATAACCAGACTTTAACTTTTTATTAGCACCGAGAAATTTACTTAATGATTTAAAAAATAGTTTTGATTTTATTAATCTTTTATCACTCAGTTCTTTCGCAACATCGCTTATAGAAGAGCCACTTTCAACTTGAAAGACTTCAGAATTTTTAGCAAGCATATCTTTCGAAACTAAAATCCAAGAAGTAACTATCAAGAGGATGACTAAAGCCAATAATCTCGAATAAATTTTATTCTTAACTCTTAAAAACATGTCCAAGATTTGATGTCTTGAGTTTTACCTTTAAATGCAGCTTTAATTTCTTCTGTTAATGGATTTTCACCGAGACTATCGCCCTCTATAGATTTTACTGATTGGATGCCAATAACACTATTTGAAATAAAAACCTCATCAGCTTGTTTTAATTTATCAGCAGAAATAAGGTCTTCTTTTACCTCAATATTTAAAGATTTAGCCAATTCCAGAATAAGTGATCTTCGACTTCCTACTACGCCGCATTTATCCAGTTTAGGAGTAAGCAATGTATTTCCAAAAACTAGATAAATATTTCCTTGTGTAACTGAAATAACATTTTCATTTTCATCCAGCATAATGCCTTCATCACTAGATAAATTTGATCGAGCCAAAATCTGTTCAAGCCTATTGCAATGCTTTATTCCTGCTAACTGAGGATTTGAATGATAACCACTATCTGAATACTCCAAGCTAAAAGAATTGTTGACTACTGTTTTTTTTATTTCTGAAATAATTACAACACGCACTGGGACAATGTCATCTTTATAACCATAACCCCTAGAAGAGTCTCCACGAGAAAGAATCAACTTAACAATGCAGTGACTATGAGCAGATAAAGCAAATGCTTTATTAAGATCACTAATCCAATCAGATTCATCTACATTCTTAATATTTAATCTTTCACAGCCGATATTTAAGCGCTCCAGGTGGCTTGACCAAAAAAGAATTTGATTGCCTTTAGCGACACATGT
>JAQWLF010000081.1:0-37186 GCA_029247465.1 Candidatus Thioglobus sp.
CCTTAGAGGGAATGGTTCACGACTACCAAAATCAAACTTTAAAGCCTCCTTAATTGTACCAATGGGTCATCGCGGACCTGCATTTTTAGTTTACCGAAACTTCGATACTATCCTCGGATGGAATCGCTCAATCTTGTATGCACTCTCTGTTGCCTATCTATCAGACCGATTAAATGGCAATGGAAAATTAACTGCTAAATCAATTGATGAGCCGCTTCTTAGCAAAGAGGATGTCTTGCAGATTCAAAACACTTTGAATATACTCGGCTATGACACCGGAACTCCAGACGGAATGACCGGGCCAAAAACAAGGCGAGCGACTAGAATGTTTCAGTCTGACATCGGTCTCGTTGCAGATGGTTATGTCGGTTATGAACTCTTTCAGCAGCTTCAATGACAGTTAAAACCTACCTAAGTTTTGATGTCGGAACTAAACGAACCGGTATAGCAATTGCTAATAGCCTCACCGCTCATGCAAGCGGTATAGAAACCATCCTTCATAACAAAGATGGCTCAACCAATTGGACTCAAATTGAGCAATCCGTCAGTAAGCATCAGCCAGATAAATTTATTGTTGGACTGCCCCTAGACAATGACGACAAAGAGCAAGAGATGACATTTATAGCTCGCTCATTTGGTAGAAAGTTAGAACAGCGATTCAATATTGAAGTAATCTTTATTGACGAATATTTATCCTCTTCAGAAGCCAAAAACCAATTAAAATGGCACTACGCCCACAAGAACGCTGATAGGGGCGATGTAGATAAGCGCTCTGCCGAACTAATTTTGCAAACTTGGCTCAATGAAACCACACGCAATCAGTAACGAATCACAACTAAACTCAGCCGGAAGATTAATCCACCTTTTAGGTTTAAAAGGTCTCCCAAAGAAACAACTCGAAAAAATATTAGATGTAGCTGATGACCTCATAGATAAAAAAGGCAACCTTCAGAAATCTAAAATTTTAAGAGACATGTCGGTAGCCAATCTCTTTTTCGAGCCCTCAACCCGAACTAGAAATACTTTTGAAATTGCCGCCAAACGTACTAGCGCAAAAACAATTAATGTTGACCTTGCAAATTCAGCAACCAAAAAAAATGAAACCCTGATGGACACAATGCGCACCTTAAAGGCAATGCAGATTGACATGTTCGTTATTCGCCACAAACAAAACGGTCTACCTCATCATGTTGCGGAAAACATAGAAGGTGTATCTATTTTAAATGCGGGTGATGGTATCAATGCTCATCCAACTCAAGCCCTACTAGATATGCTCACCATTCGACAACATAAGAAAACGTTCGATAATTTGTCAGTTGCCATTGTAGGTGATATTAGGCATTCTCGTGTTGCGCGCTCAGGAATACAGGCCATGAAAACATTAGGCACAACCGATATTCGCCTAATTGCCCCTGAGACTCTTCATTACAAAGAAGAGACGCCAGGATTAGAGCGCTTTGATAACCTTAAAAAAGGCATCGAAGGTGCTGATGTTGTTATTTCACTTAGAATGCAAAAAGAAAGAATGATCGCAGCGGACATTCCAGACGAACAAACATACTTTGAAAATTTTGGCCTTACCCCTGAAGTGCTAAAGTGTGCAAAACCAGATGTAATTTTGATGCACCCAGGTCCAGTCAATCGCGGAATCGAACTTGAATCGAGCGTTGCAGATGGCCCTCATTCAGTTATTCTTCAGCAGGTAACTAACGGCATTGCCATTCGAATGGCTGTCATGGTAATTTTGGCTGGGGCATTTTGAAGTAATGAGTCAGCCCATCAATTACGAACTCGCAAAGGACGCCCTTCAAAAACTAAACACCGATGACACGATCTCTTCTGCTCACGGATTGTTGTGCGGCTTTTATTGCGTAAAACAAGATATATCACTAGACGATTGGCTCAATGAAGTGTTGGTTAGTATTGACTTAAATAACTTACTCGAAAAAGAATCTCACCAGGTTCTTGCAGAAATTTTTAATAACACTAGTGATCAGCTTGCTGATCCAACTCTAAATTTTTGGCCCGTTATTGCTGATGATATGTGTCCACTAAGAGAGCAAGCAAATACCCTGGTTGAATGGTGCCAAGGTTTCCTAGTTGGTCTTGGACTGAGCTCAGTAGAAACATCAGATGAAGAAGTGCTAGAGATGATCAAAGACATTAGCGAGATTTCACAGCTTGATGCGGACCTAGTCGACACAGAAGATAACGCTCAAGACTTTTATGAAATCGTTGAGTTTGTTCGCATGGGTGTGCTTTTTATTCAAGAAACCTTACAACCCTCAAAGCAGGATTTTATTAGTCCTGATCAGCTCCACTAAATCGCAAAATTTAGCCCTGATTTATAAAAAAAAATAGGGCAAAGAAAACTATGTATTTTTGTTTATAATAAAACCACTCTTCTCAATAAAATAGTGGAGAGTATGAATGAAATTTTTTATCAATTTAAGGGGAAAAAAATGACATTAACACATTTATTTAAAGCACAGGCTATTTTTGCTTGGTTATGGGCTGTGATGTTTTGGCTTGCACCAGAGATGGCTGCTTCAGGACCTGGCTGGGAAGTAACTCCGAATGCAATTTCTTTTGGTCAGGTAATATCGGTACCTATGTTTGCACTAGGCTATATTGCATGGAACGCTCCAGCTTGGGTTGGAGACAACCTCAAAAAAGTCGGTATGTTCATGGGTGTTTACGTTAACATTCTGTTTATTGTTGTGCAGCTATTTCATGTATCAACTGAAGCTTCTAAATTTGATCCGCTCGGAATGATTCCAACAATAATTTTTGCTGCTTTATTCTTCTGGAAGTGTCGCGCTTCTGACTAAAGTCAAATAAAAAAGCCGAATTAAATGAAAGTTTAATTCGGCTTTAAATTAATGGTGGCCACACCTAGAATTGAACTAGGGACACAGGGATTTTCAGTCCCTTGCTCTACCAACTGAGCTATATGGCCAAATCGCGTAATTATACACAAGGCAAATCAAAGTAGACTTTGAATTTCTCGCCTGATTCGCTTGAATTCTACAAATTATCTAGAAAGCGCTCAGCGTCGAGTGCGGCCATACAACCTGAACCTGCAGATGTTACGGCTTGACGATATATGTGATCTGCCACATCGCCAGCAGCAAAGATGCCTTCAACACTGGTTTGAGTTGCGTTACCTTGGAGTCCAGCTTGGACCTGAATGTAGCCATTATTAATATCTATCTGGCCCTCGAAAATACCTGTATTTGGAGTGTGCCCAATAGCAATAAATACACCGTGCACATCGATCTCCTTGGTCTTGCCATCGTTGCCCTTTAATCGAAGCCCGGTAACTCCCATATCATCGCCTATAACCTCTTCTAAGTTATGGTTCCATTCAATAGTGATGTTTCCATTTTTGGCTTTTTCTATGAGCTTGTCAGATAGAATTTTTTCAGAGCGAAACTTATCACGTCGATGGACAATGGTCACATGTTCGGCTATATTTGACAAGTAAAGCGCCTCTTCAACGGCAGTATTTCCTCCTCCAATAACCGCAACTTTTTGACCACGGTAGAAAAATCCATCGCAAGTTGCGCAGGCCGAAACGCCTTTACCTTTATAAGCTTCCTCAGACTCTAATCCTAGATATTGTGCTGTAGCTCCGGTTGAGATAATTACAGCATCCGCAGTATAGGTAGTATCGCCACCTTGAAGAGTAAACGGACGCTTAGAAAAATCAACACTAGTAATATGGTCGTTAACTATTTCCGTATTGAATCGAAGAGCGTGGTCTTTCAGGCGCTCCATTAGGTCTGGACCTTGAAGACCGTCATGGTCACCTGGCCAGTTATCCACATCAGTGGTAGTCATTAATTGACCACCCTGTTCAAACCCACTAACCATAACTGGATTCAGATTTGCCCTTGCTGCATAAACGGCTGCCGAGTAGCCGGCAGGGCCTGACCCAACAATCAAAACTCTACAATGTTTGGTATCACTCATTATGAAATACTTTATACTAATTAACCAAATGAGTATTATAGGCTATCTTGAAAAAAAATAATAAACGAACAACCCAACATACTCCAATAAATCCTCGCACAAAAATTGTTAACGAGTCAATTTTTATACTACTCTTAACGCTTGGTGTTGTTTTCCTTATCTCGCTTGTTACCAGCTCATCATTGGAGGATCCGTGGACTGGTGGAACGGTACTTGTTAAGCCAGTTGAAAACAGTGCAGGTATATTTGGCGCCTATTTAAGCGATGTAACTATTGGCATATTAGGCTATATAGCTTATATTTTACCAATATCACTTATATGGCTAGGTTACAACTTTCATCGTGATGCAAACAAAGAAAAACAGAGTCAACTTACCTTTTTAGTTCGAATAGTTGCCTACTTCGTTATGTTGTTGTTTACTGCTGCACTTGCTCATCAATATGCCCCAGAGATAAAAATAATGGACGGTTTCAAAGAAACATTTTTAGCTGGAGGAATGATCGGTAAGTCAATGCATGAGTTATTATTTTATGAACTTTTTGGTGGTGCATCCACAATAGTCTATGTTGGCATCATTTTGGTTAGCTTTAGTATCGCTTCTAGCTCATCATGGAAACATATAAGTACATCGATATTTAGAAAAAGTAACAACGATAACTCTGCCAGTAAGGCTAGCGTCCTAAAGCCAAGACCTGAAATTGTCAACTCCCAACCCCTAAAGCCTGAGGCTCTAGCAAAACAAGTTAAGAAGCCAAAAAAAGCTGAGAAAGCCGTTAAACCGAAAAAAGCTGATAAACCTCAAAAAGTAGTCGGAAGCAACCTATATAAAGCAAGCGTATCTGGCGGACTTCCAAGCCTTGCTCTTCTAGATGATGTTAATAATTCTGGACTGGGTTATAGCGAAGAGTTCCTAGTTGAGATGGGTCAGCAAGTTGAAATTAAGCTAAAGGATTTTGGTTTTGATGTAACTATTACGGCAGTAACTCCTGGCCCTGTAGTCACTCAATTTGAAATATCTCTTGCTCCAGGTATCAAAGTTAGTCAAATTATGAACCTTAACAAGGACTTGGCAAGAGCTTTACTTGTTGAAAGTGTTCGAATTGTTGATGTGATTCCTGGGAAACCCGTAATAGGACTAGAGATACCAAACAATAACAGAGAAATGATTGGTCTTAAAGAAATCCTCTCTAGTGAAACGTTTACTAAATCTAAGTCTACGCTGTCAATGGGACTTGGCAAAGATATCAACGGCGTACCTATAGTTGTAGACCTTGAAAAGATGCCCCACCTTTTACTAGCTGGAGCTACCGGAATGGGTAAATCAGTTGGGCTTAATGCTATTATTTTAAGTATTCTATACAAAGCCACGCCGGAACAGGTTAGGTTCATAATGATCGACCCAAAAATTGTTGAGCTAGCCTCTTATACTGATATTCCTCATCTCTTAACTCCCGTTGTAACAAACATGAATGAAGCTGCAAGTGCTTTATGGTGGAGCGTTAGTGAAATGGAAAGACGCTACACCCTTTTGGCAAAGTTTGGCGTAAGAAATATTGAGGCGTTTAATGAAAAACAAATCCGTGCGAAAAAAACCGGAAAGCCGCTATTGGATCCTTCTTTTAATCCAAATACTGCAAAGGAGGGTGAGCAACATCCTGAACTTGAGGCATTGCCGCTTATCGTTATTGTTATAGACGAATATGCAGATATGCTGGGTGCTCTTGCACAAGAAGATCGTGCTAAATCGAAACGAGTTGAAGGCCTTATTGTACGTATTGCCCAAAAAGCACGAGCTGCTGGAATACACCTAATCGTGGCAACACAAAGGCCAAGTGTCGATGTCATAACTGGCCTAATAAAATCCAACATCCCTACCAGGGTTTCATTTAAAGTCTCCTCAAAAACAGATTCAAGAACTATTTTAGATCAGTCAGGTGCAGAGCAATTACTCGGTATGGGTGATATGCTTTATATGGCCCCTGGTATAACCCATCTGACTCGAATACATGGTGCTTTTGTTGAAGATAGCGAAATACTTCGAGTTGTCAAACACCTTAAAAAGAATTCTAACCCCAACTATTTAGAGGGAATTCTAACGCCTCAAAACGAAGTGACTGGCTCACAAGAACTAGGACAAACTTCAGGGGAATTAGACCCACTTTTTGATGAAGCCGTACAAATCGTTACCTCAACCAGAAGGGCGTCAATCTCTAGTCTTCAAAGAAGAATGCGTATTGGCTATAATCGTGCAGCTAGAATTATCGAAGATATGGAGGCTAGCGGCATTGTAAGCTCTATGAATAGCGCTGGCAGTAGAGATGTTTTAGCACCAGAGCCTATTGACCCTAACGACATTTAACCGGAAAACTATTACTCAAAAAACCCATTATATTTTTGGGTGTAATCAGTGTTGTGTTAACTTATTATTTGCAGCTGGAAAAAACAACTTATACGCATAATGAAAAAATTACTCTCTATAGTGTTTCTGCTAGTATTTACTACTCAGGGATATTCTCACAAACCTATTTTAAATGACAATTCAACATACCCTGCGGATGCGCCTTACGAAATAGAAAAGCCAGAAATATCAAAAGCCATCTATTCAACGCTTACAGGTGACCCACATTACTATCGAATACAATCCGAAGTAGACTTTGATTTTTATGCTGGTATTTTGGCCGCTAAGATTGACAACTGTCCTCTTAATAGTAAGTTTTCATTTGAAGTTCTAGATTCTGAATTTCATAAAATCTATCTTGCTGATGGTGAAAACTTTGAGTGGACACCCTGGTATGAAGAGTTTGGAAAGCAGTGGTATTGGAATGGTCCAGAAATCGGTCAGAACTTTGCTTCAAATGAAGTTTTTAAAGCGGGGACCTACTATATTAAGGTATTTAATAACTCAAATACTGGTCAATACATTCTGGCAGTCGGTGACATTGAAAAATTCTCGTTTACCGATATTATTGGCTTAATATTTTCGCTGGGTGATATAGAAGACGAATTTTGGGATGCCAGTAAATGTAGTAGCACTTAGTTCTTGTTATTATCTAAATTATCTTCTTTATTGACCAATAGATTAAAGAAGAAACATAAATATCTTGAAGATAGTTTAAGAAATTATCCTTGACAGGCTCATTTCAATACTATAAAGTTATCTCAAACCAACGGTACTTGTTGGTTTTTTTTGTCTTAACAACATTATTGCACCGTAACTGGTGTTTTATAAAGGAGAAATATATGAAAAAAACATTACTTGCCGCCGGACTCGGTCTCGGTTTGGCATTATCTGGAGTAGCGCAAGCAAAAACTCTGGTGTTCTGTTCTGAAGGTAGTCCTGAAGGTTTTAACCCTTCACTCTACTCAGCAGGCACCACGTTTGACGCCTCTTCGCAAACTATATACAACCGTATAGTTCAGTTTGAAACTGGAACGACTAAGGTAATCCCAGGTTTGGCTGAATCTTGGTCTGCGACTGCAGATGGTTTAGAATATACGTTTAATTTACGTAAAGGTGTAAAGTTCCATACTACTGATGACTTTACTCCTACTCGCGACTTTAATGCGGACGATATCCTATTCACATATAACAGAATGTGGAAAGAGGATCATCCTTATCATGATGTAGGTGGAGAGTACCTATACTTTGGATGGATGGATATGGGTTCACTACTCAAGTCTATTGAAAAGATTGATGATTACACGGTTAAATTTACACTTACCAGACCTGAATCGCCTTTCGTTTCGAACTTAGCTATGGACTTTGCTTCAGTGTTATCAGCTGAATATGCAGATAACCTGGCTGCTGCAGGTCGTAAAGATGATATCGACAATAAGCCAGTTGGTACTGGTCCATTTGCCTTAGACTCTTATGTAAAAGACGCCTACATTCGTTATAACGCTCACGATGATTATTGGGATGGTCGCTCTAACATTGATAAGCTAGTATTTGCTATCACTGTTGATAACAATGTTCGTTACCAGAAGCTAAAAGCTGGAGAGTGTCATGTAATGCCTTATCCTAATCCTGCAGATCTTGCAGCTATGGAGGCTGACTCTGACATCAACTTGATGCAACAGGAAGGTTTGAACGTGGGCTATTTGGCTTTCAATACAGAAAAGGCTCCGTTTGATCAAAAAGCTGTTCGTCAAGCTTTGAGCATGGCTATCAACAAGCAAGCTATTTTAGACATCGTGTTTGAAGGTGCTGGTTCGGTTGCTAAAAACCCAATCCCACCAACTATGTGGTCTTATAATCATGCTGTTAGAGATTATGCCTATGATCCGGCTGGCGCTAAAGCAATGCTCGATGCAGCAGGCGTTAGCGGTTTAAAGACTAACATCTGGGCTATGCCAGTTCAGCGTCCATACAACCCAAATGCTCGTCGTATGGCTGAATTGATTCAGGCTGACTGGGCAAAAGTTGGTGTTGATGCTGAAATCGTCACTTATGAGTGGGGTGAATACCTACAACGCTCTAGAGATGGTGAGCACGACACTATGTTGCTAGGTTGGACTGGTGATAACGGTGATCCAGATAACTTTATGCGTGTATTGTTAGGCTGTACAGCTGCTGCCTCAGGTGGTAACCGTGCACGCTGGTGTCATGAAGGATTTGACTCGCTTTTAAATCAGGCTAGACAAATCACTGACCAAGCTGAGCGTACTGCCCTGTACGAAGAAGCTCAGGAGATCTTCAAAGAAGAGGCGCCTTGGGTAACTATTGCACACTCTATTGTGTTCAAACCTGTACGCAAAGAAGTTACAGGTTTCATAGTTCATCCACTAGGAAGTCACATCTTCTATGATGGTGTTGACCTGAAATAAGTACTGTTTGGCACAGGCTTGAGCAATCAGTCTGTGCCAACTTATTTAAGAGTTGTTAGACCTAATAGCTATTACCATTTTTTGGTATGATAGCTATTTAGCCTACCAATCCATATCACAAAGCTAAGGCCCTATGTTTCGCTTTCTAATTAACCGATTAATGTTACTGGTGCCAGTATTTATTGGTGTTACTGTGGTTGCATTTGGGTTTATAAGAGTGCTTCCAGGTGACCCAGTTGAGGTATTGGCTGGTGAACGTGGCGTTAGTGCTGAAAAGAGGGTTGAAATCCTAGCTAATTTGGGTTTAGATAAGCCTATATGGCAGCAGTATTTCAGCTACCTAAGCGATGTACTTCATGGTGACTTAGGAGTTTCAGTAAAAACCAACAGACCGGTAGTTGAAGAGTTCTTTGAGTTATTTCCAGCCACAGCAGAGCTTGCCATTTGTGCAATTATTTTTGCTATCATGATTGGCGTACCAGCTGGCATAATTGCCGCCTTAAAACGAGGCTCAAAGATTGATCAAGGAATCATGGGTATATCTCTCGTTGGATACTCGATGCCAATATTTTGGTGGGGCTTACTACTCATTATCTTATTTTCAAACACCTTAAATCTAACGCCCGTATCGGGCAGATTGTCGTTTTTATTTGATGTAGATCCTGTCACTGGATTTATGCTGATTGATACCTTGCTCAGCGATGAAAAAGGTTCATTTCTTAACGCCTTACATCATTTAATTTTACCGACTGTGGTTCTAGGAACTATACCGTTGGCTGTTATTGCACGACAAACTCGCTCCGCTATGCTTGAAGTATTAAACGAAGACTATGTCCGTACCGCGCGCGCTAAAGGCTTGTCAACTTTTAGAGTAGTAACAATTCACGCGTTACGCAATGCATTGATAACGGTGGTTACTGTTATTGGTTTAATGGTTGCAATACTGCTAGCTGGTGCAATTTTGACTGAAACTATTTTTGGTTGGCCTGGTATAGGTAAATGGATCATTTTTTCAATTTTTGCCCGTGACTATTATGCTGTCCAGGGTGGGCTTTTACTTATTGCCCTTACCATTATGACCGTCAATCTGATTGTCGACTTGCTCTATGGATTTATTAATCCTCGAATATTGCATAAAAAGGACAAATCATGAATCCTTCTGCGGCCTCTTCAAAATCGACTCTAAGCCAACAATGGCAAGAATTTTGGTTCTACTTTAGTGTCAGTAAGACTGCAGTGGCGGGTCTTGTATTTTTGGTTTTAGTGGTTCTTATGGCGTTGTTTGCTGATGTCATTAGCCCGCACGAACCAGCTGAACAGTATCGCCAATTTGCCAAACTTCCTCCTGCCTGGAAAGAGGGAGGTCAAATGCAATTTTTCCTTGGCACTGACTACGCTGGGCGTGATATGTTGTCACGTATCATTCACGGTTCAAGATTATCATTACTTGCAGGCGCTATAGTAGTTGTTTTATCTTTGTCGGTTGGTGTTTTCCTGGGCTTAGTTGCTGGTTATCGTGGTGGCTGGTTGGAAACTACAATTATGCGAGTTATGGACACCATTATGGCTGTACCTGGATTACTCTTAGCGCTAGTATTGGTTGCAATACTCGGTCCTGGGCTACTAAATGCTATGGTAGCAATAGCCATCACATATACACCCTATTTTGTTCGCTTAACCCGAGCCTCAACACTTTCTGAGTTAAACCGTGATTATGTTACTGCAAGCAAAATGACGGGTGCAAGCTCGACAAGACTAATGTTCGTGAGTATCCTGCCAAACTGTATGGCTCCAGTAATTGTTCAAGGAACTTTGAGCTTCTCTACCGCCATTCTCGACACTGCAGCGTTAGGATTCTTAGGCATGGGCGCACAGGCACCAACACCAGAATGGGGGACATTAATTGCAGAAAATCGAGACCTCATATTAAATGCACCCTGGACAGTTACCTTTCCTGGTATAGCAATCTTGTTGGCAGTGCTGGCAATCAATCTTGTCGGTGATGGTCTAAGAGATGCGCTCGACCCAAAACTTAAGAGGTCGTAGAAATGGCATTACTAGAAATTACCAATTTAACTGTTGAGTTTGCTACCGCGACTGGCTCTTTGAGGGCAGTAGATGGCGTTAATTTATCTGTTGACGAACGTGAAATTCTAGCCATTGTAGGAGAATCTGGTTCCGGAAAATCGGTAGCCATGTTGGCCCTAATGGGCCTTCTTCCCTGGACTGCCAAAGTAAGTGCGGACTCTATGCTATTTGATGGTCAAGACTTACTTGGCATGAATGATAAACAAAGACGAAAAATAATCGGTAAAGACATCAGCATGATTTTTCAAGAACCGATGACAAGCCTTAACCCTTGTTTTACTGTTGGCTATCAAATAACAGAAGTTCTCTGTCAACATTTTGGTGGAAAACGTCGAAGTTATAATAATCGTGCTATCGAGTTGTTAAATCAAGTTGGAATACCTGCAGCTGAAAGCAGACTCAACTCATATCCACACCAGCTCTCGGGCGGAATGTGTCAGAGAGTTATGATTGCAATGATGATTGCTTGTCAGCCTAAATTATTGATTGCAGATGAGCCAACCACTGCTCTAGATGTCACTATCCAAGCTCAGATATTGGAGCTGTTAATTGAACTCCAGAAAAACCACGGTATGGCCTTGGTTTTGATTACGCATGATATGGCAGTAGTAGCTGAAACTGCCGAGCGCGTAGTTGTTCTTTATGCCGGTCAACAAGTAGAACAACGGAAAGCTGAAAAACTATTCAAAACCCCAAAACATCCATACTCTGAAGCGCTATTAAATGCGCTCCCTGAGAGAGCACAAGATAAACTTTTAAATGCTATACCAGGAGTTGTCCCAGGGCAAATGGATCGGCCACAAGGATGCCTATTTAGCCCTCGTTGTAGTTATGCACAGGAAGTTTGCAGACAAGAACCCCCTAAGCTCAAAGATGGAATACTATGTCACTTTCCGTTAAGCCAACCAAAAGCCATAAGCGTGGAGTCTGAATAATGTCGGAACAACTCATTAATGCAAGAGACCTTCACAAATACTATTCCATTAAAAGTGGATACTTACAACCATCCAAAAACTTAAAGGCTCTAGCTGGTGCAAGCTTTGAGCTCTATGCGGGAAAAACCTTAGCTGTAGTAGGAGAGTCAGGTTGTGGCAAGTCAACCTTGGCACGCCTCCTAACTATGATTGAACAACCTACATCAGGGCAGCTAAGTATTGACGGTATAGACGTTGCAATAACAACTGATAAAGCAATAAAAAAACAATTAAGGCAATCTATACAGATGGTTTTTCAAGACCCTTTTGGGTCTCTCAACCCGCGCCAAAAAATTGGCAATATCATACAAGAGCCTCTCATTATCAATACAGATTTAAGCACAAATGAAAGACATCAGAAAGTTTTGGAAATGATGGAACTTGTGGGCTTACGAAAGGAGCATTTTCAGAGATATCCTCACATGTTTTCGGGAGGCCAACGCCAAAGAGTAGCGATTGCCAGGGCTTTAATTCTTAAACCCAAAGTGGTGGTCTTAGACGAGCCAGTTTCTGCTCTTGATGTGTCGATACAAGCTCAAGTAATCAACCTCCTGATTGAACTACAACAGGAACTAGGACTAGCTTATGTTTTTATCTCCCATGATTTAAGCGTAGTTCGCCATATTGCTGATGAGATATTAGTAATGTATCTAGGTAAGCCGGTAGAGCAGGGTCCAAGTGAGGTAATTTTTAATAACCCAAAACACCCTTATACACAAGCTCTATTATCAGCTACTCCTAGCACCAATATAAACACAAAACGACAGCGCATTAAGTTAATAGGTGAATTACCTTCTCCTATAAATCCGCCTACTGGTTGCGCCTTTAATCCTCGTTGTCAACATGCTCACAAGAGTTGTAAAATATCTGAACCGATTATGGAGACATATGGTGAGTCTCAAGCCGCCTGTCTAGCTCTTGATGAAGGGCGTATTTGAAAGTTAAGTATTACATGATTATCTGGAAATCCTATGTCTAACAAACTAATAAATCTCAGAAAGCTCATGAAAATAAATAATGTTGAGCTTTTAGCGCTTGGACCTGGAACACACATGAACTGGCTCTTAGGTTTCAACCCATATCCAGATGAAAGACCATGCATGCTTTTAATAGGAAAAGAAAAAGAAGCATTTTTAATGCCGTCAGTTAATGCAGAGGATGCTAGAAAGAGAACCGATATAGCAATGAATAGCTGGAACGATGAAAACGGTCCAGACCAGGCTCTTAAAGAGGCGCTTTTATATATTGGCGAAAGTTCTGCAAAACACATTGCCATAGATGAGGCAATGCGTTCTCACTTTGCTTTAATTCTTATAGAGGCTTTGTCAAATCCATCCTATGAATTTACTACCTCAACAATTGGCGCTTTAAGGATGCGAAAAGACCAGACAGAATTTATTAATCTTAAAGAAAATGCCTTGATAGATGACCGTGCAATGCAAGCGGGTTTTGCTGCAATTAAAGAAGGGGTAACTGAACTTGAAATTGGTGAAGCAATAAATAAACATTTTATCTCTGAGGGAGCGAAGCCTCAATTTTGCATTGTAGGTTCCGGCCCCAATGGAGCTTTTCCTCATCACCATACAGGAGATAGAAAAGTAGAATATGGTGATGCTGTTCTAATAGATATTGGTGGAAGAAAAGGGACTTTTCCAAGTGATATGACTCGAATGTCAGTTCTCGGTGAGCCGCCAGAAGGTTATCTAGAAATTCATGCTATTGTTGAGCGCGCTGTGCAAGCAGCAATGTCAGCTGCAAAACCTGGTGTAATGGCAAAAGATGTTGACGCGGCAGCAAGAGGCGTAATTACAGAAGCCGGTTATGGAGAATTTTTTGTACACCGAACAGGTCACGGGCTTGGTATCGATATTCACGAGCCCCCATACATAACAGCCACCTCTGAAGTGATTCTTGATGAAGGAATGGTGTTCTCAATTGAGCCAGGGATTTACCTTCAAGGCAGGTTTGGTGTAAGGCTTGAGGAAATTGTAATCTTAAGAGCTGATGGCCCAGAAATTCTTTCAGAGCTTACACGTGAACTCAACATCATAAAGTAGTCGAATGTCAGAATTATCAATTCAAATTAATTGGGTCCGAAAAGAATCAGAACTGATTTCAGGTCAATTCTCAAGTGAGCACGAAGTGGTTTACAATGAGACATTCAAAGTTACGTCTGATACTGCGCCTGACTGGGGTGGTAGCGCAGCCAATACAAACCCCGAACAAGCATTAGCTGCCTCATTAAGTAGCTGCCATATGATGACATTTTTAGCTTTAGCAGCAAAGGCGAAATGGCCAGTTTGTGATTATCAGGACCATGCTTTTGCCTATTTAGGAAAAAATCAAAAAGGCCAAATGTGTGTTAATCGAATTGACCTAAACCCAGTAGTGGGTTTTGATGATAACTTTGAAGTCAATGAGGCTAGCCTTGCAAAAATGCATGACCGAGCCCACAGATATTGCTTCATTGCGAACTCGTTAGATAAAAGTGTAGAGGTCAACGTTAACAAAGAATAAGTTTTTTAATAATTTGTGCTACTATGGAGCTAATCTTATGACCAATACTAGCGATCCTATCAAGCAAGATTTGTTGACTCAAGAGTTGACTCAAGATGGCGTATTACGCCTTACAATGAATGACACAAAACGCCGAAACGCTCTTTCTGAAGAGATGATGGCTGCTCTTTCTGAATCAATAAATCAAGCATCTACAAATAACGTAGTTCGAGTAATAGTGATTGCCGCAAATGGTCCTGCCTTCTGTTCTGGCCACGACTTAAAACAGATGTCTGCTGAACGAAATAATGCAGATAAGGGTCATCAATATTTCAAAGAAGTGTTCTCAATGTGCTCTACGCTTATGCAACTAATTACTAACAATTCTAAACCAGTAATTGCGGAGGTTTCAGGTGTTGCTGCAGCCGCAGGTTGTCAATTGGTTGCTTGTTGCGACCTAGCCATTGCAAGCAAATCTGCTCGCTTTGTCACGCCAGGGGTGAATATTGGTCTTTTTTGTTCAACTCCAATGGTAGCTCTCTCTAGAAATGTGTCTAACAAGGCAGCAATGGAGATGCTCCTATCCGGGGAAATAGTGGATTCAGAAAAAGCAGAACATATCGGCCTAGTAAATCAAGTTGTTGAGGATAACAATTTAACTGAAAGTACAATGACTATGGCCAAGTTAATTGCCTCTAAATCAAGCATGACATTAAAAACTGGTAAGCAGGCTTTTTACAAGCAAAAAGAGATGTCGCTTTCCGATGCTTATGACTATACATCATCAGTAATGGTAGAGAATATGTTGAAAATAGATGCCCAAGAAGGTATCGATGCATTTATAGAAAAACGCCAGCCTAAATGGCAAGATGAATAGTGATAACAAATAATGAGTAACCCGTATAACACTGGCCTAGATCGTAACCCAGCAAACTATCAACCCTTAACTCCACTTACTTTTCTAGAGAGGGCTGCATCAGTATTCCCAAACCATACTGCAATCATTCATGGCTCCATTAGACGCAACTATGATGAATTTTATCGTCGTTCACGTCAGCTTGCTTCAGCACTTTCAAATAAGGACGTTGGTCGAGGGGATACAGTTTCAGTAATGCTAGCAAACACGCCTGCAATGCTAGAGTCACATTATGGTGTACCAATGTGCGGTGCAGTTTTACATAGCATAAATACTCGACTCGACGCTACAACAATTGCCTACCAATTAGACCATGCTGATAGCAAAGTATTGATTGCTGATCGTGAATTTCTAAGCACTATTAGAGTTGCATTAGAGCTATCTCAAATTAATCCAATTCTGATTGACTACAATGATAGCGAGTTTCCAATTAATGATGAACTAGCTGGTGCGATCGAATATGATTCTTTTTTATCTAATGGGGATGATGAGTTCGATTGGCTTATGCCTGAAGATGAATGGGATGCAATCTCACTAAACTATACTTCTGGGACCACTGGAAATCCAAAGGGGGTTGTTTCTCATCATCGAGGAGCCTACTTGCTAGCCCAGGGAAATGCACTCATTGCATCAATAAATAAACATGCGATCTACCTTTGGACACTGCCCATGTTTCACTGTAACGGCTGGTGCTTTCCTTGGACAATGTCGGCAATCATTGGCACTCATGTTTGCCTAAGACATGTCAGGTCTGGGCCGATTTGGGATGCCTTATCAGACCATAAAGTTACCCACTTATGTGGCGCCCCTATTGTCATGTCAACAATCCTGTCTGCTGATAAAAATGAAAGGCATTTACTTGATAATCGAGTGGAATTCTTTACTGCTGCAGCACCGCCTCCAGAAAACATTCTTACCGAAATGAAGGCTTCAGGTTTTAATGTTACCCATCTTTATGGTCTTTCTGAAACATACGGCCCTTCCGTGGTTAATGAGTGGCACCAGGAGTGGGATGCATTAGATGAAGGCCTGCAAGCAAACCTTAAAGCACGCCAAGGCGTTCGCTATCTTCCTCTTGAATCCTTAGATGTTATGAACCCTGAAACAATGGAGTCTGTACCCCATGACGGCAAAACAATTGGTGAAGTAATGTTCAGGGGCAACGTGGTTATGAAGGGCTACTTTAAAAATAAGCAGGCCTCTGACGAATCATTTAAAGATGGCTGGTTTCATTCCGGAGACTTAGGGGTGATACATGAAAATGGCTATATCCAACTAAAAGATCGATCTAAAGATATTATTATATCGGGCGGTGAAAATATATCGTCCATTGAGATTGAAGAAGTTTTGTATAAGCATCCTGCAGTCGTCGCAGTTGCTGTAGTAGCAATGCCAGATGAAAAGTGGGGCGAAACTCCCTGTGCATTTGTTCAACTGAATACTGAGGGCTCTGCATCTGAGGCTGAATTAAGTCAATGGTGTAGAGACAATATGGCTTCGTATAAATTGCCACGTAAATTTATTTTTGAGGATATCCCAAAAACTTCAACTGGAAAAGTACAAAAATTTATTTTGCGAGAACGGGTAAGAGTTAGCGATATATAACCTGCAAAAGTTAAACTAAAAAGCGGCCATTGAGACCGCTTAATAAAGAATTGCTGGTGCCGACACACGGACTCGAACCGCGGACCTACTGATTACAAATCAGTTGCACTACCAGCTGTGCTATGTCGGCTTAGGGCGAAATTATACAGTAAAGGATTTTTTTTCAGCAATATTTTATAACCCCAAAATAGGATTGTTATTTTCGTTGCTTGATGGCTAAACGGATACCTATAATTGCAAGAACGAGCGCCATCAAAAACCACTGGATTGCATAACCTACGTGTTTTTCAATACTGCCAGTATAGGGTTCCCATTTTCTAACAAAACCGTCAATGGAATTAGCATCCAGCAAGCCAACTACCTGTAAAAAATCAAGCTGAGCTATAGCGCTCATTTCTTCTATATCAAGCGCCTGTAATTGTACTGGGAATTCACGACTAACCTCGCTTACCTTAAGCTCTATGCGTTTAATTGGTTTTGATATTTGAACCTTAATCTCTCTTTCGCCTTGCTCGATAAATATGTCTGCTAATTTATCTCTTCTGCCATTCCAAGGGATAAAGCCTCTGTTTATCAAAATAGCCTTTGATTGGTCGTTCAATGCAAAGGGAGTGAGAACATAGTAGCCTGAAACCTGATCAACAATTTGGTTATCATAAATAAACTGCTTATTGTTTATGTACTCCCCTTGAAGTCGAACCTGATAATATTCTTTATCCTGAAGATTATCCTCAGAAACTATAAGTTCAACGGCTCCTGAATTTGCTTTTTTAATTGCGGCTTCAATTGAACGCTTTTCATCGGCACGATCTAACTGCCAAAAACCAAGAGAAACTAAAAAAGCACATGTGGTAGCTATAAGGAGAGATGGAATAATAAAACGAAGAGTCATTACTGTGTGGGTAGAATGTTGTTCGGCGCAATCCAGCCCATATAACTTGCAAACATTAGTGCAACAAAAAGGAACACCGATAAAGCTGTTCGAAATCTTAAAGAGTTAAACATTTTATCTGAGCCTTCTTGCCCACCTCTGATCATTCCAATAGCCGCTGAACCCAAACTTAGAAAAATTATAACGATAATTGCTATTACGAAAAAACTCATAATTCTCCATTATAAAATGCAAAAAAAAGACCCCTAACAAGGGGCCTTTTATAGAAACCACTTGTTTACAATTATATCCAATAAACAAAAATAAATAGCCCCACCCATACCACGTCAACAAAGTGCCAATACCAGGCAACGCCTTCAAAAGCAAAATGATTATCAGCATTAAAGTGGCCTTTTTGTATACGATATAAAATTACTGTTAGCATAATTGCGCCAACCGTAACATGGAATCCATGGAAGCCTGTTAATAAATAAAAGGTTGATCCATAGATGCCTGATGTGAGTTTCAAGCCATCATGATAAGCGTGGCCGTATTCGGTAATCTGAAAACCTAAAAACAAGACGCCCAAAGCGATAGTTGCAATCATCCAGGCAACCAATGCATCTCTGTGTCCTGACCTTAAAGCATGATGAGCGTATGTAATAGTAACGCCCGAAGTTAAAAGAAGAGCGGTGTTAATTGCAGGCAACCCCCAAGCATCAACTAACTCAAAACCAGTTGAGAAGGTTGTTCCATTTTGTCCAATTGTGCCGGGCGTGTTTATCAGAGGCCAAGCAGCCTTAAAACCTTCCCAAAGCTCAGGGGTAAATACATTATTATCTGCACCTCCCAACCACGGAACACTTATCGTTCTTGCATATAACAAGGCGCCAAAGAATGCTGCGAAAAACATTACCTCAGAAAAGATAAACCAGCTCATACCCCATCGAAATGACCTATCAACCTGCTTATTATAAGTGCCGCTAATGCTTTCGTTGACCACGGTTCCGATCCATCCAAACAACATAAAGGCAATTATTGAAAAGCCCAACAACATCACCGGCCATCCCCAACCTACGTGATGCATGTGGTTAGCAAACCCAACAAATAGTGTTGAAATACCAACAGAGCCTATGATTGGCCAGTAGGTTCCATGAGGGACATAATATTTTTCGTTGCTCATTTTTCTTCCTCTCTTTAACTATCTAACTTATAAAAATTATATGACAAACTTACGTCTTTAATTCGCTCTTCCATCTCCGGCTCAATTACAAATCGAAGCTCCATCTCAACCTCTTCATTAGGCTTGAACCCTTGCTTAATAAAACAAAAACACTCTAACTTCTTAAAATAAAGAGCTGCATCTGTGGGCGCTACACTTGGGATAGCCTGTCCATAAATCATCTCATCAGTCGTATTTTTTGCTATATAACTTGTCGTATAAAACTTACCTGGTACAACCTCCATAGAGTTAACCTTAGGGGCGAACTGTACTGGAAACCCAGGACTAGTTGACGCAAAAAAACTTACACTAACAATACGCTCCTCGTTTACCTCATATAACTGCTCAGTTTCTACAGTCCCCGTTTTTCCATTAAAGCCTGTAATATCACACAAGACCTCGTAAATTGGCACCATGGCATAAGCAAAAAAGAACATCAAAATGGGAACAGAAACCAGCTTGATCCAAAACCCTTTTGTAATTTTTTTTCTTTCCATCTCAGCCATTAAGCAAAATGGTCGCTACATATACTCCTATTGCAATAGCGCCAACTATTAAAGCAGTTGTAATGGCGCCTTTGTTGTTTTTATTATCTGCCATCAGCTATGCTGTGACTCTGCCAAAATTTCAGCTCTTGTTGGTGGCTCACCAAAGCTATGGTAAGCAGCTGGCGAAGACAAAGTCCACTCAAGCCCCTTAGCACTTGGCCAGGGACGTGCGTCTGCAGGCTTGCCGTTACGTATACAGTCAACCACAATATAGGTAAACAACAAAAATGATAGGCCAAAAGAGAATGCACCAATTGAAGAAATATAATTAAAGTCAGCAAACTGCAATGCATAGTCAGGGATACGGCGAGGCATTCCTGCTAAACCTAAAAAGTGCTGAGGGAAAAACAATACATTTACAGAAATCAATGACCACCAAAAGTGAACTTTTCCAAGCGTCTCGTTATACATTTTTCCTGTCCATTTTGGAAGCCAATAAAACACTGCCGCAATAATTCCCCACAAAGCGCCTGTTACAAGAACATAGTGAAAGTGTGCGACTACGAAATAGGTATCGTGATATTGAATGTCCGCTGGCGCAATACCAAGCATTAAGCCTGAGAAGCCGCCAATAGTAAACAAGAAAACAAACGATAGCGCCCAAAGCATAGGGGTCTCAAAAGTCATAGAGCCCTTCCACATAGTTGCCACCCAGTTAAACACTTTTACACCAGTTGGCACAGCAATTAACATGGTTGCATACATAAAGTAAAGCTCACCCGCTACCGGCATTCCCGTTAAAAACATATGGTGCGCCCACACAATATAGGACAAGAAAGCAATCGAGGCGGTTGCGTAAACCATCGACGAATAGCCGAATAGAGGCTTCCGAGCAAACGTTGGAATGATATGAGAAATAATACCAAAGGCAGGCAAAATCATAATATATACCTCTGGGTGTCCAAAGAACCAAAAAATATGCTGGAACATTACTGGGTCTCCACCGCCTGTTGCATCAAAAAAGGCGGTACCAAAATTTCTATCGGTAAGCATCATTGTAACGGCGCCTGCTAAAACAGGCATTGCACCAATTAACAAAAATGATGTAATTAGCCAGGTCCATACAAACAAAGGCATGTCCATTAATCTCATTTCAGGTGCCTTCATGTTAAGAACAGTGGCAATAATATTTATCGATCCCATGATTGATGAAAAGCCCAGCAAGTGAACAGCAAAGATAAAGAAGTCTGTTGAGTCAGGAGCAAAGGTAGTTGAGAGTGGTGCGTAGAAGGTCCATCCAAATGCCGGCGCACCGCCTTCCATAAAAAACGTACTAATAAGAATTGCGCCTGCGAAAGGTAAGATCCAAAAACTCCAGTTATTCATTCTAGGTAAGGCCATATCAGGTGCCCCAACCATCATAGGAATTAACCAGTTAGCTAGTCCAACAAAGGCAGGCATAATAGCGCCAAATACCATAATAAGACCGTGCATGGTTGTTAGTTGGTTAAAAAATTGTGGTTCAAATAATTGCAGGCCTGGCTGTAAAAGCTCTGCACGAATTCCCATAGCTAATGCGCCACCTACAAGAAGCATCACAAAAGAAAACCACAAGTAGAGCGTACCAATATCTTTATGGTTGGTTGTTTTAATCCACCTTAGAAGCCCTTTTTCTGGACCGTGATGGTGGTCGTCGTGTGCTGCTGCCGTTGTAGTTGAGCTCATGTATTTCTCCTTAAATTAACGTGCAGATGTAACATCTGATGGTTGAACAACTGATCCATTGTTACCAAAAGATCTTCTTTCATAGGTAATCACTGAAGCCAATTCAGAGTCACTTAGCATTTTGAATGCAGGCATTCCACCCTTACCATTAATAACAATGTTGAGGTGATCTGCAGCTGGTCCATTTGTCACACTTGACCCTATCATTGCAGGGAAGACGCCAGGCATACCAGAGCCGTCTTTTTGGTGACAACCTGAACAGTTTGCGTTATAGATAGTTTCACCCTTAGCAACAAGGTCATCCTCAGTCCAAACCATGGTGGCGCTTGCGGCCTCAGCTACCTTTTCTGCCTGCATGCTTTCGACCCACTCGGCATAGTCAGCTTTAGAAACAACATCAACCACAATTGGCATAAATCCATGATCTTTCCCACAGAGCTCAGCACACTGGCCTCTGTATGTTCCGATTTCTGAAGGCTTTGCCCATGCATCATTAATAAAGCCTGGATTAGCGTCCTGTTTAACCGCAAATGCTGGCACCCACCAGTTATGTATTACATCAGATGAGGTAATCAAAAAGCGAATAGTGGTGTCAACTGGAACCACTAGGCGCTTGTCAACAGAAAGAAGATAGGTGTCGTCGTTATCAACTGCTTCACGCTCTTCTGGTGTTCCATCAACTACGTCTCTGGAGGATTGGGAGAGATTAGAAACAAAACTTATGCCTTCCTCAGGGTAGTCGTATTGCCACTTCCACTGCATTCCGGTTACTTTAACTGTCATGTCGGCCTTGTCCAAAACTTCTATATCTATAAGCGTCTTAGATGCTGGAATTGCCATTGCAATTAAGATCAAGATTGGTACACCCGTCCAAAGAAATTCAACAGTTGTGCTCTCATGAAAATGAGCTGCTTTAGCGCCCTTGGATTTTCTGTGTGCAATAATCGAATAAAACATTGCGCCAAAAACAACGACCCCAATTGCAACACATACCCAAAACACCATCATATGAAGGCCATAAATATCCTTACTGATATCTGTAATTCCCTGGGTCATATTAAGCCCATATTCTGCCAATACAGATTTAGAGCTCAGTAAGGCAGTTATTGCGCCAGCAAGAGTCAACAATAGTTTCATAGATTCTCCGAATTTAATATTTCTTTAAGGACTAACTAAAAAAATAACCACAATTAAAAAAAGGGTATTATATACGACATTTTTAAAATATACAGAAATGTCTAATATGGCATTTCAACTTCGTTCAAAAATGCTATCAAATGATACCTGTTTATGGCTTTTTTACCAAGCAAAAATTCGCCTTTATTCTCAATATTAATTGAACTTTATTCATCAGCGCCTTGATATCAATAAAAAAAATAAAGCAATAGTCGTTAAAATTTAACAAAAAAATCCCATATACAATTGTTGTTTGCTATATTTAGCACAATATTTTCCCATCAATTAACTTGCTTCATTAAAATACCTAGCTGCTAAACCAATGGATGACTATGTACACAAAAACACTTAACCTTTCGCTAATATTGGCGCTTATAGTTGTCGTGCTTGGTGCATATACTCGTCTTGCAGATGCCGGACTAGGTTGTCCAGATTGGCCTGGATGTTATGGCCAACTGCTTGTTCCTGATGTTGTATCAGACGAATATGAAAAACCTCTTGATACAGCAAAGGCCTGGAAAGAGATGGTTCATAGATATGCAGCATCTACACTTGGCCTTTCAATAATAGTGATATTATTATTTGCAGCGTTTCGTAAAACTGAAAGAGTGCAGTCAATAAAGCTTCCAGCCCTTCTGCTTTTACTGGTAGGTTTTCAGGGGGCGCTTGGAATGTGGACGGTGACCGAACAAGTCCACCCTGGTATTGTTACGATGCACTTATTAGGTGGCTTTTCAACAACAATTTTAGTTTTTTGGTTGCTATTAAATCAGCGCACTCCAATGCAATTGAATCAACATGTTTTAAAGCGTCACAAAATAATGCTCGTTTCTGTTGTCGCTCTTTTAGTGTTCCAAATTTTTCTAGGTGGATGGACAAGTACAAACTATGCAGCCCTATCATGTGGAGAATATTTTCCAACCTGTTTAGGCCAGTTGTGGCCTGATGATATGGATTTTAAAAATGCATATTTTTGGGGGCCACTTGGCATAGATTACGAGTTTGGTGTTTTGGAAAATCAAACCAGAAATGCTATTCAAATGGTACACCGGATTGGTGCTTTGGTTGTTACGGTGGCTATAATTGCCTTGACTTTTTCTTTTAAAAATTACACAATTCTTAAAAATAACCTTTTTCTTATGCTTATTCTTTTAGCAGCGCAGGTTGCTCTAGGGATCATCAATGTTGTTATGTCATTACCAATGTTTGCCGCCGTGATGCATAATGCAGTTGCGTTAGGCCTCTTATTAAGTCTCACAAGCTTGGCTCACAAGGTCTTTAACAATCCAATGACTGCTCAATGACTTTATTAATAATTCAAAACAACCTATTATGAATAAATCAACTCTACTCTCTTCACTACTTTTAATCATTCTTATTGGAGTTGCTGCTTTTTTTTATTTGAATGGTAAGCCAAGTATTGGTGAGCTAAAAAATTCCGTCGCTCCTGCTGCATCTCTATACCCACAAGCAAAATCTTCTTCCGATAAGTTACACTTTATAAATGATAAATCCGATGCCGTTCATTTATCTGACCTGACCCAAGGTAAGTGGGCTTTATTATATTTTGGTTATGCCTCATGTCCGGATATATGCCCAGTTGACCTCTCAAAAATTAATCTTACTTATCAGATGATGGACAACAAAGATAGCCTACAAGTTGTCTTTATTTCTGTAGACCCAAATCGAGACATTGGAAAGCTTAATAAGTTTGCAAGTGCTTTTAACCCGTCCTTTCTCGGCTTAACGGCGTATCAAGATGAGCTAATGTCTATTAGTAAATCTCTTGGAGTTTATCATGAGGTTGTTGAGTCACAAAAATTAGCGCAAGAAGATCATAGCTCCCATGGTGAAAACGGTGAACACGAGCATAAGAATAATGATATGGACTCAGATATGGATTCTCATGAGGATCACGATATGGATAATAGTGACAGCCAGACAAACACCAAAACTGCACATTATGACATTGACCATACTAGCAGCTACCTACTCTTTAGTCCTGACCTTAAGTTAACTGCTTTGTTAACAAGTCCTCATGAGCCTACTGCTATGGCGAAGGCTATTGATGAAATTATTGAGGCGCTACGATAAGGCGAGCCTTACTGCAAAAAGTATAGTTCCAATAAAAAGGATTGTCATAATTAGTCCAACAATTATGTATGCCCAGGGGCCGTTTTTCTCAGTAGACTCAAAATCTTTTTCAAGGTTTTGCTTTTTGCCAACACCAATCATGGCTGATACTACCGCCCGAAAGACTTGCAACATTGCCCTCATAGCTAGATAGAGACTCCAAAGGTCATCAGTAGGTAGTGGTCAACTAAAAGAGCCACGAATAAGACCATCAGGTAATTTACAGAGTACTTAAAGGTTTTAAATGCAATCCTTGGGTTGTCCGGCTCTAGAAAAATCTTAACGGAGTAGCCTAAGAAAAGAGCGCCCAAAGTGGCTGCGGAAATTAGGTAAATAACCCCACTCATTCCAGTTAGGTAAGGAAGGAGCGTAACGAGAAACAATAGCACAGTGTATAAGAGAATTTGTACCCTGGTAAACTCAAGGCCGTGGGTGACTGGCAACATAGGCACTTGCGCTTTTTTGTATTCATCTCGCCTATGAATAGCCAAAGCCCAAAAATGTGGTGGTGTCCAAATAAATACGATTAAAAAAAGTAAAAGCGCATATTCGATGCCTTGAGAACCGGCAACCGAGGTCCACCCAAGAACCGGCGGTGCAGCACCAGCAGCGCCACCAATAACGATATTTTGTGGCGTTGCATGTTTTAAATACATCGTATAAAAAACCGCATAACCAATAAGCGATAGGAACGTCAAAACAGCGGTGAGCGCATTAACGAAGAAAAACAACAAAGCAATACCAACAAGCCCTAAAAACAAACCCCAGACAAGAGCCTGATTACGAGTTACCTTTCCCTTGGGCAATGGTCGACGATCCGTTCTTGACATTTGTAGATCAATTTTTTCATCAATAATATGGTTGAAAACTGCTGCAGACATCGCAGACAAAGAAATACCAATTGAAGCAATGACAATAAGCAATAGGTTAGGTACATAAGGAACAGCTAAAAGCATTCCAACAACAGCGGTGAGCAAAATAAGCGAAACAACTTTTAATTTACATAAGGCTAATAGATCTTTAATTGAAGGCGAGCTTGTCATTTTTTATCCTATTCTGGAGTACTTTAAAAGCCGCTTAAGATCTTTTAAAACAAATTTAATATTAATTCCTTGGGGCTTGTAATAGAGCATAAAGTTGCCTATAGGATCTATTAAATAAATAGCATTTTCAGGAAACTTAGAGAGGTTTTCGGTAAGCCTTTCACTAGTAATTTTTGCTTTGATTAAGTTCTCATCAATGATCTTTGGAGATGATCCATCTTTAGTAATAAGCATTCTTTGAATTCGTCGCATATCCATATTTATAAGGGTGCGAATAGTCTTTATATCAGCAACTGCTTTATCACAGACACTATCGCAGCTGCTCGCAACATAAACAATGGTCCATATGCCATCTAAAGAAGCGTCGCCTTCAATTTCAATATCTGAAGCATCGGTGGCGATTACAGGGCGAACCAACTCCCCGTAATTAACCGTGCTTTTAGTAAAATAGCTTGGGTTTAAATAAAAAAATAGAGTGCCAAGAGCAATAGGCAATATAAATAATCCCAATAACGCCCAAAATTCTTTTTTTACAGTCATTACAGTCCTAGAATCAAAACTGCGTAATGATACGCTGTTGAGCCTCAAAACTCAATATTCTATAGCCTAACTTCAATACCTCTATCATGCATTGATTTTTTAGCCTCTCCTATAGTATATTCACCAAAATGAAAAATGCTTGCAGCTAGAACTGCATCTGCACCGCCATCTATCACGCCTTCGGATAAATGCGACAACTTGCCAACGCCCCCAGATGCAATTACAGGGACAGAAACTGCATCCGATATTGCTCTAGTAAGGGCAATATCAAACCCGTCCTTTGTTCCATCTCTATCCATTGAAGTTAATAAAATCTCGCCTGCGCCTTCGTCTCCCTGGGTCATTTTTATAGCCCATTCAATAGCATCAATTCCAGTTGGTTTGCGCCCCCCGTGAGTAAATATTTCCCATTTTGCTGGGTCATTAGAAACTCGTTTAGCGTCAATTGCAATAACAATGCATTGAGATCCAAAAACTCTAGAAAGCTCGTTGATTAGTCCAGGATTAAAGATTGCAGCAGAATTAACAGCCACCTTATCAGCACCAGCCTTCAGCATTGCTCGAACATCCTCAGCTTTACGAATACCTCCCCCCACAGTCAGCGGAATAAAGACCTGTTCAGCAATTTTCTCAACCATGTGTATAGTAGTATCTCGACCCTCGTGCGACGCTGTAATGTCAAGAAAGGTAATCTCATCAGCCCCCTCAATATCATAGCGCTTTGCAACTTCAACAGGGTCGCCTGCGTCTTTAATATCAACAAATTGAACGCCTTTTACAACACGCCCATCTCGGACATCAAGACATGGAATAATTCTCTTTGCTAAGCTCATATGAAACAATTTTACCGCATAAAGATATCTGTTTTTTATTAAGCTGGTTTACCCTTATAAGCTAATTACAGTAGCCAGACTTTACATTAGGTTTTAGAAGGCCCTATAGGTATAATTGCGCCCTATGGCTTCAAAAAAACAATACCCTTTATGAGCGAAAGGCTCCCACCAAAACATATAGCCATTATTATGGATGGCAATGGCCGGTGGGCGAAATCAAAACACCTTCCTCGCTCTAGTGGACACCAAAAAGGCGTTCAAAGTGTTCGAAAAATTGTCAAGCATTGTGCAAAAATAGGCGTTAACACCTTAACTCTTTTTGCGTTTAGCAGCGAAAATATGAAGCGCTCAGATGAAGAGGTTGGCGTACTATTTAAGCTTTTCTTAACTGTACTTAAAAACGAAACCAAAAAACTCAAAGACAACAATATCAAACTCAAAATTATTGGCGACCTTTCTGTTTTTACACCAGAAATTCAATCCTTGGCTGAAGACGCTCAAGAGCAACTTCAAAGCAATACTGGACTCAACCTTGTTATCGCTGCAAACTACGGCGGACAATGGGACATCACTGAGGCTGCAAAAAAAATTGCTGAACAAGCCTCGACTGGCGGGCTTAATCCTCAAGACATCGACCCTACTTTATTTCAGAAATACACCTCTTTGGCAAAATACCCTCGAGCTGATTTATTGATTCGTACGAGTGGCGAGGTAAGAATAAGTAATTTTTTACTCTGGGATATTGCATATAGCGAGCTCTACTTCTGCGATACGTTGTGGCCTGACTTTGATGAAGTCTCTCTTAATCTTGCCATTGAAAGCTTCCATTCGCGCGATCGACGCTTTGGCGCAAGAAATGGCGACACATAGTGCTAATTAAGAGGCTAATAACTGCTGCACTTCTAGGCCCTCTAGTTATTATGGGAGTCTTAGTTTCAAATCAAAACCAATTTGTAGGAGTCCTTATAGTGATCCTTATAATTGCGTCGTGGGAATTCTGTAGCCTTATAAAAATAAAATCTATAGCTGGAAAAGTTGCGTTCATCATTCTAGCTATTGCTATAACTTATTCTTTAAAAGAGGAGCCGTCGCTCCTGAGGCCAGTTTTAATCGCCTCGTCACTTTGGTGGATTATTGCATTATATTGGACCCTTACTTTTCCAAGGCATGGCCAGTATTTAGATAAGGCCTTATCTATAAAACTTGTTAACGGGCTGTTTTTTTTAGTTCCAATGGCTTTAGCACTAATCGCGCTTCATAAAAACACTGCCTCACTGGTTTTGCTGCTCCTTGCTCTGATATGGGCGGCAGATATTGGGGCTTATTTCGCTGGCAATGCTTTTGGTAAAAATAAGCTTTGTCCTAATGTTAGTCCTGGAAAAACCGTTGAAGGCGCATTAGGTGGAATTATTTTATCTCTTGTTGTTGGTGCTTTATATGTTTTGATAACAATCGACAACCCCACTCTTGAAAACTACTTTAACTTCGCAGTTTTATCACTAATTGTTTCTTTGGTCTCGATTCTTGGTGATTTATTCGAAAGCGTACTTAAGCGTATAGCAGACGTAAAGGATAGCGGAAAAATTCTTCCTGGACATGGGGGGCTTCTTGACAGAATAGACAGCCTAACCTGTGCAGCACCAATCTTTTTTCTTTTGTTTAGTTTTTTAATATGAAGGAAGTTTCTATATTAGGCGCAACTGGCTCGATCGGCCTCAATACGCTTGAGGTCATTTCACGTCATACAGATAAATATAAAGTCTTTGCCTTAAGTGCAAACAAAAGTTGGCAAAAAATGCTGCTACTTTGTAAAACACATATGCCGACTTATGCTGTACTAGTTGATCCTGATGCTGCTGAAAGTTTACGAAAAACAGCACCCGAAGGGGTGACCGTTTTGTCTGGTGAGAATGCTCTCATAGAGATAGCCTCTCATAAAGAAGTTGATTACGTCATGGCTGCGGTTGTTGGTAGCGCAGGAATGGCGTCCACTTTAGCTGCAGTAGATACTGGCAAAAGAGTTATGTTGGCTAACAAAGAGTCATTAGTCCTAGCAGGTGACTTGCTAATAAATGCTGCTAAAAAATCTGGTGCCGAGTTAATTCCAGTGGACTCTGAGCATAGTGCAATCTTCCAATGCCTCCAAGGAGGAATTGGTGGACTCAAAAAAATACAGCTAACTGCCTCAGGCGGTCCATTTCTTAAAACGCCTATTCATGAACTTAAGCATGTCACCCCAGAACGGGCATGCCAACACCCTAACTGGACAATGGGGAGAAAAATTTCAATTGACTCTGCAACGATGATGAATAAAGGGCTGGAAGTTATTGAGGCAACCTTTCTGTTTGGATTAAGCTCAAATCAAATTGAGGTGGTTATTCACCCCCAAAGCATTATTCATTCCTTCGTTTATTTTAATGATGGAAGTGTTTTATCTCAGCTAGGCTTACCAGACATGAGAAGCGCAATATCATATGCGCTTTCTTACCCTGAACGGCACAATTCCGGAGTAGAAGATCTTGACCTAGCCAAGCAAAAGCCGCTCGAGTTTATATCGCCTAATATGGCCATCTTTCCCTGCCTAGGTCTTGCCTATGAAGCCTTAAAACAAGGTAAAAATGCTCCTGGCACCCTCAATGCATCCAATGAGATTGCCGTTGAAGCTTTTCTTGGGAATAAAATTGGCTTTCTTGATATTAGCAAAACCATAGAAAAAACGCTTTTAGATGTTCCTGTATCAAATGTTGACACACTTGAGAGAGTTGTGGAAAATGACCAACTTTCTCGTCAAATAGCAAGATCTGTAATTGAATCAAGTGCTTAATAATAAACTACTATTTTTGTGTAGGCCTTTTTTGCTTGCCTTTTTCTTGCTGTTCTCAGCTTTAACCTCTCCATCTATGGCAGATGGAAGGCATGACTTTAGTTTTGAAGTGTCAAGGGGCGATGCTTTTTATAAGTTTTTCTTTAGTACAGGCCTTTCTGGGGCGCTCTTAACAAAGCTAATGACTTCTGACGAAAGAGCCCAGAGACTGAATAATATTTTTCCTGGCGACAAATTTAGAATAACTCTCGACAACAGGCACAATCTAGAACAAATTATATTTAGTCCTATAAATTCAACCCCTTTACTTATATCGTATGAAAATAAAAAATTTCGCTTCGATAGAGTTAATTCTCAGCTTACTGGAGACTTAACACACACAACAATAACAATCAATAAGTCTCTTAACTATGATGCCAAAAAAGCTGGCATTGAAGCCGAAGTGACCAAGATGATGGTGGATAATTTTTCATGGGAAATAGACTTTAAAAGAGACCTAAGAAAGGGTGACAAGTTTATTCTTTCATGGGACGGAGAGAAAACGCCTTGTGCGATGATTTATATTGGCGGGAAAAGAACCATTGCGCTTTTTGCTTACAAAAACTCTCTTGGTGAAAAAAAATACTTCACCTCAAAAGGAGCAACTCTTAACGATACGTTTGCCTTTGCTCCTAACAAATATAATCGAATTAGCTCAGGATTTCAAAAAAGCCGCTACCACCCAACCCTCAGAGTTTATCGCTCTCATAGAGGAACCGACTTTGCCGCTCCTTCAGGCACACCAGTTCACGCTACAGCAAAAGGCATTGTTAAATATACAGCTACATTAACAGGCTATGGGAATGTGGTTTACTTAAAACATGGCTCAGAATATTTAACTGTTTATGCACACCTATCAAAGTTTGCAAAGGGCCTAAAGCCTGGAGACAAGGTCTCGAAAGGACAATTGATTGGGTATGTGGGGAGCACGGGCCAATCTACTGGACCACATTTACATTACGAAATTCGAATTAACGGCGTTCACCAAGACGCAGAAAAAGTCAGACTACCCAAACAGTCTTTTGTACCAAGCAACAAAATGTCAGAATTTCAAGCTCGAGCAAAACAAGTGCTCATAGACTTAGGGGTATAGCAAGACTTTTTAAGGCTATGCCTTTTAACAAGGTCACATCACCAACACATTCGATTAAAATAAAAACTTTATACTATTTAGGGTGTAGATGCAGTCTCTTGTAAAGGCCAATTTAAGCTTGCCGCTTCTTCATCGAGGCAAGGTCAGGGACATTTTCGATATCGACAAAAACTACATGTTGATTGTAACAACCGACCGTCTTTCTGCTTTTGACGTTGTTTTTGATCAGCCTATCCCAGACAAAGGGAAAATTCTTACTTCCATAGCGAACTACTGGTTTAATAAGACAGATCACATCATTCAAAACCATCTATCCAATATAGGGCTTGAAGATGTTTTATCGAAAGAAGAGGCTGAGGCGCTTCATGGTCGTGCGATTGTCGTTAAGAAGCTTAAACCTATAGCAATTGAGGCTGTAGTTAGAGGTTATTTAATTGGCTCTGGTTGGAAAGAATACAACTCAACAGGATCTGTTTGTGGGATTTCACTTCCTCCTCAAATGCGTCTTGCCGAAAAACTCGAAAGCCCTCTTTATACGCCCTCATCAAAAGCGGCAGTTGGGGAGCATGATGCTAACATTTCGTTCAACGAAACTGAGAATATAGTTGGCAGTAAAATTGCAACTCAAATAAAAAAAATAAGTCTTAGCTTATATAATTTTGCCGCCGAACATGCGCTTAATTGTGGCATTATTATTGCTGACACAAAGTTTGAATTTGGACTAGACTCAGAAAACCGACTAACGCTGATGGATGAGGTTTTGACACCTGACTCTTCCAGATTCTGGCCTCTGGCAGACTATACTCCTGGTATCAGTCCTAATAGCTTTGATAAACAAATTATTAGAGATTACCTTGAAACGCTCGATTGGAACAAGACTCCGCCAGCGCCAATTATTCCTAATGAAATTATGGTTCAAACTGCTGACAAATATCGCAATGTTCAAACAATGCTATGCAATTAAGTGGGAACGTACAAGCAATGAATACTTCTCTGGTAGATGGAGATGCCTACTATCAACTCCCAATTGGTGAAGAAAAAATAGATATGAATGCTCTTTTAGGGCAACGTATTGAGTTGAAATATAATGATGCAATAAATTGTTCTAATTGTGGAAGAGAAACGAAAAAGAGCTGGCAAGGAGGCTACTGTTACCCCTGTTTCATTTCGCTAGCAAGGTGTGATATGTGCATCATGAAACCTGAGGAATGCCACTTTCACTTAGGAACCTGTAGAGAGCCAGAATGGGGCCTCGGGTACTGTTTTCAACCCACTGTTGTTTATCTTGCAAACACTGCTAAAGTAAAGGTCGGAATCACTAATAAAGAAAGAACTCATAATCGCTGGATTGAGCAGGGTGCGGTTTCTGCCCTACCGATACTTGAAGTAAAATCACGCAGAGACTCTGGCACAATCGAGGTCGCCTTAAAGAGATTCATTGCGGACAGAACAAACTGGCGAAACATGTTGAAAAATGAAGTTGAATTATCAGATCTTCCTTCTTTGACGGCATCATTACTAAGTGAAATTTCAGACGAGATTGACGAGACTGGCGCCATAAGGCTTCACGACGATGTCGTAAATATCAACTACCCTGTGCTAAAATACCCCACCAAGGTTGTCTCTTTAAACTTTGACAAAACGCCCTCAATTGCAGGTGTTTTGGAGGGCATTAAAGGCCAATATTTATTACTAGACAGTGGTGTACTTAATATAAGAAAGTTTAGCTCCTATCATCTAACACTCTCTACTTGAATACACTTAATAACTAAGCTAAAAAGAATGAATGAGAATTTTGCAAACTATTCGAGGCATTCGCGCGATGTTTAAGGAAGATGGTGTTATATGATTAACTCTGCTGACCAATTTAAAAATGAAAAAAATAAGCGTCTAACCTTGCTTGGAATGTCGGGGGTAGGCAAGACGCGTCTTGCAAAACTTATTGGAGAAGAAGGCGGTTGGTTCCATTTTTCAGGTGACTATAGAATTGGCGCAACTCACTTAAAAGATGCGATTATTGACAATATAGCTCTAAAAATGAAGGAAGACCCTTGGCTTCGGCCGTTACTTGAAAACAACTCTATAAGTGTGAATAGCCAGGTTACTTTTAAAAACCTAGAGCCAATCTCTACGTTTCTTGGCAAGATTGGAAACCCTGAAGAAGGCGGCCTTCCGATCAATGAATTCATTCGCCGCCAAAGTCTCTTTCTAGAAGCAGAAATAAAGGCCATGTATGAGGTTCCTCGGTTTATAAACCAGTCTCAAGAAGAAGGTTATGCCCACTTTATAAATGATGCAGGGGGAAGTCTTTGCGAGCTGAACGATGAAAAACTTTTTAAGCTTCTGTCAGAAAAAACTCTAATTGTCTATATTAAAACGAGCAAGGAAACTGAGCGTAAACTTATTGATCGGGCTAAAAGACGGCCTAAGCCAATGTACTACAATCCCAACTTTTTTGAAAAGGCTCTTCAGTCCTACTTAAAAGAAAATAATCTAAGTTACGCCGCTCAAATTAGCCCAGATGCCTTTGTAGGCTGGGTTTTTCCTAAATTGGTTGCAGACAGACTTAAAAAGTATGAATCACTCGCAAGTAAATACGGCTGTACTATAAAAAGCGACGAGCTTCATGATTGTAGCTCTTCAAAAGATGTTATTAACCTAATCTCTAACGCGTTGAAATAACATGCCATTAATAGCCCACTCAAATCTGCCTTCATTTGAACGCCTAAAAAATCAAGGTGAAACAATCCTTTCCAAGGACAGGGCTGAACACCAGGTCATTAGAGAGCTTCATATTGGTCTTTTAAACATGATGCCAGATGCGGCTCTGGAGGCCACTGAACGACAGTTTTTTCGTTTAGTTGGCCATTCAAACCAAATTGCTCAGTTTTATATGCACCCTTTTTCTCTTTCTAGTATTGAAAGAAGCCCGAAAGCGTCAGAGCACTTAAAAAAGCACTATAAAACTTTTGAAGAAATTAAATCTCAGGGCCTTGATGCGCTAATTATTAGTGGCGCCAATGTCTCTCATCCTGATCTTCAGCGCGCCCCATTTTATGAACAACTTAAAGAAGTTGTGGAGTGGTCTTATGAGAATGTAACCTCAACATTATGCTCTTGCTTAGCAACGCATGCAGTTTTAGAATTTAAATATGGGCAAAAACGCCAGCCAGTTGGAGCAAAGCACTGGGGGGTTTTTCCGCATAACGTTATTAATAGAGGCCACCCTCTTGTTAAAGGTGTCAATACTCGTTTTGACATACCACATTCTCGGTTTAATGAAATTTCTGAATTTCAATTTGCCAAAGCAGAGGTGGAAGTTTTGGCTAAAAGCCCTATTGGAGTTCACTTGGCGGTAAGTCCTGACCTTTTTAGGATTGTTTTTTTTCAGGGTCATCCTGAGTATGACGCCATTAGTCTTTTGAAGGAATACAAGCGAGAAGTTGCTCTATATCTTGAAAATAATGGCACTGAATATCCTCCAATTCCAAGCAATTACCTATCGTTACAAAGTCAAGCTATTCTAGAGGAATACCGAACAAAACTTGATTCCAAAAAAGTATCGATTGCGGACTTTCCTGAAGCTTTGATTACAAACAAGCTTGACAATACATGGCACGACAGCGCTAATGCGATTATTAATAACTGGATTGGCTGTGTATACCAAATCACCAATGAAGATATTGCCAAACCCTTTATGGATGGAATTGATCCAAATAACCCCCTTAAGTTAAAGAAGTGACGGAACTGGCCGAAGAGCTTTTAGACTGGTTTCAAGAAAACGGAAGAAAAAACCTCCCTTGGCAATCTGAACCCCCTAATATCTATCATGTTTGGTTGTCAGAAATTATGCTTCAACAGACGCAGGTTTCTACTGTGATAGATTACTTTAATAACTTTATAGCAAATTTTCCAGATATAGCCGCCCTTGCTAACGCGGATGAAGATGCCGTTTTAGCGTTATGGGCTGGGTTAGGATACTACAGCCGAGCAAGAAATCTCCACAAAAGCGCTAAGATAATTTTAACTACGCATGGCGGGGTTTTTCCAACTAACTATTCAGACTTGTTGGCTCTTCCAGGAGTTGGAGAATCAACTGCTGGTGCCGTCTTGTCATTAGCCTGCAACCAGCCTCTTCCAATTCTTGATGGCAATGTTAAGAGAGTCTTAGCCAGGTATCACAAGGTTTCTGGACATTACAGCTCTAGTAGCGTGATAAAAAAACTATGGGCTCTTGCCAAACAACATACCCCTAAGGCTCAAAACTCAAACTATACTCAAGCAATTATGGACTTAGGTGCGACTGTTTGCACTGTTAGAAAGCCTCGCTGCACAAAGTGTCCAATATCGAGAGGCTGTAAAGCCAAGCTTTGCAACGAACAAGAGCGCTTCCCAACTAAAAAAATAAAAACGATTAAACCTGAAAAATCGGCTGCATTCTTAGTCTTCTTGAACGAAAGAGGGGATGTCTACCTAGAAAAAAGACCCAATAAGGGAATCTGGGGAGGGCTATGGAGCTTTGTTGAGTGTAATGATAATGATATTGAAATAGGCGCAATGGTTAAAAAACACAACATAGGTGCCACTATAACACGCTCGCTTTCTAGCTTTAGACATAGCTTTAGTCATTACGATTTGTGGGTTAGGCCAGTTGTTGTTAGCTCGCCAGGAGGCGTTAATGGGTATTATCAAGTTAAAGGACTATCTCTCGGCTTACCAGCCCCCACTAAAAAAATACTATTGGCGCTTGATTCAGTTAATAAGTCTTAAGGCTATGAGTAAAATAGCACCATGGAACTAATTCGCGGCCTTCATAATCTTAAAAACCAGACTGGATGCGCTCTAACCATTGGCAACTTTGATGGCGTCCATATAGGACATCAAGAAATTATTAAAAAGCTAGTCTCAACTGCAAAAAATCTAAACGTGCCATCGCTTGTGGTTTCATTTTCTGTCACTCCCGAGTCTTTTTTTGGCCGCCCCAAAGCAAGGCTGAGTAGTTTTAGGGATAAACACTTATATCTTAAATCATTGGGTGTAGACAAACACCTGTTAATAAGATTTAACAGATCTTTTTCCCAAATAAGTGCTCACTCCTTTATTGAGGATGTTCTAGTTAAAAAAATTAAAGTCAAGTATTGCTATGTTGGTGATGATTTCCGTTTTGGCAAAGATCGCCTAGGGGATTGTGATATGCTTCAAGAGCACTCAATTGGCCATGGCTTTACTGTTGAAAGAGTTGCTAGTGTGAGCATTGATAATAAACGTGTTAGTAGCTCTGCAATTAGAAAACTACTTTCTTTAGGGGATTTTCAAACCGCAGAAAAACTTCTAGGAAGGCCTTTTGCAATTAGCGGTCGTGTTGCCCATGGCGATAAACAAGGCAGAACGATTGGGTTTCCAACAGCCAATATAAGCATTAGAAGAAATCTTAGCCCAGTTCTAGGAGTGTTTAGCGTTCTAATTAAGATAAACAATATTAACTATAAGGGCGTCTGTAATGTTGGCAAAAGGCCTACACTCGGAGGACTTAAAGTTCTTCTCGAAGTCTTCATTTTTGACTTTAATCAAGAAATATACGGTAGCTACGTTACCGTCTTTTTTAAACAAAAATGCAGAGAAGAAATAAAATTCAATTCCCTTGAAGAGTTAAAAAATCAAATTAAAGAAGACGTTAAAGATAGCAAGCAATACTTTAAAGACGCTAGGGTCGATTAATCAATTTAAGCACTATCATGCTAGATGTGTCCTGCATTTTTTTATAATCTAGAATTCACCGCTCAGCCCTTATAGACGCTCATCTCAATGGTAACCGATTGTACTTGTGGGTGTTTTTGTTGAAGTTGTTTAGTTAAATCCTCAATAATATGATCAATGCGCTTTACCGTAGCAAACACTGCAGAGCGTTCGTCTCTGAGTTCGGTATACTCTGATATTTGCGCTCTTTCTTGCTCAATGCCGGCCTGGATATTGTCTATTAAAGCCTCCTCTTTAACTTCAACCTCGGCAACAAGAACAATGTTGTTTTCATCCATCACAATGGATTTGACGTCGTGGCAAAGCTCGACCTCACTGTGCTCTTTACAAATGCCTGTAAAGGACTCTTCAACTTCCAAGTGTCGAATATCAGACAGATAAATCATATTTACCCTGCCCAAAAACACCGCTGCAATTCCAAGCAAAACTGCAATTAAAGAGGAAAACAGAATATCCCAAAGCGGATTACCAGTAATATAAGAAAGAGAAATACCGATGATTGCCAACAAGATACCAACCATCGCGATACTGTCTTCGACGATCATCGCCACCAGCGTTGG
>JAQWLF010000095.1:0-1773 GCA_029247465.1 Candidatus Thioglobus sp.
TCAAAATCAAAGCTAACGCCTTTCTTCATCACATGGTACGAAATATTGTAGGCACACTACTTAAGATTGGCAGAGGAGAAAGGGATGCTGAATGGATGTTGTCAGTACTGGAAAGCAAAGATCGCAGAGAAGCTGGTCCCACTGCAGAGCCCCAAGGGCTTTACTTTATTAAGGCTTATTACCAAAACTTCTAAACTAATTAAGCTGTATTGAGTCCATCATCTATATCTAAAATATGATCTTGCTCTTCATCTAGCTCTTGTTCCTGCTCATTAGCTTCAAGCTCTTGCCAAACATGTTTTAGTGCATCCGCTCTTAGGTCAAAAAACGATTTTCACCGAATCGCTTTTTAAATCCTGAGCGATATAATTCTGCCTCTAATCTATCAGTCCTTGCAAATAGAATCTCTACTCCAGAATCAGAACATGACTCAACTAGATTTCTCAAGACTTGTTCACCACTAGCATCAACCTGAACAATAGAGGCAACATCAACAATAATGTATTTCAACTCCTCATTTTTCGAGATTAATTCGAGTAATTTCGTTTCAAAATAAGCAGCATTCGCAAAATAAAGAGAGCCACTCCACTTGGCTATCTTCACCGCGTTGCTGACCTCGGTTGTGTCGTCTATAAACCTTGATGCAATAATCGACCCTTTTTGAACCGATAATTCTGTAAAGTTCGGCTCCATAGTTCTATATAGAAACAAGCCAAGAGACATAATAATGCCAAATGCTATGCCGTTCTCAAGGTGAGGTGCAAAGATTAGCGTCATTATAAAAGTCAGAAGTCCAACCCATCCATCATGTTTCTCCACTTTCCATGCATGCCTTAGTGGTGAAAAATGAACCAAATTTACAACTGACATTAAGATAATGGCAGCTAAGGTAGCCTGAGGAAGGTGATAAAGCAAAGGTGTTAGCCATAGAATAGTTAAGCCCACAATAATTGCAGTCACAACAGAGGAAAAACCAGTTACTGCGCCTGCTGTTAAGTTAACAGCAGAGCGTGAAAATGAACCTGAGACCGCGTAACCTTGAAAGAAGCTTGAAGCAATATTTGATAATCCCTGACCAATAAGCTCTTGATTAACATCTAATCGCTGCTTCGTAGTTGCAGCCATAGACTTAGCAACTGAAATGGCCTCCATAAATCCAATTAATGAGATTGTAATTGCATAAATAAATAATGTACCCATTGCATTAAAATCGAAACTAGGTATCTTAAAACTAAATAAGCCATCAATATCTATTGAATTAACGATAGCACCCCCCATTGCCTCATAATCAATCAAAAAAGAGGCAGCTGTTGAAACCACTGCGACTGTTAATATAGCTGGCATTCTCGGGAAAAATCGCTGTAAAACTACAATACCTAATACTCCCATTAACGCCATCGCTAATGTAGGTAGATGAGTATAGAATAATGCTGCCTCTAGAAGTCTCGCGATAGTCTCGTAGCTTTGGTCTGCATTACAAATAGTATGCAGTCCATTACTATCAACATTCTCCATTCTCTCAATGAAAGACATTGGCTGACACCAACCAACCCATTCGGTATCATTAGAGTTGATAACCCTAATACCAAAAACTTTAGGGAGTTGAGAGGCACCAATAATAATTGCCGCAGCATTGGTAAAGCCAGTCACGACAGGGTGAGATAAAAAGTTAATCACAAAACCTAATCTAAGGATTCCTAAAGAAAACTGAAACAGCCCAACTATAAGCGCAAGTAATGCAGCGTAAACTGCATAGCTTGATGGATCAGTAAC
>JAQWLF010000110.1:0-1691 GCA_029247465.1 Candidatus Thioglobus sp.
GCAAAATATCAGCAGCCTTAAATACTTTTTCTTCCAGTTCCTTTTCATTAACCTTTGCAACTCTAAGAGGAAAAGCAATATTTTCAAATACCGATAGATGGGGATATAGAGCATAAGACTGAAAAACCATTGAAATCCCTCTCTCAACTGGAGGAGCGTTAGAAACATCTTTATCATCTATGATGACACTTCCACTTGTTGCCTCTTCCAGTCCTGAAATAATTCTCAACAAGGTTGTTTTTCCGCAGCCTGATGGCCCAACAAAAACAACAAACTCTTTATCATTAATCTCAAGGTTAATGTCGAATAAAACCTCAGTTTCACCAAAACTTTTATAGATTTTTTCCAGTTTTACAGTCGCCATACCATCTTCCTTATTAATTGTGCAAATTGCTTACGTATTTCAAAATGTTACTTCTGCTTAAAATAAAGCAAACCTTGAAAGTGTGTTGATAGGTCAACATACTTTTAGGGTTAGCCTTATAAAATCAGGGGCAATTTTCATTGCCCCTGATACAGTCAACTAATTGACTTACAGACCCTCTTCTAGAGTTTCTGCAGCCTCAGCCACTAGATCAGCAGCAGAACCTTCACCCAAGATTATGCCTTGGATGGCGCTGTTGATACCCATTTGAAGTGCTTTGAAGTCTTCAAACATTGGCTCTGGTCCACCTCTACCAATTGGTTCAACAAAAGTCTGCCAATAGTCAGTTGAATAGTAAACATCATCCCTCATCTTCTCGTATTGAAGAATTGGCGTTAAACCCCAGCTCATATCAAGATCATATTGAGCCTCACCAGATGTCATCATTTGAGCCAACTCCATTGCTAGAGTCTCATCTGCAGAACCTTTGAATACTGCCATAGAGTCAGTAATCAATAATGTTCCACTCTCTCCACTTGGACCTGCAGGAACAGGTACAACGATTTCAGCAATATTTGCATTGTGTTGACCTCCACCCCATGGGCCATTGATATACATTCCAATCTGACCATCATTGTATAGCTGAGTCAGTTGAGAACGCTCATAACCACTAGGGCCTTCCTGTGCAACACCAGCTAATTTACCAATAAAGGCAAGTGTTTCAACAGCTTCAGGACTGTTAAAAGTTATCTCACCAGTATCTGCATTACTTACAGTACCACCATTACTATATAGGTAGTTAAGGAATTGGTGCATGGTGTTGTCAAAGTCTCTAGCGGCTAAGCCGATACCTGCAGCTGAGGTATTGTCATTAACAGCCTTGGCCATATTGTAAAGTCCTTCCCAAGTTCTAGGTGCAACACAAGCTTCACCCGCTGCTTCAACTAAACCACAGTTAATGAATAGTGCTTTCGTAGAGAAGGCGTGCGGGTAACCCCAAAATTGACCTCCATCAGAAACGGTAGCAAGAACGCCAGGTTGATACAATGCCTGCATTTCGTCCGAAATGTCAACTGGCACAATTAACCCGCTTCGACCAAGTTGCTTTAACGTACGAGATCCAATATAAGCTAAACCAACTGGATCACCAGCAGCAGCAAGCGTCATAGATTTATCTTGACACGTGCCCCAAGGAACCGCCTCAGCGTTAACTGTGACGCCTGGATACTTCGCCTCAAAAGCATCAAACACTACTTGATCAGCAGGACGGATTTCACCGCCGCAAATTATCGCATGAACCTCAGCAGCTTGAACTGGTGCCATTAAA
>JAQWLF010000134.1:0-2385 GCA_029247465.1 Candidatus Thioglobus sp.
CTTGATTAGTAGTCATTTCAATATACCTCCTTCTCTATATTATTAAGGTAAAGGGCTATCTTTTAAAAATCCCCTTATTGCATTTTCTGTAATTCGGGACACATTATTATTGTAGTTATTATGCGAAAGACTTCCACACCAAGATAAGGAGCCAGGTGCAAAAACACCGCCATCATTTGGAGTCTTATAAAATATCATGTCAGCTCGTACCATAGGGTTTTCAGTACCACCCCCATGATAACCGCGAACAGAAAAGTGAATTTCTTCATTAACTTGTAACATTAAATTGGTATGTCCAACAGAGTGTGCTAATAAATAAGAATCATGAGGTGTTCCAAACTCAACATCATATCGATCCAACTCCAAACCTGCTGCTCCACCCCCTACAAGTCCAAAATCACCAATCTTTTCCCCGTTTCCAACTCCTTCCATTAGCCAAGCTGTTTCTGGTCTTTCACTGTCTTTATCTCTAACGTAATAAGATGAAACATCAAAACCATAGGCGGTAAAAGTTAATCCACATAGTTTACTTGGAATTCTTCCACGAGCTCTCCACATGCCTCCATATTTACCGTCAAAAGCGTTGTTGTATTCTCCAGGATTGGCTGTCCATGCCCTTGTCCCTGCTTCACCTTTTCGAACCTCAATAATGTTTGAATTATCGGGATGGTATTCACTACACCAGTAAAAACCATTTGCTCCTAAATAGATCCATCGACCACCATCTTGCTGATATTTCTCATATGCAGAAAACATCTTCTCTGAAGTGTATTCAGGATGGCTTCCAGTAAGCACGGTTTGATATTTATTTAACAATCCAACGCCCTCTCGATGTAAATCTTCATCGGTATGAATATCAAAATCAAAGTTTTTTTCTTCCAACCAATCAACAAGATGTAAATCACCATTCAGCTGCCAAAGTGAAGGGGATAACCAATGACGATATTTCGGACGCATATTTAAAATTGGTCTCAGTCTTGATGAGTAGCACACACCACTTCCATCTGAGTGCAATGAATAAGTTGAAAGTCCATACTCCCGATGCTCATTCAAATACAAATCAGCTGCAGTCATAACAGGAACCTTTCCTGCTAATAACTCTGCCACAACACAGTTTGTACAAAGGTTATCATTTGAATAAGCTAAGTATGAATTTGTTGGCAAAATAAAAGCCAATTTTGAAGTCGTTTTTCCTCTTGGAGGACGAACAACAAAGGGGATGTAATCTTCTGTTTCCGGAGAGTCTTCACCTCCAATTCTTAAACGAGCAGCATAAATACCACTCTTCAAGCTGTCTGGAATTTTAAATTCAAAGTCAACATCCCATCGCGCATCATCTATATCATCGTCATGGAAATGAATTGCGCCATATTCCTCAGGTTTATGGTGATAAACAATTTCATCACCGGTCCAGTTAAAGCCTGTCATACCGCGAACAGGCATATTTATAATAGAACCATTCAGCATAGAAGGTGACGTATCAATAATACAAGTCGAAGCAATATTTGTAGTTATATTTGCATGAAAGTCCCAAGCCCCAACCACATCATTTCGTAATTCAGCCTTACAGCCCTGATACCCACGTGCCAAAGATTCAATCTCGGACCTAGACAAAGCCCTCCTAGAAAGCCTTGGTCGATCTATCTTACCGTTGTATGTGTTAACCTGTTCTGGCAACTCAATTGGCACTAGGACCTCTTTAAAATGACCCCCACTTATATGCCTACCTGATCGTTCATGTTTTGTACTCGCCGCCATAAGAAAAGGGGCATCATTAATACCAGGCTTTATACTATTGATTGACTCAACCACTGCTGTAGTTTCTTCTGCTGGATTTAATAAACCTTGGCCGAGGCCTCCATTAGTAGAAGTTACAACGGGCTCTTGATATAAAGTTACTTTACCTGTTCTTGAATCGTAACTAACCGCAGCAAGGTACCAAACCTTTCGTAAAAGCTTTTTATCACTCGAAAGTTTCATGACCTGACCACTTCCGTCACCTATTTCTACAGTCAAACAGTTATTCTCATCAATAAATAATCCATAGCCGCTCTTTGTCTCTTCAACCCATTTAGTTAAAACACCCTGACGACCTTTTTGAGGTGTACCAAGCCCAACAACGGGGGTTGTTGGAAAGATATAACACTGAAGAGTGAAACTTTCTACATTAAGACGTTCATCTTGCGGCACAATTACATATGAACCACCATGTATTCTTTGATTTTTCCCTGGGTAGTTTTTGTTGCATTCAGCCTGTATCTCTTCTTCCTTGTATCCAGGACCTTCTGGATTAGTATCTCCATGAATTAAGCGGACGATCTGCGTTTCATAAACTTCACTATCTTCAGAGTTAATATAAAATTGTATGTTATCCCCAGGACAAAC
>JAQWLF010000146.1:0-2167 GCA_029247465.1 Candidatus Thioglobus sp.
GCAAAAGCTTGAAAACCAAACACTAAAAAATCATTTATAGATTGAACTTTAAACTTTTCATTTTCATTATAAGAGAGTGGCAGTAGATTTGTGCCTCCTATGAATAGAAAATTCCAGCCTAATCCAAGAAGTACTAAAGAGACCCAATAATTGCTCAATGCATGACTAAGATAGGCAGTAAAAATAGATACAAATAATAAGAGAATGCCGAGAATCATCATTCTAGTGAGTCCTAAATATTTAACTATGTATGCAGTAAAAAGGGACGGTAGAAACATAGCAATAACGTGGCTCTGGAGAACAAACTTTGTATGATCAAGTGAGAAGCCATCCATCACATGCATACTGACAGGTGTCGCAGTCATTACAAAACTCATAACAACATACCCAGTCGTTGCAGCACAAACAGCAACTATAAAAGAGCCTTGTTTGATAATATTTCTTAAAGGTCTTGTGGATTTATTAATCTGTTCCTTAAATTTTTCAGCAGGCTTAAAAAAGCACATTAATATAAATGCAACAACAAATAGCAAAGCAAGAATCAAGAAGGATCCTACAAAGTCAGTTTCAAAGTAATCTTTGCCAAGAGTCGCAATTTCTGTACCAAGGTATGCTGAGATTAGTCCACCAAGAAGGACAATAGCGGTTGCTAAGGGTCTTTGTTCGAGTTCGACACTTTCAATTGCTGCAAATCTAAATTGCTGCATAACCGCAACGGTGCCTCCTAAGCAGAAAGATGCAAAACTAAATAGAAAAAACGATTCATTGATAATTGAAAAGATACAAAGACCAATTAATAATATTGTGTATAAACATGCGCCTAAAAAAACCTTCTTACGTCCGAAAATTGACATCAGTCGAATGGCTGGAATGATACTCACTGCGGTTCCTACTACAATTGTTGCAATCGGTAATGTAGACAAACTTGTTGAGGGTGCAAGTACACTTCCAATAATGCCTCCTACAAATAGCATAAAAACACTAAGCGACATAAATAGTGCAAGACAGGCTGTCAATATCCAGACATTTTTAGGAAGATTTAACATTGAGCTGTAATCCTATGAGGTAGAAGGTTTATTTCTTCTGAGGCCGCTTCCATTTACTAATTGTTGCTTGCTTGTTTCGACTCAACGTAAGTTTTTCACTAGGGACATCCTGGGTAATGGTTGATCCAGCACCTATTGTTGCATTTTTACCAATAGTTACGGGTGCAATTAATTGTGAATTAGAGCCAACAAATACACCATCATCAATCACTGTTCGGTGTTTATTTACACCATCATAATTGCAAGTTATTACTCCAGCTCCAATATTTACATCTTTTCCTACTAAGCTATCACCAATATAACTTAGGTGTGAAACTTTAGAGTTGTTACCTATTGATGATTTTTTTACTTCAACAAAATTACCAATTTTGGCATGATCACCTACCCTAGTTTCTGGACGAATACGAGCAAAAGGTCCAATACTGGTATGGCTTCCAATAGTTGAATCCTCAATAGTTGAATTTTGCTTGATATAAGCATGATCACCGATTTTAGCGTTTTTTATAATACAATTAGAAGCAATTACAACATTATTTCCAAGTTGATTATCACCTTCAAAGATAACGTTAACATCAATTATGCAGTCACTACCAAAGATTAAATTTCCACGGCAATCAAAACGGCTTGGGTCTTTAAGAGTGAGACCATCAGCCATAAAACTTTGCGCTAATTTTTGTTGGTATACTCTTTCAGCTTCTGCCAAATTATTTTTGTTATTGATTCCCATGACTTCTGACGCATTCTCACAAATAAATGATGCAATATTAACATCATCTTTGACTGCTTTTTCAACAATATCAGTAAGGTAGAGTTCTCCTTGTGAATTGTTGGGCTTAAGCTCGTTTAAGTATTTTTTTAACAGAAGGCCTCTTACCGCCATGATGCCTGAATTAATTTCATCTATTTCAAGTTCTTCAGGTGTTGCATCTTTGTGCTCCACAATAGATTGTATAGCTTGACTTGAGTTTCTTATTATTCGCCCATAACCAGAAGGGTTTTTTTGAATCACAGTGAGAATTGAAAATCCTGTAGATTCTGCTTTTTTAATTAAAGTACTTAATGTGTTAGTCTGAATGAGCGGCACATCGCCATAAAGAATAAGACAAATAGAGTTATCTGCA
>JAQWLF010000216.1:0-5623 GCA_029247465.1 Candidatus Thioglobus sp.
CAACAAATGTTTCTCCGTCGGCTTTTAGTTCTTTTGAAATTCGATTAGAAGAGTTTGTCAATCTAGAAGAATTCCCTATTCATGATTTGACGAGTCCAAGAAGAGAATTGTTAGTTCATGATTGCCGTCAAGATTTAGAAAAATGGGGATGTGCACACATTCCTAATTTCATTACTAGTTCAGCAGTACAAAAAATGAGGGATGAAGCTTTTAGGCTTATTGGCAGTTCTCGAAGAGCTCACAAATTTGTGAACGCTTATCTCACTGAAGATGACCCTACATTGCCTAAAGATCACCCGAAGCGTTTTTTTGAAGAACGGACATCCTCTTTTATAAATTCTGATTTGCTAGATAGAGATTCTATACTTCGTCAGATATATGACTCTGACGTCATGGTTCATTTTGTATCCGATTGTTTGAATGTAGGTCCAATTTATCGTTGGGCTGAGCCTCTAGGGAGAAACCCATATAGCGTAATGCATGATGGTGACTACTTTCCCTGGCATTTCGATGGAAATGACTTCACAGTGAGTATATTGGTTAATGAGTCAATTGACGGGGGTGATTTTGAATATGCTCCGGATATCCGTACACCAAAAAATGAAAATTTTGAGGACGTTAAGAGTGTTTTGCATGGTCAACGAGACAAAGTAAAAGTTTTGAGTTTAAAAACTGGAGATATACAAATATTTAAAGGTCGTTATTCTCTTCACAGGGTAACAGTGACCAAAGGAAAAGAGCCTAGGATTATAGCTCTTCCAACTTATGTGACTAATCCATATTTAGTGAATAGACCACATCACGCTGAAGCTTTCTATGGTCGTTCAATGCCAATTCATCACGAGCGTAACCTTGAACGACTTGACGATTTAACTGATTAGAGAGGAAAAGTAATGAAGCCAGAAAGATGGAACGATCCAGCAAATAAAATATTTCCTTATCAAGTGGGGTTCACTTCTCCACCATATGATTACGATGCCGCACCAAGTGACTTTCTTAGAATAGCGCCAGAGGAGGTTGGAGTGCATGGTCGAATATTACATGTACCAGGATATGCTCATGAATTGACACAGAGGACAAAAAACTTTGATCTTTTAGAGGAATTTGTAAACTGCATGTCAAATAGTGGTGCAGATGTAGTGGGTCAGGTCGGCACAAACTGGGTGCATTGTAATGGAACCAGTCCAGATCAAATAAGCGAATTCTGTAATAAATTAAGTGATAAGTATGAAACACCATTCCATATGGCAGGCATGTGCCTAGTGGAGGCTCTTCATGAAATAAACGCTGAAAAAATAGCCTTAAACTCAGTTTATTATTGGCCAGATTGGCGCGACGGTATTGCTCGATTTCTTAGGGAGGCAGGGTTTGAGGTTGCTTATGTTGGAAATTTTGTAGACCAAGGATTCTATCAAACACAACAAGAGGTTAATGACCTGACTTGGATTTTTCCTCATGAATTGGCTGAGAAATCGATGGTTTACGTGGCAGAACAGGTGCCTGATGCGGATGCAATTGTGATTAATGGTATGCCTAATTGGAGACGCTCAGATGACCTTCCTCAAAGAGCACTTCACTACACCCCAAGGTTCGAGATGGTGACTGGTATACCAGTCATTTCATCAGATGTTGCACTCTACTGGCGAATATTTAAAACTCTTGGAATAGCACCTACTGGACAACATGGTCGTCTACTTTCCATGCTTGATAAGGGTCTTAACTAATGAATAAGATACTCACACTTTGGGCGATACCTAGGTCTACCTCTACTGCATTTGAGTGGATGATGCGTCAACGTGGGGATTTAGAATGTTTTCATGAGCCATTTGGAGAGGCTTGGTATCAAGGGGAGAGTCCACTTTGGCCCAGAGCTCAAAAAGATAGTTTACGTACCCCAGGTTTATCGTTAGAAAGTGTTTTTAGAACACTTAAGAAAACAGCCTCCAAAAAACCTGTTTTTAGCAAAGATTTTCCTCACTATATTAGCACTATTTGGACTGAAGAGTTTTTGTCTAATTTTAATCATAGCTTTTTAATTAGAGACCCTGCTAAAACAATCAGCTCAATATACAAGCATTTTCCGGACTTTGTTATTGAAGAATTGGGCTATCTAGAACAAAGGGAGCTTTTTGATAAAGTGTGGTTAAGTTCTGATAAAGTTCCAGTAGTTATTGATAGTGATGACCTTCTTGAAAATCCCTATGAGATGATTGAGGCCTATTGCACTGCTGTAGGTATTACATTTATTGAAGAGGCTCTTAGTTGGAAGCCAGGCAAACGTGACGAGGTCAGTTGGTGGGATGGCGGCTCATTTCATGAAAATTTAAGAAATTCAGATGGTTTGAAACCTCAAAAACGCAATTATGTTGAAGTTAATGATTTGCCAGATCGTGTCAAAAAGATTTATGATGCAGTTATGCCTCACTACAATGAACTTTATGCCCAACGTCTAAAAGTTTAAACAAATTAATTGATATAGGAAAGATAATGAATATAGGTTTTATTGGTCTAGGGAATATGGGTTCTGGGATGGCAGATAATTTATTAAATCATTGCAACAATTCAAATGATAACTTAATTGTTTTGGATATTAACGAAACGGTTTTGTCTGATTTTATTGCCAAAGGTGCTATCAATGGAGAAAGTACATTAAAGATGTGTCCACAATGTGACGTGCTTTTTACATCACTCCCAAGCTCAAAAGAAGTCAATCTTTTAGCGCTTGGCAAGGAAGGTATTCTAAATAATTTAAAAGAGGGCTCTACTTGGTTTGAAACCTCAACAAATGAATTAGCTGAGTGGGAAAAGGTTAGAGAAATTGCGCCAAATCACTTAACATTGGTTGATGCTCCAGTAAGTGGTGGAGCTGAGCGTGCAGCAGCAGGGACTTTAACTATTTTTCTTGGGATTGAAAAAGTAGTTCTGGAAAAGTTTGAATCATTGTTGAAAGTTTTTTCTGGCAAGATGCTGCGTATGGGCCCTTCTGGTTCCGGGTATGTTACAAAACTGGTGCAACTCCATCTGAATTATCTTGTTGCGCAAGGTATTGGAGAAACACTAATGATGGGCGCCAAAGCAAACTTAGACTTAAGCGTTCTCCACTCAGTATTGATGAATAGTTGTTCTCAAAGCTATGTAGTTGAAAACTATATTCCAAAGGTTCTTAATGGAAGTTATGACAATTCATTTTCTCTTGGGCTAGCTGAAAAAGATATTAAGCTGATTGTTGAACTTGGCCATCATTTAGACATCTCAATGCCACTAGGAGAAAAAGTTCTACAAACTTACCAAGAAGCAAAAAAGCTTTATGGCGAAGAAGCACCGCATTTAAGTGTTGTTAGACTTATTGAAGAAACACATAATCAAAAGTTACGAAACAAACAATAGGTGCTGGTATTGATATTAATAATTTTGAAATGTATATGATGCTATGAATAAGTCTGCCAATGACAGGATGAATTCAATTTCCGAGCAAGGTTTGTGCTCTGGCTGTGGTATTTGTCAATCAATAGCTGGACCAAACAAGATAAAGGTCGTTAAATCAATGAACGGATTCGAGAGGCCCATAATAATCGATGATTTAGACGATGCTACGGTAGATAGAATATTCGAAATATGCCCAGGTACGCGAATTGAGGGATTGCCAGAAAATAAGATCACTCATGAAACAAAAACAGATAATGTTTGGGGATCTTGGCTTAGAATTGTGAGGGCATGGGCAGGTAATCCAAAGATAAGGTTCGAGGGATCAACGGGAGGTGTGCTAACAGCACTAGCCCAGTTTCTCTTATATGATCAACGAGTAGATTTCATTTTGCATGTTAAAGCTTCAAATAAAGAGCCAACCTTTGGCAAACGGTATTTGAGTTTCACTGAGGCCGATGTTCTTGAAGGTGTTGGTTCGAGGTATGGACCAGCAGCTCCACTAATTGATATAGATGAGGTATTAGCTCGTGGTCGTCCCTTTGCTTTTATTGGTAAACCTTGTGATATTGCTGCTCTGAGAAATTTAGCACGTCATGACGAAAGGGTCGATGAATTAGTAAAATACTGGTTGTCGCCAGTTTGTGGTGGGTTTATGAGTCCATCTTCGACGGATAATTTTTTATCCCGCTCTGGAGTTATTCGGAATAACCTCATATCTCTCCGTTATCGTGGACAAGGCTGCCCTGGACCAATGCAAGTTAAAACTTTTGATGAAGAAAAAATGCTCCATTATCTTGATTATTGGGGAGACGACGAAAGCACATGGAATCTGCCATTCAGATGTAAAATTTGCCCCGATGGAATTGGTGAGGCTGCAGATATTGCCGCTTCTGACACCTGGATTGGAGGATCTCCAACACGCAATGGGAGCAAGACAGACCTTGGCACTAACGCTGTTGTGGTCCGAACTGCTTCTGGCTTAGAATTATTAGAAGCAGCAGCAAAGAGTGGTGCTATTAATATCGAATATGACATCACCCCAGATGACATGAGTCTATATCAACCTCATCAGATGCATAAGAAATATGCAGCATATGATAGGCATCAAGGGATGGGAGATGAAGGCCGCATTGTGCCAAAAACGAGACGTCTGCGCCTAGAGGAGTTGGCAAATGAAATGCAGAAATCTACCCGAAAAATCCAACGTGACGGCACAAGTTCAAGAGTGCGTTCTGGTAAAGCAACTGAACCAAAACCCATAGCAAGCAAATGAAATAAGCCTATGGAAGACCTAATACTTGAGAATGATATATCACCCTCTGCATTGCAAGAAATGTTTGATTATAGGTTATCTCGATTGCGGAAATCTATGGCAAAAAAAGATGTTAGTTTAGCAATTTTGCTAAATCCTGTAAGTTTGAGATATGCAATTGATTTTGATGAGTATCAGCTCTTTCAAGCACACATTCCTACGTGTTATTTATTTGTGCCTTTGGAGGGCCCAATAGTAATGTATGGGGCTGTTAGCAAAGACTTTCCAAATGTTACAGAATATAAGAGGCCCTATTTTATATCTCCTTTTGATGGAGGTATCAATCTTGAAAACAAAGCTGAATTATTTTGTAATGAGCTCAAAAAATTTACAGACGAACATTGTCAAAATAATAAGATTGCCATAGAAAGAGCGTCACCAGAAGTTTTCAATACATTAAAAGCTGCTGACTACGAACTTATAGATGCGGAATGCATACTTGAACAAGCCAAAATGATTAAATGCAAAACTGAAATCGAGTGCATTAAACATTCAGTTTCTGTAGCAGAATATGGTATTAAGTTAATGCACCAAAATTCACTTGGAGGCATATCTGAGAGACAATTATGGTCCATTCTTCATAAGGCCAATATTGCGAATAACGGGTCATGGATTGAGGGCCAAATGCTCTCTTCTGGCCCACGAACTAATCCCTGGCTTCAAGAGGCGACTAATCGAGTTATAGTAAAAGGTGATATGATTGCTTTCGATACTGACTTGATTGGACCACGTGGCTACATGGCTGATATTTCTAGATCATGGATTTGTGAGGGAGGCAAGGGTAATACAGAACAAAGAATTGCTTATCAACATGCTTATGACGAAGTTAACTTTAATATCGAGTTGATTAAATCAGGCATGTCTTTTTTAGAATTATCAAAAAAA
>JAQWLF010000220.1:0-2971 GCA_029247465.1 Candidatus Thioglobus sp.
CCTCTCCATCGAGTGGCACCAGCCTTTCCTAATTTTCTTAAACTGTGTTCTGACTTTGAGACCTCTCCAAGAGTAGCTCGACATTCAGCCAATACCTTCCTGACTTCACCTGAACGTAGCCTAAGAGTTACATAGTTTCCCTCTTTAGCAACTAATTGAACTGATGTGCCTGCACTTCTAGCAATCTGAGCACCTTTTTTTGGCTTTAACTCGACACAATGAATTACACTACCGAGTGGAATATTACTCAAAGGCAATGAGTTACCTTTTTGAATAGCTACAGAGTTTCCTGAAACAAGTTGATCACCTGCTTTGATACCCTTCGGTGAAATAATATATCGTCTTTCACCATCGGTATAAAGCACTAATGCTATGTTTGCACTTCTATTTGGATCATATTCAATACGCTCAACAGTAGCAGTAATATCATCCTTATTGCGTTTAAAGTCAATAATACGATACCTCTGTTTATGACCGCCACCTCTATGTCTTACAGTGATTTTTCCGCGGTTATTACGGCCATTAATTCTATTTTTACTTTCTGTAAGAGCTGCAAAAGGTTTGCCTTTGTGTAGATCTTTATCAACAATACTAACTACAAAGCGTCTTCCTGGTGATGTTGGTTTTCTTTTTATAACTTGTGCCATAATAAATTCTCTATGAAGCTGTGGTGTCAATCATCTGACCTTCAGATACCTTGACGACTGCTTTTTTCCAGTTAATTCGTTGCCCAGTTTTTCCTCTGTAAATTTTCTTCTTACCCTTTACATTAGAAGTAGTGACATTATGAACAGTAACACCAAATAGTGACTCTACTGCCGCTCTAATTTCTCTTTTAGTACTATCAGTTCTGACCTTAAAAACATACTGATTATTAGCTGAAGCCAAAGTTGATTTTTCAGACACAATAGGCCCAAGAAGGACACTTAGTACTTTTTCTTGATTCATAACATCGCCTCTACTTTTTTAAGTGCTGCCTTAGTCATTACTACATTTTCATAACCTATTAAACTTACTGGATCGATACTTTGAGTGTCACAAACACCTACATGATATAAATTACGTGAGGATAGATATAAATTTTCATCTAACTCATCAGTCATTAGTAAAGCGTCTTTAAGATCTAAAGACTTCATTAGTGAAGTAATATTTTTTGTTTTTGGTTCTGTAATTTCTATGTCAGAGACTATCTTTAATCGATCTTTACGAAGTAATTCAGAAAAAATAATACTTATTGCTCCTTTGTACATTTTTTTGTTAACTTTTTGCGAGTAGTTACGTGGCTGGGCTGCAAAGGTTACACCACCACTTCTCCAAATAGGTCCACGTGATGTTCCAGCTCGAGCACGTCCAGTGCCTTTCTGTTTCCATGGCTTTTTACCACCACCGCTAACTGCTGAACGATTTTTTTGGGCTTTAGATCCACTTCGTCCTGCTGCCATATATGCAGTTGTAATTTGATGAACCAACGACTCATTATAGTTACGGCCAAAAATCTCGTCCGAAACTTCCTGAGAAGTGGATTTATTTGTCTTTAAATTTAATACCTTTACTTTCATCATAAAACCTTTATATGAACTTTTTTTATTAAGCTTTAGTTTCTTTACTCTCTTCAGTTTCTGCTTCAACAACTGGAGCCTCTTCAGTTTCTGCTTCAACAACTGGAGCCTCTTCAGTTTCTGCTTCAACAACTGGAGCCTCTTCAGTTTCTGCTGCTAAAGCTTGTTTTTCAGATAATTGCTTACTAATCTGAATATTTATACTATTCTTTTTATCTGATAAAAACACTCTGACAAAACCATTTTTAGAACCAGGAATTGCACCTTTAACTAGTAACAGATTACGTTCGTTATCAACCCTTAGAATTTCAAGGCACTCTTCAGTAACCTGAGTGTTGCCCATTTGACCTGCCATTTTCTTGCCTTTAAATACACGACCTGGGTCTTGACACTGTCCAGTAGATCCAATAGCACGGTGAGATATTGAGTTGCCATGAGTTGCATCTTGCATACTGAAATTATGACGCTTTACACCGCCTTGAAATCCCTTGCCTTTTGATTGGCCTGTTACATTAACAAAGTGGCCAGCACCAAAAAATGATATATCAAGATTTGGCATATCAGAAACATCGGAGTCATCAATTCTCATTTCCCATAGACCAAGCCCTATTTCTTGAGAAGCTTTAGCATAATGACCTTTTAAAGAACGACTAACGCGACCAACTTTAGCATCACCTTTCTTATTTGTCTTTTTGCCTGTAGTTACTTGAACAGCACAATAGCCATCAGTGTCTACATCTTTAGCCTGCACTATACGGTTAGGCTCTATCTTTATTACACTTACTGAAGATGCTGAGCCATCATCTGATAAAAGACGTGTCATTCCTATTTTTTGACCTACTAATGCAATTGCCATTTTGTTAATCCTTTCTATTCTATTAGTTAAGTTGGATTTTCACATCAACACCCGCAGCTAGATCTAATTTCATTAGCGCATCTACGGTTTTATCGGTTGGACTAATAACATCCATCAACCTAACATAAGTTTTTAATTCGTATTGGTCTCTAGCATCTTTATTGACATGCGGAGAAGTCAACACTGTAAAACGTTCCTTCTTAGTAGGCAAAGGGATTGGACCCCTTACACTAGCACCTGTACGCTTAGCTGTTTCTACAATCTCTACGGCAGATTTATCGATTAATCGATGATCAAATGCCTTTAATTTAATTCTAATATTTTGATTGCTCATTTGCCTATTTACCTTATCTAACTTCTGAAACGAAAAAACCGTCGATTATACAATAATTCGACGGTTTTAATTTAACTAATCAACTCGTAATCTTCGAGACGACTCCAGCACCTACCGTGCGTCCACCTTCTCTGATTGCAAATCTTAAACCTTCTTCCATTGCAATCGGAGCTAGCAACTCAACTGTCATCTTAATATTGTCACCTGGCATTACCATTTCAA
>JAQWLF010000015.1:0-8864 GCA_029247465.1 Candidatus Thioglobus sp.
GCAGTATGTGCTGCATCCTGACCAGTCATCGAGTCAACAACAAATAAAGTCTCTATGGGATTGACTTGTTTCTGAAGAATTTGAATCTCAGACATCATCTGTTCATCAATATGCAGTCGACCCGCGGTATCGACCAAGAGAACGTCATGAAACTTTGATTGAGCTAGTTTTTTTGCATCAGAAACAATTTTTTCTGGCTTATCATCAACAGTAGAAGGGAAGAAATCAACCCCTATCTGCTCAGCAAGGATCTTTAACTGCTCGATAGCTGCAGGTCTATATACATCTGCACTTACAACTAGAACTTTCTTCTTTTGTTCTTCCTTTAGATAGCGCGCTAGCTTAGCAATTGAAGTGGTCTTTCCCGAACCCTGAAGACCAGCAACCATAACTACCGCTGGTGGCTGTGTAGCAAGATTAAGCGCTTCATTTTGACCGCCTATAATGTCAGTTAATTCACTCTCAACCAACTTTATAAATGCTTGGGATGGTGTCAGACCTTCACTTACCTTAAGTCCAATCGCTTTTTCTTGGACTTTATCAAGAAAAAACTTAATTACATCAAGAGCAACATCGGCCTCTAATAGTGAACGTCTAACTTCACGAATAGCCTCTTTAATGTTATCTTCAGAAAGCTTATTTTTCCCTTGTAAGGCTTTAAAGCTGTTGGATAGTCGTTCAGTTAAATTATCAAACATTACGTTCAAACAGAGTGAATTATCGTATTATATAATCTTTTGCATCGACAAAGCTAGAAATGGCCATACTATACACCCTACCCTTTGTTGCTTACTTGATTGCTGGGCTATTACTGACTAGGTATTTTGTCCTTGAAAGGATTACTAATCAGCATCGAACAATCATTAATTTACTTCTCCTTATAGCTTGCTCTTCTCATGGCTATATTTTGTTTAATTTGTGGCAACATAACGGTGTGTTTTTTGGCCTCACAATTAGCTTTTCTTTTGTTGCCTGGGTTGTAGCTACGTTACTTTTTATTACTTCCTTTAGTAAGCCGATTCACTCTTTAGGAATGCTTGTGTATCCTCTTAGCGCAATTGCAGTGATTATTGCGTTATTTTTTCCTGGAAGTCAAGACAAACTTCTCTCAACATCTATTGCAGTGCACGTTTTTCTATCAATAGGTGCCTATGCGCTTCTTACAATTGCTGTTGGCCAATCAGTTTTATTAAGTATCCAAGAGCGTCTCTTACATGATCATAATATTAATACGTTTATAGATAAACTTCCTGCACTTCAGACAATGGAAGATTTTCTTTATCAAACCTTAAAAATGGGTTTCTTGTTATTAACATTTGCATTGATCTCAGGTTACTTCTATATTGATGACTTCTTTACTCAAAAACTTACCTATAAAACGATCCTTTCAGTGATCGCGTGGATTGGATTTGCCGGCATTATTGGCGGTCACAAACTTTTTGGATGGCGGGGAAAAATGGTAACCTTATCAACACAAATTGCTTTTGGAATTTTGCTTTTATCATACTTTGGTACAAAGTTTTTTTAGAGGTACTGTCAATATAAAACACAAACTATGGAGTTATTTCATTATGCAAACTAAGAAAAAATTAAATGGGGAATGCCTTTGTGGAAATATATCATGGGAAATGCATGGTCCTTATGAGTTTTTTGGAATGTGTCAATGCTCAAGATGCCGTAAAGTAACTGGAGCGGCCTTTGCAACTAATCTTTTTGTAAAGCCTGAACAATTTTCATGGCTCTCAGGGAAAAATAAAAGAGGCGAATACAATCTTTCACCGCCCAACACCTTTGGCAATGCATTTTGTAATAATTGTGGCTCTAGAGTGCCAAGAGAAACGGCACGAGGATGGATATTAGCACCCTTAGGTAGCACCATGGAATTGCCTGATATTGAACCAACATTAGTATGCCCTGAAGACCATACAGACTGGTTTACTAACTTAGAAGAAATATTAAAGAAAGGGAAGTAAAACTTTTAGTCAATATGAAGAACTGCAAGAAATGCCTCCTGAGGTATATCTACCCTTCCAATAGAGCGCATCCTTTTCTTTCCTTTCTTTTGTTTCTCTAGTAACTTTCTTTTGCGAGATACATCACCACCATAACACTTTGCTGTTACATTTTTTCTAAGAGCTTTGACATTTGTTCTTGATATTATTTTAGAACCAATACAAGCCTGAATAGCAACATCAAACATCTGTCTAGGAATTAACTCTTTCATTTTTACAGCAATTTCACGGCCCTTATGTACAGAGTTATCTCGATGAATAATTAACGCTAAAGCATCAACGCTTTCATTGTTTATTAGAATATCTAAACGAATCAGATCAGCCGTTTGATAACGCTCAAAGTGGTAATCCATAGAGGCAAAACCCCTTGAGACGGATTTTAGTTTATCAAAAAAGTCAAGAACCACTTCATTTAATGGCAACTCATAGACAATGGAGACTTGTCTTCCCATATAATTAATACTCTTTTGAACACCTCTCTTTTCAACACATAGGCTAATTACTGGTCCAACGTAGTCATTAGTTACCAAAATATTTGCAGTAATAATTGGCTCTCTGAACTCAGCTATTGTTTGTATTCCAGGAAGTTTTGATGGACTATCAACCTTAAAGATTTTACCCTTGTTATCTACAATTTCATAAACTACAGTTGGAGCAGTGGTTATTAAATCTAGGTCATATTCACGCTCTAAGCGCTCTTGAACAATTTCCATATGAAGTAAACCAAGAAACCCAATTCTAAACCCAAAACCAAGCGCATCAGAATTTTCAGGCTCATACTGCAAAGCAGCGTCATTCAAGCGGAGCTTTGAGAGCGCATCTCTAAATTTCTCATAATCCTCACCAGAAGTCGGAAATAAGCCTGCAAATACTCTAGGTTGAACTGGTTTAAAGCCATCAAGGGGTAATTCAACTGGACTCTTACTTCCTGTAATAGTATCCCCAACAGGAGCACCATCAATATTTTTGATACTAGCAATAAGGTAACCAACTTCGCCAGCCTTTAGGCTAACAGTTTTAGTTCTTTTAGGAGTAAAAATTCCCACCTCATCTACCGAGTGTTCATCTCCATTTGAAAATATTTTTATTTTTGTTTTGGCACTTATTTCACCATCTATCACTCTAATTAGTGAAACAACTCCTAAATAGTTATCAAACCAAGAGTCAATAATAAGTGCTTTAATTTGTCCATCCAAATTACCCTTAGGGGCAGGTATTTTTTCTACAATTTGTTCAAGAATTTCTTCAACGCCTATTCCAGATTTAGCGCTTGCATGTACAGCGTCATGTGCCTCAACACCAATCACATCCTCTATCTCATCCACAACTCTTTCTGGCTCAGCAGCAGGTAAATCAATCTTGTTGAGAACTGCTACCACTTCTAGTCCTTGGTCCAAGGCAGTATAGCAATTTGCAACAGTTTGCGCTTCAACGCCTTGAGAAGCATCGACAATTAATAAAGCCCCCTCACAAGCGGAGAGAGAGCGTGAAACCTCATATGAAAAATCCACATGTCCTGGGGTATCAATAAAGTTGAGTTGGTAAGTTTCTCCATCTTTTGCCTCGTAGTTAAGAGAGACGCTTTGCGACTTAATCGTAATTCCTCTTTCTTTCTCAATATCCATTGAATCAAGAACTTGAGAAGACATCTCACGATCACTCAGTCCACCGCAATACTGAATAAAACGATCAGCAATAGTTGATTTGCCGTGATCTATATGAGCAATGATAGAAAAATTCCGGATGTTTTGCATATCAATGATAAAATGAATGCCTTTAAATTTAAACCATGAGATTATATCGTATATGAATAAAGTAAACCCTACTACATGTGTCGCAACAAGTAATCAAAATATTAACATTCCTGATGACCAAGGAAGAAATATTGTTCTCTATTTTTATCCAAAGGATGACACCCCTGGATGCACTATTGAGGGTCATGACTTTACACGACTCAATGATTCGTTTGCTGAGAATAATTCAGTCATTTATGGCGTTTCTAGAGACAGTATTGCCTCCCATGAAAAATTCATCAACAAGTTTAATTACTCGATTGACTTAATCTCAGATGAGGATAAGTCTTTATGTAAGCAGTTTGATGTTTTAAAGCTGAAAAAAATGTACGGTAAAGAGCATATAGGAATTGTTAGATCTACTTTTGTGATTAGTCCAAATGGAGACATTCTCAAGCAGTGGGACAAAGTCAAGGTAGATGGTCATGCAGAGGAAGTTCTCGACTTTATAAAAGGGCTATGAATTCAAACGTTGACCACGAAGAAGTTAATAAATTTGCAGCACTAGCAGCGCGCTGGTGGGATAAAGACTCTGAGTTTAAACCCCTACATGATATTAATCCGCTTCGCCTAAACTACATTAAAGAACAGTGTGGCGGTACTTTAGAGGGTAAACGCATTCTTGATATAGGATGTGGCGGAGGAATTCTCAGCGAGTCCTTAGCCCTGGAAGGCGCAACTGTCGTAGGCATTGATCTTGCAGAGGCTGGACTAGAAGTTGCCAAACTGCATCTTTTAGAGTCTGGTCTTGATATTGACTATCAATTTATATCCGCTGAAGAGCTTGCTCAGTCTGAAATTGAATCATTTGATGTCATCACCTGTCTTGAAATGTTAGAGCATGTTCCAGACCCGTCACTAATTATTGAAGCTTGCTCTAAACTGGTTAAGCCCAATGGAAGAGTTTTCTTCTCAACAATTAATAGAAATCCAAAGTCATATTTCTTTGCAATTGTTGGCGCAGAATATGTCTTGAATCTTCTTCCAAAAGGCACCCACAACTATGAAAAATTTATTCGCCCTAGCGAAATAGATGGGTGGGCAAGATTATATGATTTATCAATTAGTTCGATGATTGGAATGACTTACAACCCACTAACGAAGAAATATAAGTTGGATGACGATGTCAGTGTGAATTATATTATTCACTATAAAAAGAAATCTGGAATTTAACTCCAATAATTCCTAGATATCGTTTCTATAACCTCCCTCACACATTAAACGAAATTTTGACTTTTGTCTATTTATCTTTCTTATCGATATTCGTATAAATACCAACCTTAGAGCTTCTTTCCCAACACTCAATAATATCATCTCTGATATATTCTAATGGAGTACCAGTAGGATATTCATGACTCCAATTATGAGCCATCTTCATAGCATTTTCACGTATAGTTTGAATCCTACGTTTCTCATAATATTCTTTTCTTCTAAATTCTATTCTATCCATAAATTTTTTAGAATAGTCTTGATTAAATAAAGTTTTAAGCATTTTTACACCTCTGACTGTTTAGATGACGTTTACATCTAAATTATTAGTTATAAATAATAATTTTAATTGTACTATAAGCACTTAGTGTTGAGTGGTATTTAGTATAAAACGAAATTTGGAATTTAGTTCAAGTTGACTTATAATCCTAATATGAAGAAAATATTCCTACTTTTAATACTATCCTTTTTCTCAGCCCAAAGTTTCGCTGGATCATGTCCTGATGGCAGTGAACCAGTTAAGAGAGTTTCTGCTGATGGTACTTATTTTGTATACAACTGCGGTAATAATACAAATAATGAAGTTACTAGTAATTCAGAGAGTTCGACAATAGGACAATCAATATATAAAACAATAACACAGGGTGATGCCGAAATATACGAGGTTCAATTATTGCTGAATAGGTTTAGGAACTACTCACCTTTTCTTTCACCTAATGGTCAATGGACATGGGAAACGCAATCTGCTGTGCAGAAGTTTTATCAAGCGCTTGGCAAGAGTTTTGATGGTCAATGGAGTTCGCAAATATTATCTGATTTAAAGGATAGAAGATTAATTACTATGCCTCCATCTGGTCCTTTATCATTTGCAGAAAAGAGCGAAATTCTTGATGAAATTGAACTCAATTATGCTTGGTTTGAGGTTACCGAGGTAGAAAAAACCTGGTACAAACTACACCAACCAAAATTTGATATTGTAACTTCAGAGGAAGTGGCACCACCATTTTGCTACCCAACCCCCGAGGATTGTAATGATGGTGGAGGCGTATACTCGCCAGATGCTCACAATGCTGCAGTTGGAGACTTTAATGGCGATGGTTTGCAGGATCTAGCAATTACGTGGGTATACTTTATCCACACTACCGAGCGAAACACTACTCCATCACACGTTAGATTCTATATAAATGATGGCAACAATAACTTAATTTCTTCGCCTGAAATATATGCGTTAGGAGAGCTACCCATGAGACACATGCTTTACCGAACAATTGTTGATGACTTTAATAATGATGGAAGAGATGATTTATTTGTAGGCTCTATGGGGGTTATTAAGCGGGTTAAGGGTCAAAAACGAAGTCTGGTTGATACTGAACCTAATTTATTGCTATTGAGTACAAAAGATGGAAAGATGAAGGACTCAAGTCACCTTATTGAAGGGCAAGAAAATGGAGGCATGATCAAGGACTACGGGTTTTCACATGCAACTTCCAGTGGGGATGTAAATTGTGATGGTTTTTCTGATATTTACACTGGAAATATTTTGTTAGTTGGAGATGGTACAGGTAGATTCCTTAATAAATCTAGAGATTTACCATCAGGCAATCATAGCCATCAAAAAGCAAACGCTTTTGCTTCTTCTATAGCAGACTTTAATGGAGATGGTTGTGGAGATATTGTTATGCACCTTCAGGGAAAAACAATAAGTATTTGGATGTCTCATAATGGAAAGCATTTACCAAGAACCTTCAAAGAACTAAGTATGGAAGACTACTATGGCAAAGGCAATATGAAAGTAAACTATATGTCTTCTGGAGATTTGGATGGTGATGGAGATCCTGATCTTGTGGCGGCAATTACTAGGGCAAATCCATATTATTTAGGACGCAAGTTACTAATATTTATTAATGAAGGTGGTGAACTTATAGAGAAAACGAGATCGCTTATTCAGGATGTTAGAGATCAAGAAGTTAATGGAAGGCCTCAAAATCATGGTGAGGGATCCATTCAATTAATAGATCATGATAGGGATGGTGATTTGGATATTATTGATTCTACAGGCGGATCTTTCGAAGCAAATGGCCGTTTTGGTTATGCAATTTTTGAAAATGATGGCTCTGGCCACTTTACTGAAATTCCAGAAAGTGAGTTTGTAATCCTTAGAGAAAAAATGTTTGAAGGTTTTGTAGCAGGCATAAGTGGAGCTTATCCGGTTGATATTGACGGTACTGGAAGGCTTGATTATGTGACGTTTATACGATCGTCATCCTGGCCTGTATCATCCTCAGTATATGGCTATACTGTGCTTGGAAGAGATAAGCCAATTGATATGGAGAAACTTGCCGCCGAAGCCGCAGATGCTAAAGCTAAAAGAAAAGCAAAACTCGCAGCAAAAGTTGCAGCAGCAAAAGCCAAACGTATCGCTGAAGAAAAGAGAATCGCGGAAGAGGAGCAAAAGGTATTAGACGAGATTGCGGAATTAGAAGCGGAATTAGAAGCAGAACTAGCTGAAGAAAACAAAAGCAGTCCACTATTTGATGGACGATATAGTTTTAATTTATTTCGCTATCATGATGATGAGGATTGGCAAGAACTTGGCAATGGTTTTGTTGAGATTATCAATGGTGAAGTAATTATAGACAAAGACAATAGTGAACTAAAAACAGGTTCAAAAGACTTGTATGACACTTTTAGTGGTCAAATTAATAAGAAAGGAAAAGTTTCTGGCTCAGTTGAACTCGCTTACTTAGTTGGAATAGATCACACTGAAGTTTTTACTTTTAATGGCCAAGTAGATGAAAAGATATGGGGTGATTCTCCTAGAGAAGACTTCTTTAGGGTTTACATGCTTTTGGAAGCTGTTGAAACTGTAGTAAGTAGTCCACTATTTGATGGACGATATAGTTTTGACTTATTTCGCTATCATGATGATGAGGATTGGCAAGAACTTGGCAATGGTTTTATTGAGATTAGGAATGGTGAAGTAACTATAGACAAAGACAATAGTGACTTAAAAACAGCTTCAACAGACTTGTATGACACTTTTAGCGGTCAAATTGATGAAAAAGGAAATGTTTCTGGCTCAGTTGAACTCGCTTATTTATTTGGAAAAGATCACTCTGATGTTTTTACTTTAAGTGGACAAATAGACAAAAAGATATGGGGTGATAATCCTAGAGACGACTTCTTTAGGGTTTACATGCTGCTAGTGAAAGAATGAACCCTCCCCTCTTATAAATCGGAAGTTTTTTTTAATTACAAAACATTCTCTGCTGAAACTTCAATAGCATGAAGCATAGAACGACCAAAAGAGCGCATTGTTAAAAGAACATAAGAATCATCTCCATCTCTAAAGATTATCGTTCCTATATGCTCCATAATTGTCCTAGATACATTTCCTACAGAAAATACCTCGGGACTTAGATCAATTGGACAAATTCGCTCAAGAACATCCCTACTTCTCTCGCCGCTCACTCTGATCATTGCCCAAGTATCTGACTGATCTGTATAGTATGCAGGGGCAGATAAACGACTCGAAAGGTGAGACTCTGCATCACTACCTTCATAAGTAAAGTACGCCAAAACCTGGTTTTTTTGTAAACGCCAGAGCGTTATTGATGAATCAGATGATTTTGTTGAGTTCTCCATTTCTGGAAGCTTCAAGCCGCAAGAGTTATCGATTGAAGATTCAATATCTTTGAACTGTTCTCTAGGAAGAGCAACCATCACTAAAGACTTATCAGTCACCTCAGTTATATTAAAACCATCCAGCTCAATTTCCACACCACCCAGTGGTGACTCTGCTAATAATTCGTAATCAGACACGTAAACGCCCTCCTTCAGGATCATAGAA
>JAQWLF010000024.1:0-7220 GCA_029247465.1 Candidatus Thioglobus sp.
TCTAGAGTTGGAGGTGAACTTATCTGGTGCTCATCCATAGCCTTTCGCATTGCTCTTACATGATCAAAGGTCGTTCCACAGCAACCACCAATAATTTTTGCCCCCGAGTTCATAGCAATTTGAACGTAGTCAGCCATTAACTCTTCGGTTCCAGAATAGACAATACTGCCATCACGAAATTCTGGGATACCGCAATTTGCCTTTGAAATAACTACTGTATCTGGACCAACGTTTCGATTAATGTCATTGATTGTTGCCAATAGGTCAGAAGCACCTATACCGCAGTTTGCACCAAACCCTGACAAATTAAGATCTTTAGCTCTCAAAGCAAGGTTTGACGGTGTAACCCCCATCATCGTTTTACCAGCTGTATCAAAACTCATGGTTGCACAGACAGGTAATCCAAAATCTTTAACCGCATCTAGTGCTGCCTCTAGCTCCTCCATTGAGTACATTGTCTCAAGCCATAAAACATCGACACCCCCTTCAACTAAACCCTCTGCTTGTGCCTTAAAGGCATTAGTCGCCTCCCCTGGAGTCATCAGACCGTGTGGCTCAATCATCTCTCCAGTTGGACCCATTGCACCAGCAACTATTACCAGGCGATCAGAATTATCAGCTACCTCTCTGGCAATAATTCCAGAAGCCTTGTTTAGCTCAAAAACTCTGCTCTCAAATTTGTGTAATTGAAGTCTATAAGAAGTACCCCCAAAAGAATTAGTAAGAAACAGGTCAGATCCTGCATCAACAAAGCCTTGATGAAGGGCACGAATTCGATCTCTATGATTAACATTCCAAGGCTCAGGAGGGTCGCCAGTTTCAAGCCCCATAGCAAACAAATTAGTACCAGTAGCGCCGTCAGCTAATATATGGTTTTTTTCTTTAAGAATTTGTAGAAAATTATTCATTTGATTGTAAATAATTCAAATAAGAGATGTAGTAAAACTCACTAATAAATACAATAAGATTTGTAGTGAATATCATACAGTCTTAGAAACATTAATTATCAATAAAAAAGTTGACAGATTTATATTATGAATAATTTTAATAATTATCAATTAGAAGATACCAATCCCTATATAATTTCAAGTTAAAATCTAACTCACAAATTGTGAATATTTTGATGACAAAGCAAGTGCAAAATTGCATGCTATTTTTTAGCAATAAGTATAGTCTTGGTCACTCTCATACAATCCAAAAAACAATTTGTTTTCTTGCTATAAATTCTTGGAACAATGAATAACAACTCAAACTCACATGAAGATGTGATTAATCGTTTTATTAGTTTCGGTGAAACTAATTTTGAATCAACATCTTTCCAGACTCCAGCAAGCAAAAGTGCCGCACAACTCGGTGTTCTTCGTTTAATTTATGCCTATCGATTCTCGGGACACTTGAGAGCTAAACTTGACCCTTTAAAGAGACCAAGACATCACTCAACACCACCATTTACAATTGAAGAATTTGGTTTAACTACTGAAGACCTAGATAAGACCTTTCAAATGGGATCCTATCAAGGGCCAAACTGTAATACTTTACGAGAACTTGTAGCCTCTCTAGAAAAAACATATTGTGACAGCCTTGGTACTGAGTATATGCATATCCCTAATATTGAAGAAAGGAAATGGATTCAAACAAAAATTGAGACCATGTCTGTAAATCTTCAAAATGATTCAGAATACAAAAAATGGCTACTTCAACGAATAACTGCAGCCGAAGTTTTTGAAAAATTTCTTCATAATCAATACGTCGGTCAAAAACGTTTTTCCTTAGAAGGGAGTGACACTCTCATACCACTACTGAATGTCCTTATTGAGCACTCAGGTAATCACTTAATGAAGAGGATCTGTCTAGGGATGGCACATAGAGGGCGCTTAAACGTATTGATAAATATCATGGGTAAGCGCGCTGAAAGCTTATTCAAAGAGTTTGATGGCGATTTAGGATTGACTAAGAATCAAACGGGTGATGTGAAATATCACCAAGGCTTTTCTTCAGATATTAAAACAGAAAAAAACAATGTCCACCTCGCTTTGATGTTTAACCCCTCTCACTTGGAGTTAGTTAATCCAGTTATTGAAGGTTACGCTCGATACCATCAAGATATTATCGGTAATTCAGATCGTCAAAAGGTTTTGCCTGTTCTTATTCATGGTGATGCCGCCTTTTCAGGTCAAGGCGTTGTTATGGAAACATTAAACATGTCTCAGTCTGGAGGATACAGAACCCAAGGAACTATTCACATTATTATTAATAATCAGATCGGCTTCACCACTAGTAAACAAGATGACGCTAGATCGACTGACTATTGCACTGATGTTGTAAAAATGATTAATGCACCTGTCTTTCATGTCAACGCTGAAGACCCTGAAATGGTTAGTTTTATAACTCGCTTAGCGCTTGATTACCGTATGAGATATAAAAAAGATGTGGTAATAGATTTGATGTGCTACAGGCGTCATGGCCACAATGAAGCAGATGAACCCGCCGTTACTCAGCCATTGATGTATGAAGCCATACGTAAAATGCCAACAACCAGATCAAACTACGCAAACTCTCTTATGAGGGAAGGTGTAATTAATCAGGCAGAAGTTGACTCAATGATGAGTGACTACCGACAAAAGCTAAAAGATGGCCAGAACGTTGCATACAATATCATTAAGCCAAAAAACAAGAGGGCCTGGGAAATGCTCTGGGAAGATTATTTTGATTCTTCATGGGAGGCACCTTATGAATCTTCCATTACTCATAAACACATAAAGAAACTTAACAAAAAACTTCAAAAAATACCTACTGGCTTTGAGGTTCACCCGCGAGTTAAAAAGATGCTGTCTGATAGGCAGAAAATGGCCAATGATAAAATTAATGCTGACTGGGGTTTTGCGGAAACATTAGCTTATGCAAGTCTCACAGAGCAAGGAACATCTATTCGACTTTCAGGACAAGATAGCGGAAGAGGAACATTTTTTCACCGCAATGCAGTACTCCACAATCAGTTAGTAAATGAAGACTACATTCCTCTTAAACATATTAGCAAAAATCAAGGAAAAGTTCAGATTATTGATTCAATTCTTTCGGAGGAGGCGGCACTTGGCTTTGAGTATGGTTACGCTACAGCAAACCCAGAATCTCTAGTCATCTGGGAAGCTCAGTTCGGCGATTTTGCAAACGGTGCACAAGCAATTATTGATCAATTTATTGCCTCAGCAGAGGCTAAATGGGGGCGTCTTTCTAACTTAGTTATGCTTCTTCCACATGGCCTTGAGGGTCAAGGACCTGAACACTCATCTGGGAGGCTTGAGCGTTTTCTTCAGTTATGTGCTAGTCACAATATGCAGGTCTGCGTTCCCACAACGGCCTCTCAAATATTTCATTTAATGAGACGACAAGTTAATAGAAAATTTCGTGCGCCTCTAATCATTATGTCTCCAAAAAGCTTGTTAAGAAATCCTTTAGCCTCCTCACCTTTATTTAAGTTCACTGAGGGAAAGTTTAGGGATGTATATGAAGAGCAGTATGACAACATTAAACCTAAAAAAGTTGACCGCGTCATTATGTGTAGTGGCAAGATATTTTATGAATTATTAACTCGTCGCCAAGATGATCAGATTAATAATGTAGCAATCCTTAGGCTCGAGCAGCTCTACCCATTTCCAGCGGAGAAACTTATGACAGAGCTCGCAAAATTTCCAAAAGCTAAGGATGTAGTTTGGTGCCAAGAAGAACCAATTAACCAAGGCGCATGGTACACTTCTAGACATAATTTTATGGAATGTATAATTAAAAATCAAACTCTCCATGCTGTTGCACGAGATCTATATGCAGCGCCAGCTGAAGGAAGTATAAGACAGCACAACATTAACCAAAGCTACGTAATTGAGCAAGCGCTAGGCATTCAGCCTATAAATAACTCTAGGAGTATTAAGAAGTGAAAGAAGTAAAAGTACCTATATTGCCAGAATCAATAAGTGAGGCGACTGTTGCTGCATGGCACAAGAAGCCTGGTGATTATGTTGAAATCGACGATGTTATTGTTGAAATTGAGACTGACAAAGTTGTACTTGAGGTTCCTGCAGAAGAGTCTGGCGTTTTAAGTGAAATCCTAGAAAAGGAAGGTGAAACTGTTAGCGAGAATCAAGTTCTTGGTCTTTTGGATGATAAAGCTAAGGAAGTTGAAGTAGAAGCTCCAGCTGAGGAAATTGTTGCTGAAATTCCAACACAAGAAACTCCAGCTGAAGAGGTTGTTGAAGAAGTTCCAATACAAGAAGCTCCAGCTGAAGAAGTTGTTGAAGAAGTTGAAGTAGAGGAAGCTCAAAATATAGCTAGCGATGATAGTTCAAATCTAAACGAGGCTCCTGTAATGAGTAATCGAATGGAAGAAAGAGTCCCAATGAGCCGAATTCGTAAAACTATTGCAACTAGGCTCCACTCTGCTACTCAAAACACGGCTATGCTCACAACATTCAATGAAGTTGATATGAGCGAAATATTGACTATGAGATCTAGCTACAAAGAGGCATTCGAAAAAAAATATTCAATTAAATTAGGCTTCATGTCTTTCTTCGTTAAGGCTGCTGTCGAATCACTTAAAAAATTCCCTACAGTCAACGCCTATATTGATGGTAATGACATTATTTACCATGCATATTGCGACGTCTCAGTGGCTGTATCTTCAGAGCGTGGACTTGTTGTCCCCGTTCTTCGTGATGCCCACAAAATGGAAATGCATGAAATAGAAAAACGTATAACTGACTTTGCTTATAGGGCTCAAGAAGGCTCTCTTGGTGTTGATGAAATGAGTGGTGGTACCTTTACTATATCTAACGGTGGTGTTTTTGGATCCCTCCTCTCTACACCAATTCTAAACTCTCCTCAAAGCGCTATTTTAGGAATGCATAAAACCGAAGATCGTCCAGTTGTAGTCGATGGTGAAATTGTGATTCGACCAATGATGTATTTGGCTCTATCTTATGACCATCAAATTATTGATGGAAAGGAGGCAGTTCAGTTTCTAATTTCAATCAAAGAAGCTCTAGAGGATCCCGCTAGACTATTGCTAAAAGTTTAATCTCGCAATATAATTCGCTCAATATTAATTATTGAGGGAGTATTTAATGTGCAGTTTAAAAGAAGAGTATGAAAAGGATGGTTTTTATTCACCGGTCTCTGTCATCGATACATCTCTTGCACTAGACTATCGTAACATCCTTGAGAAAACTGAATCAAAGGTTGAGTTACTGAACTATCGCTACAAGATTCATACTGCGCTTGATTTTGCTTACCAACTAGCAATCAATGAAAAGCTCTTAGATAAGATTGAGTCTCTCATAGGACCCAACATACTGCTTTATAACACTTCGTTTGTAATCAAGGAGCCGCACTCTAAAACACACATCAGTTGGCATCAAGATCTGAGCTACTGGGGTTTTAATGACGATAAACAGGTAGCTGCTTGGGTTGCCCTGTCTGATGCAACTGAGGAGAATGGGTGCATGCACATGATTCCTGGAAGTCACAAAAACGGAAAAATTCCTCACAGAACTACAGTTGACAAACATAACCTTCTTCATCACGGTCAAACGATTGAAAATGTCTCTGAAAGTGATTCGGTGAGCGTCCCATTAAAGGCAGGAGAGGCTTCTCTTCACCACGGCTGGACAATGCACACCTCTTACCCGAATGAAAGCAGTAATCGAAGAATTGGACTAACCATTAACTACATTTCCACGGACATGTACCAAACTCAAACAGACAATGACTCAGCCATGCTAGTTAGAGGTGTTGATGACTATCAGCATTTTGTAATGGACGAGCCTCCAACTCAGGAGTTTGATGAGGCGGGCTGGATCAAGTTACAACGAAAAGAGGCGCTGATTCATCAAACCTACAACAAAATGAAAAAATAATAATTTAATGTCATTCATAAAAAAAAGGGCGGTATTTTCATACCGCCCTTTTCGTTTTATTACTTTTACAGTTGGTTACTTATAGTGATCTTGCTCGTCAGAGTTGCCTTTAGCTAACACTGCTAGCAACATAACCGTAGCAATCACTGTCCACCAGCCAGCGGCTGATGAGCCAGCACCGATATACATACCCATGTCAATCCAACCATCGGCATTATAAAGTTCTGCAAAAGATTCAGCAAAATATCCCATATTAATTCTCCTTTATAATTAAGATTCAGATTCAGGACTTGTCATACCCTCAGGGTAAGCTTGTGCAGGTACTTTCACTGCATCAAGTCCTCTTTCTTGAACTGCATCTGGGATACGCAACATTCCAGCCTTGTCAACTATCCAAGATACAACATATCCTGGAACAAAACCAAGCAAGAACATTACTACCGCACCAACGACTTGGCCCCACAGGCTAATTGCCACTGTATCTTCTGGTGCAAAAGCACCAAGCCCTGGAGCACCAGAACCTAAGATACCAAGAACAACTAGACCGAATAGACCAATCGTTCCGTGAATCGTAACCGCGCCAACAGCATCATCGATACCTAAACCTTCAAGCCAGTCTGCACATGGTTTTATAATCATACCTGCAACCATAGCAACAGCGAGGACAGTAGAACCAAAGTAAAGGTCTAATCCTGCAGCTACTGAAATAATACCTGCTAGACAGCCAGACATCATCCAGAACGGATCTCTAGTAACAACCCAAGCACCGATAATTCCGCCTGCAGCAGCCAGAGGAACATTAAATGCTAGCGCTGAAAGCGTCATTGGAGTACCGTAAATGGTCGTTGCTTTGTCAGCGTACCAGCTCCAACCTTCACCAGGCAGAATGATACAAGCCATTAGGAATCCGAAGAATCCAACAATAATCAGCATTAAGCCGGTTACTGTAAGTGGCATATTGTGACCAGCGATATGATTCGCCGAACCATCAGCATTGAACTTCCCAACACGTGGTCCTAAATTCATTAGGACACCGAGTGCAAAGAATCCAGCGACAGCGTGTACAAGACCAGCAGCACCAAAGTCGTGATAACCAAACTTAGTTACTAACCATCCGTCTGCGTGCCATCCCCATGCCGCAGCAATACCCCAAGCAGCAGTACCTAGCACAACCGCACAGATTACAAAACCTACGGTTTGTATTCTCTCGATTAAAGCACCAGAAGCGATAGAAGCGGTAGTCGCAGCAAACAATGCAAAAGCTCCCCAGAATACACCTGACGCGTTGTCACCCATATTCGGACCCATGTATTG
>JAQWLF010000041.1:0-2340 GCA_029247465.1 Candidatus Thioglobus sp.
CCTGTTCATCTTGGTTCAATGAGTGAATCAATTAAAACAATTATTCGTGAAAATAATAAAACAATGATGCCTGGTGACGCTTTTCTTATTAATGCTCCTTATAATGGCGGAACACATTTGCCTGATATTACTCTTATCAAACCCGTTTATGATGAACAAGAAGAAGAGGTAATTTTTTATGTAGCAACTCGTGGTCATCATGCAGATATTGGTGGAACAGTCCCAGGATCTACTCCCGCATATTCCAAACATATTAAAGAAGAAGGCATCTTAATTGATAATTTCACTCTAGTATCAAAAGGAGTTTTTCTTGAAGAAGAAATATACAATTTACTAAACTCTGGTGATTTTCCTGCACGCAATATTAAGCAAAATATAGCTGATTTAAAAGCTCAAGTTGCATCAGCAGAAAAAGGTGCTCAAGAATTACTTGGAGTTATTCAAAATTATGGCCTTAAAGTAGTTCATGCATATATGCAGCATGTTCAAGATAACGCTGAGGAGTCTGTTCGAAGAATATTAGATGTTATTAGTGATTCTAGCTTTACCTATAAAATGGATGATGGTTACCAAGTAAGTGTTACTATTAGTGTTGATAAAAAAAAGCGCAGCGCAACTATTGACTTTACTGGCACTAGTGATCAACACCCAAGTAATTTTAATGCACCAAGTGCAATTTGTCATGCTGCAGTTCTTTATGTTTTTCGTTGTTTAGTTGATGACAATATTCCACTTAATGCTGGCTGTCTGAAGCCCTTAAAGTTAATTATTCCAGAACACTCAATGATTAACCCTGAATACCCTGCGGCTGTTATTGCTGGAAATGTTGAAACTTCTCAATATATTGTAGATACCCTTTTTGGAGCTTTAGGTGTAGTCGCTGCCTCACAAGGAACAATGAATAACTTCACATGGGGTAATGACAGAATACAGAATTATGAAACCATCTGTGGAGGTTCTGGTGCTAGCGCAGAACAAAATGGCTGCAGCGCAGTTCATACCCACATGACCAATTCTAGATTAACCGACCCTGAGGTATTAGAATGGCGCTTTCCTGTTAGACTTGAATCATTCAGTATTAGAAATAACTCTGGAGGTGATGGTATTCATAAAGGAGGCGATGGTGTTGATCGAAGAATACGTTTTCTAGAATCAATGACAGTAAATATGATTGCTGGCCACAGAGTAGTGCCTCCTTATGGTATTAAAGGGGGAAAGCCAGGCGCAGTAGGGAAAAATTATGTCATTCATAGAGATGCACGAATCACTGAATTAGGGACTAAAGGGCAGATTGAAGTTGTAAAAGATGATGTTTTTGTCCTGAAAACACCTGGTGGAGGTGGTTATGGACAATACAATTAGCTTAAAAAACTATTAACACTAATATTATTTGATTTAGAGAAAATTATGAAAACAATTTGTCAAAATCCTGAACCTTTCGATGCCAAAGAGCGTCGTACTATTAAGCCTGTGGTTTCTTACCCTATTGATAATTTACCTACATATGATTCAACTCTTTATAGAGATGCCAGAGATAAAATGAAACTTGTTGACTCAGTTATCATTCCTCCAAGAGAGGCAAAAACTTTTGTTGTACCTGCTGGTCATTTTTTTCGAATTGTAAGTATTGAGGGGCCTCAAGTTGGTGATTTAAACTTGTGGAATAAAAATAATATTAATGAGCATTTTTATAGTGGCAAAACTAGGGCACTCTATGGCACTCATGTAAGTACTGGTGATAGACTTTACTCAAACTTTCCTTTTCTTAGACCTATCGCTACAATTACTCATGACACACTTGACTGGTACGGGTGGGATGAAGATGGTGGTAGCGTTCATGACGTTATAGGTACACGTTGTGATCCTTACACACATATGTCATTGAATGATGAGGAATATCATTACTGCTGCCACTCAAATTTATGCAGAGCTCTCTCAAGACAACAAAAAAAATCAATTCCTGAAATTGAAACAAAGATTCATGACGTACTGAATGTTTTTATGTGTACAGGCTTTACTAAAAAAACGCACCAGTACTTCATGAAGGCAAGCCCAGTAAGACCGAATGACTTTATTGAATTTTTTGCAGAAATAGACCTACTAGGTGCTTTATCTGCTTGCCCTGGAGGTGATTGCAGCTCAAGTCATTCAAGTGACTCTGCAAAATGCTACCCTCTACAAGTTGAAATCTATCAACCAAGGATTGGTACTTTAAAGCACTGGGTTTCGCCATCATTAAATAAGTACTCTAGAAGCCATGGCTCCAGTTAAAATTCAACTTTAATTCGTAGAGCTAGAAAAAATGGAAAACTTAAGAGGTATCTTATTCATGATTCTAGC
>JAQWLF010000056.1:0-1923 GCA_029247465.1 Candidatus Thioglobus sp.
AGCTGCAGTTGACGCTAAAACGGATCCTAACTTTGTAATTATGGCTAGAACTGACGCATTAGCTGTAGAAGGTATGCAATCTGCTATAGATAAAGCGATGGCTTTTGCAGAAGCTGGCGCTGATATGATATTTCCTGAGGCCCTCAATACTATTGAGCAATATAGAGATTTTTCTGATTCTATCAATGTTCCTATTCTTGCAAATATAACCGAATTTGGTCAAACACCATTGTTTAGTAAAGAGGAACTTTCTGAGGCTGGTGTAGATATGATTCTTTATCCGCTAAGTGCATTTAGAGCGATGAGCAACGCTGCTCTTAATGTATATCAACACATCTTAGACGATGGTCATCAAAAAAATGTTTTAGAAAGCATGCAAACAAGGGAAGAGTTGTATGATTTTCTAAACTGCCATCAATATGAGATGCAATTAGATGAGTTAATTGACAAGGAGAATAAATAGTGAGTGGAAAAAAAATGGGTGGCGCTGGTCTTAGAGGACAGAGTGCTGGTGAGACTTCAATATGTACAGTTGGGGTAAGTGGTTCTGGTCTTACTTATCGTGGTTATGATGTAGTAGATTTGGCAGAAAATACAACATTCGAAGAGGTTGCTTACCTTCTGTTGCATGAGAAGCTTCCTAACTCCCAGGAATTAAAAGACTATATAGAAAAACTCAAATCATTAAGGGGTTTACAACCTGAACTTCGAAGTGCTTTGGAAGGTATCCCTAAAACCGCTCATCCAATGGATGTTTTAAGAACAGGCTGCTCAGTTCTTGGTAATTTAGAGAAAGAGGAAGACTTTGTAAACCAAACTGACCATGCTGATCGCATGCTCAGTGCATTTCCATCGATACTTAGCTATTGGTATCAGTTTTCTCACCATGGAAAAAGAATTAATACAGAGACAAATGATGACACTATTGGCGGTCATTTTTTACATCTTTTGCATGGCAAAAAACCTAGTCAACTGCACGATCAAGTAATGAGTATCTCTTTGATTTTGTATGCTGAACATGAATTCAACGCCTCCACGTTTGCTGCAAGAGTTTGTGCTTCGACACTTTCAGATATTCACTCCGCGGTGACAAGTGCTATTGGGACTTTGCGTGGTCCATTACATGGAGGCGCTAATGAGGCTGCTAGTGCTATGCTTTCTCAATGGAATGATGCTGATGTTGCAGAGGTAGAGTTGCTTAAAATGCTTACAAAAAAGCAACTCGTTATGGGCTTTGGACATGCAGTTTATACTGAATCTGACCCGCGCAATGAGGTTATCAAACAGTGGTCAAAAAAATTATCCTTAGAAGTTAACGACAAACATTTATATGCTGTATCAGAAAGAGTAGAAGCCGTTATGAGAAGAGAGAAAAATCTATTCGCAAATGCTGATTTTTATCACGCTTCTACTTATGAATTTATGGAAATACCAACTAAACTATTTACCCCAATATTTGTTCTTTCAAGAGTGACTGGATGGTGTGCTCACATTTTTGAGCAGAGACAGAATAACCGAATAATTAGACCCAATGCTGATTATATAGGTCCAAGTCCAAAAAAAGTCAGTCCCATAGATACAAGGAGTTAGAATAATGAAAGCAGATAGAATGTCAGCAGATCAAGCTCTGCAAGATATCGCTGATTACGTGATTGATTATAAAGTAGAGTCTGAGGAAGCCCTAAACACAGCTAGATATTGTTTAATGGATACTATTGGTTGTGGTCTGTTGGCTTTAAAATATCCAAATTGCACTAGACATTTAGGTCCAATAGTGCCAGGAACAACGGTAGAAAACGGTGCTAGAGTTTTTGGCAGGTCTTTTGAGCTTGATCCTGTAAAGGCAGCTTGGGATATTGGTGCAATAGTGCGCTGGTTAGATTTTAATGACACTTGGTTAGCTGAAGAGTGGGGTCATCCTTC
>JAQWLF010000062.1:0-2290 GCA_029247465.1 Candidatus Thioglobus sp.
CTTTCTCGAGACATAAAAGTAACAGCATTAGCAATTTTGATTTGTTTGCCAGTTGATACTTGAAGGACTTTCATGCCTTTTTGATATTCGCCACTGACGATTCGCATAAAGGCCAATCGGTCGTGATGCTTTGGATCCATATTTGCCTGAATTTTAAATACAAAACCAGTAAGTTTATTTTCTTCTGGTGATACATTTCTGGAATCACTTTCTCGACTCTGAGGGATTGGGGCGTATTTAATAAAACCATCAAGTAAATTTTGAATTCCAAAATTATTAATAGCTGATCCAAAAAAAACTGGCGTCTGCTTACCCTCAAGAAAATCATTTAAATCAAAAGGGTTGGTAGTGCCAGAGATCAATTCGATTTCTTCACGAACTTCTTTGGCAAAGTCTTCACCCAAAAATTCATCAAGCTTAGGATTATCAATATCATCAATAATTGTGTTCTCACCTATCTTTGCATTTTTCCCACTTTCAAATAAATAAACTCTATTTTCGAGCAAGTGAAAAACACCCTTGAAGTTCTTACCCATGCCAATCGGCCATGTAATCGGAGAGCACTCAATATTCAGTACTGATTCAACTTCATCTAACAAATCGATTGGATCTCTTCCTTCACGGTCTAGCTTGTTTATAAAGGTAATAATAGGCGTATCTCGAAGTCTACATACCTCCATTAATTTAATTGTTCTTTGTTCGACACCTTTAGCAACGTCAATCACCATAAGCGCAGAATCTACAGCGGTTAGCGTTCGATAAGTGTCCTCTGAAAAGTCCTCATGACCTGGCGTATCTAATAGGTTAATGACGTGGTTGTCATATGGAAATTGCATTACGGATGAGGTTATAGAAATACCTCTTTCTTTTTCCATTTCCATCCAATCACTTGTAGCATGAGTATTAGCCTTTCTTGCCTTTACACTTCCAGCAGTTTGAATTGCACCACCATAGAGTAGAAGTTTTTCAGTGACAGTTGTTTTACCTGCATCGGGGTGTGAAATAATCGCAAACGTACGACGCTTAGAAATCTCAGACATAATAGTTAAGCCTTAGGCAGTGTAACGCCAGTCTGTCCTTGATATTTACCGCCCCTATCTTTGTAGGAAGTTTCACAAATCTCATCAGATTCAAAAAAGAGCATTTGGGCGACACCTTCGTTGGCATATATTTTTGCTGGCAAAGGAGTTGTATTGGAGAATTCTAGTGTTACATGGCCTTCCCATTCTGGCTCTAATGGGGTTACATTAACAATAATGCCGCAACGAGCATAGGTTGATTTACCTAAACAGATGACAAGAGTGGAGCGAGGAATTTTAAAATATTCAACCGTTCTTGCTAAGGCAAATGAATTAGGAGGGATGATGCATTCGTCAGAATCTAGTTCAACAAAGCTTTTTGAATCAAAGCTTTTTGGATCAACAATGTTGTGATTAATGTTGGTAAATATTTTGAATTCAGTGGAGCAGCGGACATCATAACCATAGCTTGAGGTGCCATAAGAGATAATTTTTTTATCATTAATGTGTCGAAGCTGATGTGGCTCAAATGGATTAATCATCTCCTGTTCAAGAGACATTTTTCGAATCCATTTATCAGATTTAATACTCATGAATTGGTATTTTACAGTGCAGAAACATTCAGCATTATCGAATCTTTATACTGGCTAAACTAATTAGAACTAAAATCAATGTAACTATCCAGAACCTGACAATAATTTTTGGCTCTTTAAGCCCTAATTTTTCAAAGTGATGATGAATTGGAGCCATTCTAAAAAATCTTTTTTGAGTTTGCTTATAGTAACCTATTTGAATTATTACTGATAATGCCTCAGCAACAAATATACCCCCCATTAGGATAAGTAATATCTCCTGGTGAACGATAATTGCAATAACAGCTAAGATAGCACCAAGTGATAGTGATCCTGTATCGCCCATAAATATTTCAGCTGGATAGGTATTAAACCAAAGGAAGCCAAAACCAGAGCCTATAAGAGCTGCACATACAACAAATATTTCACCTGTTCCAGGCATAAATGGCATGTTGAGATAAGCGGAGAAATTGTAATTGCCTCCAATATAGGCAAAGACTGCGAGTGCAGCACTAATTATAATAACAGGCATAATTGCTAAACCATCAAGACCATCAGTAAGATTGACAGAATTAGATCCCCCGACAATTGCAAACCAGCCAACAATCAAAAAGCCAAATGCATTAAGTGGAATAACGAGATCTTTAAAGAATGGTACTAAAAGTTCAGCGCCAATAGTTTTAGAATTTAAGCTAAGTA
>JAQWLF010000076.1:0-3491 GCA_029247465.1 Candidatus Thioglobus sp.
CTTAGCTATTAATGATACTCTAAGCATTTTTTTTACGAATAAAAAGTGTGATGGATTCTACATGTGCTGTTTGAGGAAACATATCCATTACGCCTGCACTCATTAAACTAAATCCTAATTCAATTAATCGGGCAGTATCTCTAGCTAGAGTTGCAGGATTGCATGATACATAAACCAGTCGCTCAATACTTAATTTTGGAAGAAGCTCAACAATTTCAATTGCCCCAGTCCTTGCTGGGTCTATTAAGGCTTTATTATACTTCTGGCCTCTAAACCATTCAAAGCCTGATACATCTTCAAATAGATCGGCTTTATAAAAAGAGGCGTTAGTAATTTCATTAGCATCTGCATTTGCTTTAGCCCTCTCCACCAATCCTCGATCACCCTCTATTCCCACAATTTTGTTTACATATCGAGAAATTGGAAGAGTGAAGTTACCGAGTCCACAAAAAAGATCTATTACTTCATCCTCAGAATTTAAATCCAACAACTCAATTGCTAAATTAATCATTTTTTGATTTAGTGCAAAGTTAACTTGAGTAAAGTCATTAGGTAAAAATGACATTTCAATCCTATGCTCAGGGAGAACGTATGTTAGTGATACAGCTTTATTCAAAGGCTTAATAGTTTCTAAGCCGCCACTCTGAGCGTACCAAGTGATCCCTAATTTATCACCATACTCTTTAAGGATAGATTCATCTCCCTTTGTCATTGGCTCAAGGTGTCTTAGAATTAAGATTGTATCTAGCTCAGCAATTGCGACTTCAATTTGAGGGACATGCTTCTTGATACTTAATTTACCAATACACTCTCCAAGTAATTCTAAATTATCACCAAGTGAAGGATGTAACACTTCACAACGACTCATTACTGTAATAAATGAAGACTTTCTCTCACGAAACCCAACGAGAACTTTTTCTTTTTTTTCAACATATCGAACACCTAATCGAGCCTTTCTGCGGTATCCCCAGCTTTCAACTTGTAGAGGTTGAAGCCACTTTTTAGGCTCAATTTTAGCTTGCCCCATAAAAGCGCTTTTCAGCCAGCTCTGCTTTGCATTGATTTGATTCTTACTAGATAAGTGCTGAAAAGAGCATCCTCCACAAATCCCATACACATCGCATTTTGGTTCAATTCTATCGGGTGATGATTCAAGGATATCAACTACATCTGCTTCCTCATACTTGGCACGAGATAGTGAACGAGATGCGATAACTCTTTCACCCGGCAATGCTCCACGAGTAAAAATAATCTTATCATCATAATGAGAAATCCCTCTACCCTCATTAGATAAGGACTCAATACTGATCTCGTAAACTTTAGGTTTTACTTTTCTTCTTCTAGACATCTAAGAGCTCAACCCAATGCTTTACAGGTATTGAGCTGCCCTTCTGTAGATGCATCAAGCAACCTATATTGCTAGTCACAATCATTTCAGGACTCGAGGCATTCAAATTTTCAAGCTTATCAGCCAACAATTGATTCGAAATTTTAGATTCAAAGATAGAGTATGTCCCTGCAGAGCCGCAACAGATATGTGAATCTTTGATTGGTTTTTTTATGTAACCAAATTGTGAAAGGATTGACTCAACGAGTCCACTTAACTTTTGGCCATGCTGCAAAGTGCACGGCTCATGATAAGAGATATTTGTTTCTGATAAGCGAAACCCTGACAAGTCTTTATTGGCAAGATACTCCGAAATGTCTTGGGTTTTAGAAGAAATAATAATCGCCTTTTCATAGTAAGGGTCTGATTTTTTAAATAAGCTTGGGTAGTCCTTCACCATGACTCCACAACCACTAGCACTCGATATAATCACCTCAACACCAGAGTTTAACTGTAAGCTCCATTTATCAATGTTGCGTTTGACTTGCTTCATTGCGCTCTTTGAGGCGGCCAAGTGCTTATCGAGTGCCCCGCAACAATCACTCTGAAGGCCATCGATTACCTCAACATCTAACTTAGCTAAAATATTTTTTATGCTGTGGTTTATATTAGGCGCTAACGTAGGCTGAACACAACCACCAAGAAGTAAAACTTTTGACCTAACATTGTTTGGTTTGAGGGATTTTGTAGTAACCTTCGAGTGACGAGAAAAATAGCCAACTGGTTTAAACAATATAGGCGTTAAAAGCACCTTTCGAATGATGAATCGATAGAGCGACTGAAACTTAGTCCGCTTAGTTTCCATAACATCGCGACCAATCTCAAGTAACTGTCCATACTCAACTCCCGAGGGACAGGTGGTCTCACAAGACCTACAGGTAAGGCATCTATCCAAGTGTTTAAGTGATTTAGAACTGAATTGATTGTTCTCAAGTGCCGATTTTATTAGATAAATTCGCCCCCTAGGTGAGTCAAGTTCGTCACCCATAATTTGATAGGTCGGACATGTCGCTAAACAAAAACCACAATGCACACATGACTCAATAATTTGGCTTGCTTTTTCGTTATCAAGCTCTGAAATTGATAGATGATTTAATTCGGTATGCATTAGAGAAAAACCCCATGAGGGTCAAATACTTTTTTTAATTTTTTTTCAAAATGAAGCCCTAAAGTTGGCTTTGCATTTTTGAGTGTTGGTTGATTTTGAAATTTAACTGCAATTTTTTTAGGAAGGATTTTTAAACTAACTTGAGTTACTATGGCTAATCGACCCATTGAACCAACCAGAAGCCTAGATACATCATATCCAGCAACATTCTTCATTACTTGGCCTCCAAAATTGAGTAACTCACCTTTGCCGTTAATGATTTGAACTCCAAGAACGCTATCAGAAAATTCGGCCCCTGAAGTTGCATATAAAGAGCCAATTGTTTTTTCAGGGTTATCCGTATAAAAAGGAAGCGCTTGATTATTTTCACCTAGAATCTGATTAACCTCGTTTATGGTAGTTCCGGCTTTTAGTGTTACAACTAACTCTTCAGGAAAGTACTCGACTATCCCTGAATAAAAAGACATATTTACAAATGTTTCATCTGAATCTTTTTCATGATTGGTTATCCTTAGCTGATTTCCATTTCTCACTTGACTTTGTAATTCTGCGATAGAACTCATCATTAGAATCGCTCCAGCTCAGGATGAGGGAGGTTGCCATGATGAACGTGCATCCTTCCAATCTCAGCACAGCGATGAAGTGTGGGTACCGCTTTTCCAGGATTAAGAAGTGAGTGTGGATCAAAGGCAGCCTTAATTTGATGAAAAACATCCAATTCAGCACTATTATATTGATGACACATAGCATCTAGTTTCTCTATACCGACCCCATGTTCTCCGGTGATTGAGCCACCTACTTCAATACAAAGCTTCAAAATATCCATTCCAAAATCTTCCGTCTTCTCTATCTCACCAGGTCGACCAGCATCATAAAGTATTAATGGATGGAGATTACCATCACCTGCATGCAAAACATTAGCCACACGAAGTTTATATTGCTTAGATAGGATACTTATTTGTTCAAGAACATCAGCCAAATGTCGCTTTGGAATGG
>JAQWLF010000123.1:0-2252 GCA_029247465.1 Candidatus Thioglobus sp.
CCTCGGCTTCTTGTAAATAGAGCGTTGCATTTTTTCCTTTAATAGAGAGTAACACAGCAGATTGATTGTTCTGTAAATTAATAACAACAGGGAGTACTAGTGGGGAGATTTTATCGAGCTTGCGCTTTACCAGCTTGACAACAAGACCTACCCTTTGGGCGGCTCTTACGAATAGCTCAGGTGTGAGTTTATCATCTACCAACGGAAGGCTTGCAGTCAGAGATTCGGCATTGGTATTAATACCAAAGTGCTTTGAAACTAAGAGCAAAGAATGTAGCAATGAATCGCCGTCAAAATTCTCCAATTCATCACTAGTCATAACGCCCCTTTGTTCTTTTTTATCGCACTAATTTTTGGACTTAGTCGAATAAGTAAAGGTTGACTATATATCCTTAGTATTTATATTTATATGTATATAGAATTTATATCATTTATGATTACCCAAAATGAACTACCTCCAGTTCAAAATATCCCAACCATTTGTTTGGGCAATTTTTGCTAATATTTTGTCGGCATTAACAGCCACCGGATTATCGACCAGCTCCAAAAGTGGAAGATCATTATGGGAATCAGAATAAAAAGTAGAATCCTTTAACGATTCGCCATTTCGCTCCAACCATGGCATTAAATTTTCTATCTTACCTGACTTAAAACAAGGAATGCCTGACACCTTTCCAGTGTATCGGCCCGATACAATCTCAGGCTCTGTAGCAATCAAATGATTAATTCCATATCTTTTAACAATAGGCGCTGTAACAAAAGTATTTGAAGCCGTAATAACAAGCACTGTATCTCCATTTTTTTTGTGGCTATTAATGCAATCTTGAGCCTTTTCTAAAAAAATAGGCTCAATTTTTTGAGCCATAAATTTAACATGAAATGCTTCTAATTCATTAATAGAGTAGTGCGAGAGAATCTCAAAACTAAACTCTGCCCAGGCATATATATCCAATGATCCTAATTCGTATTGTTGATAAAAATAATCATTCTTTTTTTCAAAGGATTGACGGTCAGAAATTATGCCTTCATCGCATAAAAATTCACCCCACAAGTAATCACTATCTCCACCAATCAATGTGTTATCCAAATCAAAAATCGCTAAAGACATATTTCTCTCTCTACAATATTTACAATTTCATCAATTGAATCAACCACCGTTAATAATTCAAAATGCTCTTTACTGACATAGGATTTTTCGACTAACTGCTCTATCCACAGTAACAATGACTTCCAAAAACTTGAGCCATACAAAATTATAGGGATCTGTTTCATTTTGTGTGTTTGCATTAGAGTTAAGACTTCCATCAATTCATCTGCAGTTCCATAGCCTCCTGGAAAATAGATGCAAGCACCAGCATACTTAACAAGCATGACTTTACGAGAGAAAAAGTATCCAAAAGTGATATTCTCATCTAAGTAAGGGTTGCTATTTTGCTCATGTGGCAATTTAATATTAAGGCCTACGCTTTTTGATTTTCCTTCATATGCCCCCTTATTAGTAGCACTCATAATTCCTGGACCACCTCCAGTAAAAACATTATATCCAGCATCTGATAGCGCCTTACCTAACTCATAGGCATCTTTATACAAAGGATCTGAAGACTGAATTCTTGCGGAACCAAAAACTGTTACATTGTTTTTAAATGGCTCGAGACGCTCCTTTGCAGCCAATAATTCTGCGCCTACACTAACTAAACTCATAGCTTCGAAAACACAGCCGAGGCAGCACTGATAGTTTTATCAAGGTCATCATCGGTATGAGCTGCAGAAAGAAATCCAGCCTCATAAGCTGAAGGTGCAAGGTATACACCATGACTTATCATGGCTTTATAGAATTTCTTAAATAATTCAATATCGCAGCTAGAAGCTTGGGAAAAATTAGTTACCTTTTCTTCAGAACTAAAAAATAACCCAAACATGCCGCCGATACAATTACTTGTCATCGCTATATTACTTGCATGAGCAGCAGAAACAATACCTTTAACTAAATATTCTACTCGCCTACCTAGGTTTTTATAAAATGACTTATCAGCTTCCAAAGCACTCAACATAGCTAGACCAGAAGCCATTGAAAGTGGGTTGCCAGAAAGAGTACCTGCTTGATAAACTGGGCCAAGAGGTGCTATCTGATTCATGATGTCTCGTCTACCACCAAAGGCTGCAACTGGTAGACCTCCACCGATCACTTTACCTAGAGCAGTCAGATCAGGGACAACGTTATAAATCTCCTGCGCACCGCCTAAGGCAACACG
>JAQWLF010000139.1:0-2844 GCA_029247465.1 Candidatus Thioglobus sp.
AGACAACCTCAAATGAAAGATAGTTAACACCTCGCAACATATATATCAAAAGTATTGTCATCACCATTGGAGGTGTACTTTTTGCAATAAAAGTTAGTATTGGAGTTTCTTTGTGACCAGCAAAAAACACAAAAGGTGCAAGTCTTGATGTGTAAGTAGCTGCTGTCATAATCAATATGACTAATAGAAGGTAATTAATATCAGCCATCTGATGCCGCCTTGATCAATCGTAAAATCAGGATTGAAGTAATAGATAAAATAATTGCTACTAAAAGCATATGTTGAAAAAACAATACAAGAGCTATACAAGATGAACAGAAGGCAATAAAAAATGGCAATGGTTTTCTGACTTTAATCCATTGCTCTATTAGCAAGACTACAAACAAGGCAGTAGCTGCAAACTCCATACCCTCAGTATCGAAAGATAGAGCGTCGCCAATTATGGCACCAATAGTACAACCTATCACCCAATAAATTTGAGAAAAGAGTGTAATGAATAGATAGTACCTCTCCCTATTAAAATTCTCAGGAACTTTAATAGTTGTCATTAAGGCATATGTCTCATCGGTTAAACCAAAAATCAGATAAAACTTTCTAAAATTCCATCGACCAAAACTCTTAAGAAATGCCAAGCCATAAAATAAATGCCTAGAGTTGAGAAAAAAAGTAGATATTGCAATCTCCAGTAGGCCTACACCAGCTCCTATCAGACCAATAGCCATAAATTGTGCAGCCCCAGCATAAACAAAAATGCCCATTAATGTAGAAAAATACCATGCATAGCCAAGCTCATGAAACAACAGTCCAAATGCAATACCCAATGGCAAGAAACCAAAAAGGATTGGCAGTGTTACGTTAAATGCTGTACGAATCATTTCGTAATTATAACTTCAGCTATATTTAAATGTTGAATTAGAATGCTTATATTCATGAGTAAAAAATTAAAACATATATATTAATTCATGTATACTTATTTTTAATAATTTAAGTGCTTATTTTTCGAGTATTGATATTATTACTTAAAGAATTGGCTCTATAATATGATTATTCTAACTCATACATATGAGTTAAAAAAATCTATAAAATCTAACTAAGCCTAATTTAATTTTTTCCTTAACTCAATTATGTCTAATCTGGTACCTCCTCACGGCAGCAAAAAACTGAAGACTCTTGCATTGCATGGCTCAGAGCGAAAATCAGAACTTAAAAAAGCGGAGTCATTGCCAAGATTAATGTGCTCGTCAAGAGAGTTTGGCGATGTAGTTATGCTTGGAATTGGTGGCTTCACCCCTCTCGATGGCTTTATGAATAGAGCAGATTGGCAAAGTGTTTGTGACAACATGACCATGAAAAATGGTTTATTTTGGCCAATCCCTATTACACTTTCAACCAATGATAAAACAATTAAGGAAGATCAAGAAGTTGCAATAGTTTATGAAAAAACCAATGAGATTATTGCAACAATGGTGATTACTGAAAAATACACAATAGACAGAGAGCATGAATGTAACACAGTTTATAAAACAACCGATATGGAACATCCTGGGGTTGTTTTGGTTATGTCTCAAGGGGAATATAACCTTGCTGGACCAATTAAAGTTCTTTCTGATGGTGGTTTCCCTTCTCAATATGGCAATCTCTACATGACGCCTTCTGAAACTCGCGCTTATTTTGATAATAAAGGCTGGTCTTCTATTGCGGCATTCCAAACACGAAATCCTATGCATCGCTCTCATGAATACTTAGCCAAAATTGCTATTGAAATTTGTGATGGAGTCATGATTCACTCTACCTTGGGTGAACTTAAACCGGGAGATATTCCAGCTGAAGTTCGCTCAGAAGCAATTTCTACGTTAATTGAAAATTATTTTGTTGATAATACAGTTTTGCAATCTGGATACCCACTGGATATGCGCTATGCTGGACCTAGAGAGGCTTTACTTCACGCACTATTTAGACAGAACTATGGTTGCTCACATCTCATAGTTGGTCGAGATCATGCTGGTGTTGGAGACTATTATGGACCCTTTGATGCTCACAATATTTTTGATGAAATTAATGATGGATTGGTTACTCAGCCACTTAAGATTGACTGGACATTTTGGTGTAATAAATGCGCAGGAATGTCCAGCATGAAAACCTGCCCTCATAGTCACGAAGATAGATTATTACTATCAGGCTCAAAATTAAGACATCTCCTTAGTGAAAACTTGGATGTACCTGATAACTTTTCTAGACCTGAAGTCTTAGAAATTCTTCGTAAATATTACTCTGGACTTAAAGGTAGTGAGAAAGTAAAAGTTGAACTCAAGGGACACTCGGCTAAGTAAATCGTTATGAATATAAAATTAACTTCAATTTTTAATCTAAAATTCTGGCCCATTAGTTATAAGTTTTCTGGTTCTATAAATATCAAAACTCAAGGGCACTTATATTCTACAATTCTATGCTTGGAAATATAGTGAATTTAATAACACAAAACCATTAAATAATGCTACTAAAACAAAGGAAAAATACAACATGATTACTATTAATCCATTTTCGGAGCTTTCAGCTTTAATACCGCCATTTGCTATGCAAGCCTATGTAATTTTAATGGTTATATTTGTAGCCGGAGGAACAATCCTTGATATGGCTCATAAGAAAAGTGCAAAGTATTTTTTTCAGAATTCACAAAAAGCCAAAAAATCCGCAACTAATGAAGTTAGTGGTAGTGAAAAAGTTTCGATTGCTTTTAAAACAGCAACTAATGAAGTATTAACTTCTTCTGAATTTTGTAGTACAAAACGTAGAATAGCTCACCTACTTACAATGTATGGCTTTTTATTATTTATTATTACAACT
>JAQWLF010000194.1:0-2463 GCA_029247465.1 Candidatus Thioglobus sp.
TTCTAATATATCGCCACCATTAAGGACTTGTTTACACTGCCTCGCTATACAATACCCAAATAAGTCAGAAGTTTCTGGGGCAGTTATAAAGTCCCCTTGGTGTCCTAATATGATATTTTTTGACCGATAATAACCAAACTCTGAGTGATAAAGGACAAAATTCATAAATACATCAAAGCCTATTGGCTTTTCATTTTTCTCAATAGATTTAGATATAATGTTTTCTAGGTTCATATGGAAAAATATTTTATACTGTCCGTGCGACTCTTTCATTGGAAAACTAAACTAACTTACTAGATCTTTATTTAACCAATTAATATAATTATGAAAACTGCTTTAATCACTGGTAGTGCCGCAAGAATTGGCGCTGAAATAGTCAAAACACTCCACAGCAATAATTTCAAAGTTATCATTCATTGCAATCAATCTCAAGTTAAAGCTCAAATACTTAGTGATGAACTTAACTCTCTAAGGAAAAATTCAGCTCAAATTATTATAGGTGACCTAAGCAATATTGAGGTCATAAACTCAATTAGTGAAGAAGTAACTTCTTTAGATTTATTGGTTAACAATGCTTCTGTTTTTTACCCAAATTCAGTTGAAAGCAGTAGTATTGATGATTGGGATAATATATTAAATATTAACCTTAGGGCGCCTTTTTTCTTGTCTCAGGGACTAAGTAACAAGTTGGCAAAAAATAGTGGTTCAATAATAAACATAATTGATATACACGCAGATCGACCATTAAAAAAATATGCGATTTATAATATCTCAAAAGCTGGACTTAAAATGCTTACTCAAACGCTTGCAAAAGAGTTAGCTCCAAAAGTTCGAGTTAATGGTGTTTCACCTGGCTCTATTCTTTGGCCACAAGAGAACGCTCAATTATCAGATGATGAGAAAAGTTCTATGCTTGGAAACATTGCCCTTAAAAGACAAGGCTCTCCAAAAGACATAGCAGATGCTGTATTGTTTTTAGCAATGGCTAACTATATCACTGGTCAAATCATTAATGTTGATGGCGGAAGAACCTTGAATCAGTAAAGAAGTTAAATTGACCTATTTATGGTATAATTCATCTGTCGAACATTTTTTTCGACCAACAAGAATTTTTTTACAATTATTTCAAACAAAAAAAGAAATATTGTAACAAACGTATTTTTTTTATGGGCTAATTGATGCCACATGCAAAACCCTATTTAGCAATTGATGAATCTTATTAATCAAACCTTTATTCCAATCCAATACTCAAGTATTGAGGCTTTGTACGTACTCAATAGTCCAGATATTATAGGACTTAAAAATGAACCACATTCTTATCAACGCAACCCACAAAGAAGAAATTCGGGTAGCAATTGTCAGGGACAAAAAGCTTACTGATCTTAATATAGAGACAAGCCTTAATAAAAAATCAAAGGGCAATATATACAAAGCAAAGATTTCTCGTGTAGAACAATCTTTGGAAGCAGCTTTTGTTGATTACGGCAAAGACAAACATGGTTTTTTACCTTTCAAGGAGGTCTCTCCTTTCTTTTCAGATGGTATTAAACCTAAAGGTGAAAAACTAACAATTAGCGATGTCCTCAAAGAAGGGCAGGATATTATCATTCAAGTTGAAAAAGAGCAACGAGGCAACAAGGGTGCTGCTCTAAGTACCTATATCAATTTGGCTGGTGCTTACATGATCCTTACACCAAACAACCCCAAAAGCTCGGGAATATCAAGACAAATCAATGCGTCTGATCGACAAGACTTAAAAAACCTATTACCAAAACTTGACGTTCCTAAACACTCTGGATTAATCATTCGCACAGAAGGAGCTGGTAGAGGAATTACCGAATTGCAGTGGGAAGTAGATCATTTAACACAACTCTGGAAATCTATTAAAACAGCTACCAAGAAACAAGATGAGCCTTTATTAATTTACCAAGAAAGTGATATAACTGTAAGAGCTTTACGTGACTACCTGAGAGAAGATACAGATAGTGTAATAATTGATGACTTAGAAACCTACCAAAAAGCAAGGGACTTTGTTAACTTCGTCATGCCTCACTACCTAGACAAGATCAAATACTTTGATATTACTGATCACTCTCTGTTTGCACATATGAGTGTTGAATCTCAAGTTAAAAGCGTCTTTAATAGAGAGGTTTCTTTAAAGTCTGGAGCGACTATTGTCTTTGATACTACCGAAGCATTAACTGCAATTGACATCAACTCTGCTAGAGCAACCAAAGGCACCAATATTGAAGATACAGCATATAAAGCCAACCTAGAAGCAGCTGAAGAAATTGCATTACAACTACAACTTAGAGATATTGGCGGACTAGTTGTTATTGATTTTATCGATATGGTATCAGAAACAAATAGATCATCTATTGAAAAGTTAATGGAAAAAGCAACTTCTCATGATCGGGCTCGAGTCCAAATTGGAACGATATCAAGATTTGGATTATTAGAGCT
>JAQWLF010000207.1:0-2241 GCA_029247465.1 Candidatus Thioglobus sp.
ATTATCTTCTTTACGAATTTTTTTATACAACTTATCCTTACGAAGAAGTGTTCTTAGCTCATTGTAGTAGTGATCAATAGACGTGGAAATAACTGCCTCCATATCAACTTCAAGCAAAAAGTGAACGCCTCCTCTAAGGTCAAGTCCTAGAGACATAGCCTTACCGCCAAGACCTGAAAGCCACTGGGGTATTGATGGCGCTAAGTTTAAAGCTACGACATAATTTCTGCTCAGAGTATCTTTTAACAAAGCTTTAGAAGAAAGTTGAGACTTTGAGTCGCTAAATCGAATCAAAATGTTGTTGTTAATAAGTTCAAGTGATTTAAAGTCAATAGCATTTTCAACTAATGCATTATTTATACCTTCTAGATCATTCTCTTCAACAGCATAGTCACCCGTACCAGTAATCTGAATGGCCAGGTCAGAGCCATAAATATTTGGCAGTGCATATAGTGATGTAATAAACAAGAAAAATACAACTAATATATTTTTCCAGGGAGCGTAATGATTCATAAGGATTTATTTTCTATATATTATTATGCTGAATCTTTTTTGCCATTGGCTTTTGATTTTGATTTTGCACCTGACTTAGTCATCGGTTTTACACTGCCTTTTGGCATTTTTTGATTAATACCCTGCTTTTGAACTTTGACAGAAACGCCTGAAGCAATCTCTATCTCCGCAAAAGACTCATCTACAGCATTAATTTTTCCTATAACTCCACCGTTAGTTACAACTTCATCACCTTTTTTAAGTTCTTTGAGTAAATTTTTGTGATCCTTGGCACGCTTTTGTTGTGGTCTGATTAATAAAAAATACATCAGCACAAACATTGCTATCAAAAATAGTTCTGGGGGTAAATTCATCTCTTGCTCCAAAAAATATAAAGGGGTTATTTTATCGTAGTTAAGCCACCCATGTAGCTTTGTAAGACTTTTGGAATAGTAATACTTCCATCAGCATTCTGATAATTCTCAATCACGGCAACCAAAGTTCTACCAACTGCCAAGCCCGAACCATTTAGTGTATGTAAAAACTCTGACTCCTTGGTTTCAGGATTTTTCCACCTAAGCTGCATTCTTCTTGCTTGAAAGCCTTCAAAACATGAGCATGATGAAATTTCTCGATAAGCTGTCTGCCCTGGGAGCCATACTTCAAGATCATAAGTTTTAGCTGAAGAGAATCCTAAATCTCCAGTACATAAGATTACTTTACGATAGGGCAATTCTAATAATTTAAGGATGCCTTCTGCATGTTCAGTTAATTCTTCAAGAACATCATAAGAGTTATTAGGATTAGAAATTTGCACTAATTCAACTTTTTCAAATTGGTGTTGGCGAATTAAGCCCCTTGTATCTTTTCCATATGAACCTGCTTCAGATCGAAAACATGGCGTATGAGCAACAAACTTAAGGGGTAACTCGGAGCCTTTTAAAATTGAATCACGAACAATATTAGTGACTGGAACTTCTGCTGTTGGAATTAAATAGAGTGCCTTAGCCTCACCCTCCTCGCCATGGAGATGCGTTTTGAATAAATCAGCCTCAAATTTTGGTAATTGCCCAGTTCCTGTCAGTGAATCCGCATTTACTAAGTAGGGTGCGTAAGTTTCAGTGTAGCCATTTTTCTCAGTATGCTGGTCTAACATAAACTGAGTTAAGGCACGCTGAAGCTTTGCAACCGTTCCAGTAATAACAACAAATCGTGACCCTGAAATCTTAGCCGCAGTCGCAAAATCTATGCCATGCATTCCGCCTAAATCAACGTGATCTTTTGGTTCGAAGTCAAACTTTTTTGGTTCACCCCACTTCAACAACTCAATATTTTCATCCTCAGTTTGACCCTCGGGCACTGAGGGGTGCGGAATATTAGGGATTGCCATAACAATTTCATCAATCTTTACCTGAAGGTCATTCAATGCAGATTTAGCATTATCAAGCTTTTCTCCTAGATCTGAAACCTCTTCGAGAAGTGGCTTGATGTTTTCTCCAGAAGCTTTGGCTTGGCCTATCGCCTTAGATTTAGTGTTACGTAAATTTTGCAAATCTTGAGTTTGAACTTGGATGACCTTTCTTTGATCTTCAAGTTTAATAAATTCATCAACATCAAAAGAAAAATTTCGTCTCTTGAGTTGCTCAACTACAAAATCAATATTGCCTCTTAGAAGCTTACTTTCTAACATTAGAAAAACCTAAATTAACATGCGTAAATTATACTATATTCATTAGAATTAGAGGGTTG
>JAQWLF010000030.1:0-1636 GCA_029247465.1 Candidatus Thioglobus sp.
AATTTTCCATTGCCATTTAATCGGTCTGATAGGTAGGCAACAGAGAGTGCATACAAGATTGAGCGATTCCAGCCGAGGATAGTATCGAAGTTTCGGTAAACTAAAAATGCAGGTCCGCGATGGCCCATTGGTACAATCAAGGAGGCTTTAAAGTTCGATTTTGGCAGTCGTGAACCATTCCCTCTAAGAACCCCAAGCGCAGCCCACTCATTAACGGTTCTCTTTGTTTCTAGGCCAGTTAAACGGTAATCAAAGTTTTTAGGGATAGAGGCTTCTCTTCCCCATTTTTCTCCTTGTTCCCAGCCAAGCTTGTTAAGAAAGTTTGCAGCACTAGCATATATGTCTTCTTTGTCGTTCCATAGGTTTACTTTGCCATCATTGTTGGCATCAACACCATAGGCAATAACATTGGTTGGCATAAATTGTACTGCCCCCATAGCACCAGCCCATGAACCTTTTGCGTCGAGCGGTATAGTGTTATTATCAATAAGCTTTAATAGTGCTATAAATTCTTTAGTAAAAAAACCTGAACGTCGAGGGTCATAAGCTAGAGTTGCCAAAGATCGCACTAAGTTTTCATTTCCCATGTAGTTACCATAATTGCTCTCAAGTCCTATAAATGCAACTAAAACATAGGCAGGAACACCATACTTTTGAGAGGTTTTGTTGAGTAATGAGGCGTTTTGTTTTAATGTATCATTGCCATTATTAAGGCGAACTTGACTAACTCTTTTGTTGACATAGTGCCAAAAATTTTGATTAAATTCAGCCTGAGCGCTGTCAGACTTGAGAATGTCAAGGTTGGGGGTAAGACCAAAAAATGCCTTGTCAATTGTTGCTTTAGAGACTCCCTGTTCGGTTGCAGTTTTGCGGACTTGATTTAGAAAGTCTTCAAAGGATTGTGAATTGGCAAAAACACTTGTTGTAAGAAAAACAAGGCAAAGAAATCTTAGAAACATGAGTAAATTATAATGCGTAAATACAGTCTTATTTTAATCCTTTTTTTACTTGGTGGTTGCCTTGAAAATGAAAGCTCTGAGTTAATTAAGGGCGACATTATGGGCACCACGTACTCTATCAATGTGTTGGGAGATAAGCGTGTTAATCAAGCTTTAATTGATAATCGCCTTATTGAAATCAACGGTATTTTTTCGACCTGGCAAGAGGATTCAGAATTATCTCAACTTAATCAAAGCCCTTTAGGAGAGTGGATTACTGTTTCTGAGGAACTTTATTTGTTGTTAAAGAGCTCAGATGAGATTTATAAGCAAACTGATGGGTACTTTGACCCTGGTATCGGTAGGTTGATTGATTTGTGGGGGTTTGGTGCGAGTGGAGGTAGAACTGAACTACCTAAAATAGAAGAGATTGAGAGGGCATTTAAGGATTCTTCGATTGAGTATCTTGTGATAGAAGATGGTCGAGTAAAAAAAATAAGAGATATTAAGATTAATCTTTCAGCTATCGCTAAAGGGTATGCGGTAGATGAGGTTGCAAGGCTTATTAAGACATCTGGGGTTGAAAATTTTTTTGTTGAGATCGGTGGAGAGGTCGTTGCTTCAGGAACAAACAAAGGAGATGATTGGGTTATAGGGGTGGAGCGTCCAGACAACAAGTCACCCATTGCAGTCAAGTT
>JAQWLF010000032.1:0-20258 GCA_029247465.1 Candidatus Thioglobus sp.
TATTGGAGCAGGAGAGCGTTTTTTTTGTGGTGGATGGGACTTAAAGGCAGCATCTGAGGGGGAGGCGGTTGATTCTGACTTTGGGCCTGGTGGTTTTGCTGGGCTTACAGAATTATGGGATCTTAATAAGCCAGTTATTGCTGCTGTTAATGGATTAGCGGTTGGAGGTGGGTTTGAACTGGCGCTTGCTGCTGACCTTATTATCGCTGCAGATTCAGCAGAGTTTTTTGTTCCTGAGGCCACCCTAGGTATTATTCCAGACAGTGGAGGGGTATTAAGGTTGCCCCGTCGCTTGCCCAGATCGATTGCTATGGAGATGCTTATGACTGGTCGCAGAATGGCAATTGATGAAGCTAAACATTATGGTTTAGTTAACCACAGTTGCCCCTTAGATGAATTACAAAATACAGCCATAGAGTGGGCACATCAAATTGCTAAGTCTGCCCCCCTTTCTTTGGCAGCAATAAAGTCTGTTGTTAGAGAAACTGAGCATATGGAATTGGAAACTGCCTACGAAGTTATGCGCTCAGGATCAATTACGCCTTACCAAAAGATGCTAAGATCTGATGACGCTAAAGAAGGTCCAATTGCCTTTTCTGAGAAGCGCAGCCCTAAATGGAAAGGGAAATAATCGTTTTTAACACTTCTAATTTTTAATAAAATAGATGTATGTATAATTTAGATATCGATTCAAATGGGCAACTGATGTAATGAAAAAGAGTCTTTTAATCACGATTAGTATAGCGGCATTTGCTTTTTCATTAAGCTCTAAAGCTAATAGTGAGGGTGAGGCAATGTATGAGGTTCTTGGCTGCTTAAGTTGTCACGGTCAAGCTGGTCGTTCTAGTGATGAAAATTACCCTTCTTTAGCGGGAAAGGATGTTGAATGGATTGTTCAGCAATTAGAAAATTTTCAGTCAGGTGAACGTCAAAATGAATACATGAATGCCATGGCTCCAATGGCAGAAGGGTTTGAGCGTTCTATTGCTGAGTACTTATCTATTCAAAATCCAAAAAACTAACCTTTCCCCCAAATCAGCAAGAATAGAGGTTTACGAAACCATTAATTTTCACGTATAATTTCTTGGAATTTTTTGGAGATTGAGAATGAAAAAGACCATCATTATTTTAGCAACAGTTTTACTTGCCTCTTTTAGTAGTTCAATTATTGCTGCTGGAGACGCCGAAGCAGGTCAGACAAAATCTGCCACTTGTATGGGCTGTCATGGTCTTGCAGGTAATAGTGCTATTGCGACTTTTCCTAAGCTTGCTGGTCAAGGTGAAGTTTATCTTTTAAAGCAGCTACAAAATTATAAAACGGGTGAAAGAAATAATGCAATTATGGCTGGTGTTGCATCTTTGCTTTCGGAGCAAGATATGATGGATATTGCTGCTTATTACTCGATCCAAACTATAACTGAAAATAGTGCTAAGGGAGATGCCGAAACAATTGAGCTTGGCCGCAAGATTTATGTCGGCGGTAAGATGGATACTCAGACTACAGCGTGTATTGCTTGTCATGGCCCGAAGGGATTAGGTATACCAACTGCAGGCTTTCCAGCGCTTAGCGCACAACATGCAGACTATACTGCTGTTCAGTTAAAGGCGTTCCGTCAATACTCTATCAACGAGCAGACAGGTTCTAATGACGTTTCTAGAGCTAATGAAATGATGGTAAATGTTGCTAAAGGATTAACGACAGTTGAAATTGAAGCTTTGGCGCAGTATATTGCTGGACTTCACTAAGCTAGATAAATTGATAGTTTAGTTCATTCGTTCAGTGTTGCCGTCCACTGTCATGATCTGGCCTGATACCTTGTGCGCCTCTTTTGATAGCAAGAATAATGCCATATTAGCAATATCTTCTTTGTCTACAAACGTTTTGAGTGATACCATTGATTCATAATCTTCCTGCAGTTCTTTTTCTGAAATTCCTAAGGATTTTGCTTTAGCCTCGATAACACGTTTCATTCTATCTCCCGATACTGAACCAGGACAGATGGCATTGACTCTTATATCAAATTCTCCCAACTCCATAGCAAGTGACTTTGTCATTCCAATAACAGCCCATTTGCTTGCTACATAAGGGGTTCTTAAGGGGAACCCAAAAAGCCCTGCAGTTGAAGAGATATTAATGATAGAACCTTCTTTGTTCTTTTTTAACAAAGGTATTGCGTATTTAGTGAAGTAAAAGTGGCTATTTAAATTAATATCAATTGTCTGTCTCCAGTCAACAATGGATAAATCTTCCATCAAACCAGTTGGTCCAGCGATACCTACATTATTAATTAGAGCATCAATACTTGAAATTTTGCCTGCAAGCGATTCGAAGTACTTCTTTACTGAGTCTGGGTCGCCAGCATTAACATTTTCTATAAATATTTTTTTATTAATCAGTGGGTGTTTTTGAATTTCATCAATTTTTTGCTGATTAATATCGGACAAATAAACTGTATGGCCTTGATCTATCAAAAAAGTAGCCATGCACCAGCCAAGTCCATCTGCTGACGCTGAAATGATTATATTTTTACTCACGGAATTGCCCTGAGACATTAAGTAGTTTTAGTTAGCGCTACAGAAAGTTCGTCTGATGAAATGTAGCCCGTCGTATTTCCAGTTTTATCAATAACCTCGATTGTTGATCTATCTTTTAATACTTTGGGAACTAAATCTTCAATAAATGTATTTTCATCATATTTATATATTGAGGAAGGGTTAATGCTTGTGGTATCAAACTTATCAATTTTTGTCATCACAGTTTTGGCTCTTAAAACTTTTGAACGGTTTACGTCCTTAACAAACGCTTTAACATACTCATCAGCTGGGTTGAGTATGATATCTTCTGGGCGTCCAACTTGAACTAATCTTCCGCCATTTAGAATTCCTATATGGTCCCCTAATTTAAGAGACTCATCTAAGTCATGAGTAATAAAGACAATCGTTTTTTTGAGTTTAGATTGGAGATCAACTAGTTGATTTTGCATATCACTTCTAATCAGAGGATCTAGAGCACTAAAAGCTTCATCCATTAGAAGAATTTGTGGGTCTGTTGCAAGAGCCCTTGCAAGACCAACCCTTTGTTGCATGCCTCCAGATAACTGAGCAGGGTATTGATGCTCAAATCCCTGGAGTCCTACCGCATCTATTTGACCTTGTGCGATTTCCTTCCTCTTATCTTCTGGCACTTCTTGAATTTCAAGGCCATAGGCTACGTTTTCTATAACTGTCTTATGAGGGAAAAGTCCAAAGCGCTGAAAAACCATACTCATTGTCTTTTTTCGGAATTCTAATATCTCCTTGTCATCTAAACTTAATACATCAACACCGTCAACTATAACTTGGCCTGAAGTAGGGTCAATGAGTCTATTAATGTGTCTAATTAAAGTTGACTTTCCTGAGCCAGAGAGGCCCATACAGACAAAAATTTCACCCTTTTTAACAGATAAGGAGACATTGTCTAGTCCAACTGTATGATCAGTCTCTTCCATGACTTGTTCCTTAGTCGCTCCTTGTTCGACCATTGGCAGTACTTGTTCAGGATTAGGACCAAATATTTTATAAATATTGTTAATTTCGATTTTTGACATAGTGGGGCGCTTATTTAGATGGTTTATTTCTTTCTTGGATTTTTTGACCGTAGGCTTGAGTAATTCGATCTAGAACAATTGCTAAAAGTACAATCGCAAGTCCTGCTTCGGTTGCCTTGCCGACATTAAGCTGTTGAAGTCCAAGTAAAACTTCATCACCAAGGCCTCTGGTTCCAATCATAGAAGCAATAACAACCATAGCTAATGCCATCATTGTGGTTTGGTTGATTCCTTGCATAATGTTAGGAAGTGCTAGTGGTAGTTGAACCCCTAGTAACTTTTGTTTTTTACTCGCTCCGAATGCTTCAGCTGCCTCAATGACTTCTGTATCAACTAAGCGAATTCCAAGATCTGTTAAACGCACCAAAGGTGGAACCGCGTAAATAACGGTTGCAATGATTGCTGGAACAGCACCTAATCCAAAAAGCATAATTCCAGGAATGAGATAACAAAAACTTGGTATTGTCTGCATTAAGTCAAGCACTGGAAGAGTGGCATTTCGAACTTTTACACTTCGAGACATCGCTATTCCTAAGGGTATTCCAATGAAAATACAGAACAATATTCCAATGATCATAATAGAGGTTGTTTCAATCGCTTTGTCCCAAAATCTTGGGTGAAGAAAGCCAATAAAAAATGTACAAATTCCAACAAAAACGGTTGTACCTAGTTTTCGTCCACTGGAAAAGAAAACAATCGCTACAACGAGAGCTATCACAACTGGCCATGGCATCATCATTAAGAAGTGCTTCAGAGAGAGGATTGCCCCAAGAAGGAAATTATTGACTGCCTCGAAGTACATTCCGTACTCTTCATTAAAGACTTTAAAGGCATCATTGATCCATTTCATCAATGGAATGTCAAGCCACCTTGGCCAATTATATAGCCAGCTTGCATCCGTTAAAAGTTCCATAGCGCTATCTGGCCTAAATCTTGAAGCATTAAAGCTCGTTATTAAGAGCCATATCATAATAATTGGGAAGGTGAAGTAAGTAAGTAATTTTCTAATCATGATAAATTTTTTATGAAAAAAAAGAGCTCACGAGTGAGCTCTTTTTTTATGTTAAATCTAACTTATAGTGCGCCTGAAACGTTAGCAGCAACTTCTGCTGAAACCCAAGACTTCCATTCAGAATTATTTGACAAGTATTCAATTGCAAGAAGCTCCATATCGCCGTCAGCTTCATCTTCATAGTATGCAAGTAGCTTGTTAACCGTTGCGGTTGGAATACTATATGCTCTTAAGAATGCAGTTTCATCGGGATGAGTATCCGCCCATGCTGTAAGAACTGACTTGTCTAGAGACATGTCTTTGTATTCAGTTGCACAAGTAGGCTTGTATACATCTTTTCCGTTAGCCTTTATGTCTTCTACAACATCCATCATTGCTCCCCAACATGCTGCATCGTATGGTGGCTCTGTTAACCTTACCAAGTCAACCTTACCCATCAATGCTGTTGGTGCCCAGTAGTAGGTAAAGATCGGTCGATCTTTAGCAAATGCACCTGCAATTTCTGCAGCTAATGCGCCAGAAGAACCTGGATCAAAGTTAGTATAGAACTTATCTAAACCGTAGACACGCTGCTTAACATGGTTAATAGTGTAGCAAGTCCAACCTCCAATACAGCTTACCATTCTACCCATATCAGGGTTTTCAGGGTCTGTAAAGAGTGCTGCAATTTCTGGATTGTTCATATCTAATACAGATTTTATATTGTACTTATCGACTGTATTTCTGTCCACGTAAAATGCTTGCTGAGAGTCTGGCGTGTTAATTCCAATATTTTCAATGATTCCCTCTGCTTCAACAGCATCATACTGGGTTACAATATTGTCATACCAAAGCTCAGTAACGACATCGAGTTGACTGTCATAGTGAGCAGCCATAATAGGTGTTGTACTTCCTCTTGTCGTCTCAACTTCACAGCCATAGCCATGCTCAAGAATAAATTGTACAATGCCAGTATGGACATTTGCACTATTCCAGTCAAAATCAGCAAGTCTTGCTTTTCCACAGTCAGCACTTGCTATTGCAGGCATAAGACTGAGGGAAATAGCTGAGACAGCTAATACTTTATTTATTAGTTTCATTTTTTCTCCTTAGATTTTATAAACATCAAACCCTCACGGATGAGGATTATGTATTAGTTTATCTTATTTAGTGCTCTACATTCAGAAAAGTGAATTAATTTCTAGTTCTATTTAATTGGTTTAAGCAAGTAGTTCAATTAATCAGATTTTTATCTATATTAGCAGCATAATTCCAGACAGTAGGATTAACACTAACACTGTTTTTTGAAAAAAATCTTCATTGATTGAGGGGTAGATTTTTACACCAAGCCACGAGCCTAGTATTAATACTGGGATTATTTTAAGAAAATCATAGACAACTTGTATAGTGAAGAAGCCCGCAATATAAAAACTAACTATTGCAGTAAGGCTTGTAATAAAGATAAACGGCTCGTAAGTTCCGCGCTGAGTATTTTTTGGTAATCTTTGAAGGCCTACCCATATTGTTGGCAACAAGCCACCCAGGGCAGCAAAGCCACCCATAAGGCCACTAATTAGTCCAATAAAGCTATCAACGGATCGATTCTCATTGACTTTAATGGAAAAACTATTACTTTTAAGCATCCATAATGCGTAAATCACTAAAAACATGCCAATAGAAACTTTAAATATATTAGGGTCAGTCAAAGTTAGTAGCAACATACCAAGAGGTATACCTATGACGCCAGATAAAATGAATGGTTTAAGCTTTGAAAAATCAAGTGTTTTTCGTAATTTGTAAATAGGGGCAGCAGAAATTAACAAGCAAGAAGTAATAATTAGAGGAATTGCACTATTGGGCTCCATAATATGAAGCCAAAAAGCATTAAGTACAAGTCCACCTGCAAAGCCAGTCGCTCCAGTTACCAAGGCGGCTGCAAATGCGCCAGCAAGTAAAATTAGTAAATAAAAAAATGGGTCTGAAATGATCATAGAAAGTCTATCCAATATTAGCTGTAAGGTTCTAGATTATTTTGCTATTTTTTTTGTGAATTCCATATAATAAAGGAGTTTTAAATTACTCTTCATGGGGGAAATGAATTTTCCATCATACGCTTATGTCTGATTATGATTATATAATTGTAGGCGCCGGGTCTGCTGGTTGCGTTCTTGCAAATAGACTGAGTAAAGACCCTTTGAATAGAGTCTTGCTTCTTGAGGCAGGTGGCTCAGATCGACGCTTTTATATCCAAATGCCGATTGGCTACGGTAAGACTTTTCATCAAAAAGCCGTTAACTGGATGTATATGACAGAGCCGAGTGCCGATGCAGGTAATCGACCTAGTTATTGGCCAAGAGGAAAAGTACTGGGCGGGTCAAGCTCAATCAACGCTATGGTCTACGTTAGGGGTAATCCAAAAGATTTTGATGATTGGCATGAGGCTGGTAATCCTGGTTGGTCTTTTGATGAATTGTTGCCTTACTTCAAGCGTATGGAGACATGGCAGCATGGAGGCGATGATTATAGAGGCGGTGATGGGCCTTTGAAGGTTTCAGATGTGTCAAGTCAGTTACATCCACTATGCAAAAACTTTATATCTGCAGCCAAGGAGATAGGTTTTAGTTTTAATAAGGACATGAATGGTGCTAGTCAGGAGGGTGTTGGAAATTACCAGATTACAACTCATAATGGTCAGCGAGTATCAACTTCAAGGGCATATTTAAGACCAGTAATGAGCCGTAAAAACCTTACTGTTATAATGAATGCCCATGTTACGCGTGTCCTCTTTGAAGGTAAACGTGCTAGTGGTGTTGAATACAAAAAGTCTGGTAATTTCAATCAGGTAAACGCCAAGCAAGAAGTTGTATTAAGCTCAGGAGCAGTCAATTCACCTCAGCTACTTCAGCTTTCCGGAGTCGGACCAGAGTCAGTCCTAAAGGAGGCAAATGTTTCGGTTGTTCACCACAGTCCGGCCGTTGGGAAAAACCTCCAGGATCATCTAGGGGTGAGTTATTTCTATAAAAGTAAGGTGCGAACGTTGAATGATCAGTTGAGACCTTGGTGGGGAAAACTGCTACAAGGAATGAGGTATATTCTGACTAGGACTGGTCCGTTAAGCTTAAGTATTAACCAGTCTGGCGGCTTTGTGAGAACTCGAGATGGCCTTAAAGGACCAAATATATAGCTCTATTTTTCACCTGTTAGTTATTCCCTTGAGTTACCCGGTAAGCGAGCTATGCTAAGTCCAGATCCCTTTTCAGCTATGCTTTTAGGGGTGTCAAATTGTAAATCAAATTCAAGAGGGCAGATTCGAATAAAGAGTAGTGATCCAGGTGTTGCGCCAGTAATTGAACCTAACTATCTATCGCATAAGGATGATGTCAAGGACTTATTAGAGGGCGTAAAGTTGTTAAGGAAATTAGCCAAAACTCAGAGTTTTAGTAAGGTCATTCTTGAGGAGTTTCGACCTGGCCCTGAATGCAAATCAGACGCTCAATTGGTTGAAGATATAAAAGACAATGCGTGGACTGTTTTCCACCCTTCAAGCACTTGCCGAATGGGTCCTGATCCAGAAAAAGATGTCGTTGATGCTAACCTTAAAGTCTATGGTATAGAGGGTCTTCGAGTGGCTGATGCATCAATATTTCCGCAACTAATATGTGGTAATATTAATGCCGCTACAATTATGGTGGGGGAAAAGGCTTCCGACCTAATTTTGAAAGATATAGCAAGGCACTAAAACTATTAAAGTATTTATTTATGAAAATAATTAGCATTGAAACTTTTACTAATGAATACGTCGGCTTGGTTCGGGTTCGAACCGACGAAGGGGACGAGGGTTGGGGTCAAACCTCGACATATAATGCTGATATAAGTGCCCAGATTGTTCATCGCCAAGTTGCTCCGCATATTTTGGGTTGGAGCGGATTGGATATTGATGATTTAAATAGAGAAGTTTTAGAAAGAGAACATAAGTTTCCTGGTACTTATCTTTATCGCGCATTGTGCGGACTTGATACTGCGCTTTGGGATATTCGGGCTAAGCGTGACAATATGAGTGTTTGTCAGCTTTTGGGTGGAAGCTCTAAATCTATACCAGTTTATGCTTCAAGTATGCAGCGAGAGATTAGTCCCGAGGCTGAGGCTGAAAGACTTCTTGGTCTTAAGGAAGCGCATGGCTATTTTGCATTTAAATTTCGAATTGGTCGAGAGTGTGGGCATGATATTGATCAGTGGCCTGGTCGAACTGAGGCTATTGTTAAAGAGGTTCGTAAGGTTTTGGGTGATGAGGTATCTTTGTTGGTGGATGCTAATAGCGCCTATAGTCCAACTAAGGCCATTGAGGTCGGACATATGCTGCAAGATTATGGCGTGAGTCATTTTGAGGAGCCTTGTCCCTACTGGGAGCCTGATTGGACTCGCCAAGTTAAAGATGCATTAGAGATTGATATAAGTGGCGGTGAACAGGATAATGATATGCGAGTATGGAGGCATATGATTGATACTCAGGTAGTAAATATTATTCAGCCTGATGTGTGTTATATGGGAGGTATTTCTAGGACTTTAGAGGTTGCTAAGTTGGCACACAAGGCTAATTTACCTGTAACTCTGCATGCAGCCAATCTTTCATTGGTAACGCTGTTTTCTGCACATATTATGGGATCTATTCCGAATGCTGGAAAGTATTTGGAGTTTTCAATTGAGGGGCTTGACTACTACCCTTGGCAGGACAATATATTTACTCCAAATTTTGAGATTGTTAACGGGCATCTTCAGATGCCTCACAAGGCAGGTTGGGGTATAGAGATAAACCCAGAATGGTTGTCTCAGTCAAATTACCAAGTAAGCTATACAGGTTCTCGCTTTTAGCTTGCTTCATATTGGTTAATTTTAAGAGCAAGCAGCCTTTTTATTAACTAGCAAAATCCTGTATAATTTCTTTTTTTTTAATAAGTTACGGATTAGATTAGATGAAGACCTCATTAACTAAACTCGAAGGGCTGAAAAGATCCCTTACGGTTGAACTGCCAGTAGAGGCTTTCAATCAAAAAACAGACAAGATTATTCAAAACCTTTCTCAGACAGTGAAGATTGATGGCTTCAGGAAAGGTAAAGTTCCAACTTCAGTTCTGCGTCAACGCTTTAGTGCTAGTGCTAAGTCTGATGCTGCAACTGAGATTGTTAGTGAAACCTTGGAGGATGCTCTGAAGGATGCTGATGTTATACCGGCAGCACAGCCTTCTTTAACAAATATAGATACAGAAAATACTGATAACTTAATTTATACAATTGAGTTTGAGGTCTATCCAGAGATCAAAGTGGGCTCATTATCCAGCATAAGTATGGAGCAATTAAACGCAAAAGTTACAAAAGAAGATGAAGAGCGCGCTTTACAAGATTTACAGGACAGGTCTACTGAATATAGCTCTGTTAAAAGAAAATCAAAAGATGGAGATCGCTTAATCATTGATTTTGAAGGCTTATTAGATGGCGAGTCATTCGAAGGTGGCGCCGCAGAAGGTTTCGAAATAGTTCTAGGAAAGGGAGCAATGATTGAAGGTTTTGAAAAAGGCTTGTTAGATGTCGCTCCTGGAAAAACAGTCGAAATAAATGCAACATTTCCAGAAGACTATCATGTTGAAAATTTAGCAGGAAGAGAGGCCGTATTTAAAGTTAAGGTAAACGAGATTGGCTCCCCTAAGAAAGTTAAGAGCGATGATGAATTTGCGAAAAAATTTGGTGAAAAAGATTTTGAAACTATGAAAACCCGAATGAGCAACCAAATGCAAATGGAATTAAGTTCTCGCCTAGTACAGCAAAATAAAGACACTGCATTTAATGCACTTTTAGCTGCAAATGATTTTGAGGTGCCTGAGGGAAGTGTGAGTTCTGAAGCGTTAAAATTACAACAAGACATGGAATCTAGGATGGAACAGCAAGGAATGCCCTCTAAAGGTAAATTACCTGCAGAAATGTTCCAAGAGGAGGCCTCTAGAAGAGTCAAGCTTGGTTTATTAATTAATAAAATTGCAACTGACAAGGAAATAAAGGCTGAAAAAGAGCAAGTTGATGCTAAACTTAACGAAATATCTTTACAGTATGGCGAGAGTGCGCAACAAATGATTGACTGGTACAACACTGATCCATCAAGAATGGCAAGTATTGAATCTATTGTCGTTGAAGATCTTGTTGCTAAACATCTTGCAGAAAAAGCCAAAGTGAAGACTTCTGAAAAATCTTTTTTAGAAATAATGAATCCTCAAAGTTAATATGACAATTCAAAACTTAAATCAAATTCCTATGGTTATCGAAGACTCTGGCAGAGGAGAGAGGGCTTATGATATCTATTCAAGACTACTTAAAGAGCGTGTTGTCTTTATGGTAGGACCAGTTGAAGATTACACAGCAAATGTGGTAGTTGCTCAGCTTCTTTTTTTAGAATCTGAAAATCCTGATAAAGATATTCATTTATATATCAATTCGCCGGGTGGTTCAGTTACAGCAGGCTTAGCAATTTATGACACAATGCAGTTTATTAAGCCAGATATTTCTACGCTTTGTATAGGTCAAGCAGCAAGTATGGGCGCATTACTGCTCACAGCAGGAACGAAAGGCAAAAGGTTTGCCCTTCCTCACGCTAGGTGTATGATTCACCAGCCTTTGGGTGGTTTTTCTGGGCAAGCAAGTGACATCGATATTCATGCCCAAGAAATTCTCAAGGTCAGAGATAATTTAAATACAATTCTTAAGAATCATACCGGACAAAGTATGAAAAACATTCAAAAGGATACTGATCGAGATAACTTTATGTCGGCAACTGAGTCTGCTAAATATGGACTCATCGATAAGGTAATTCACAAGCGCTAAACTATATTTCGCCTATGGCTCAAAATACAGAAGATCTTCATTGTTCATTTTGCTCTAAACACAAAGACGAGGTTGGTCGCTTAATAGCCGGCCCTGGTGTTTATATCTGTGATGAATGTATTGACTCTTGCTATAATCTTATTCAAGAGCAGACTGTTAAAGATATAACAGATCAGTATCAGGATTGGAACTATACGCCTAGGCAAGTATTTGATTTTTTGAATGACTATGTTATTGGTCAGTCCCATGCAAAAAAAGTTCTTTCAGTAGCAGTCTATAATCACTATAAGCGTTTACAAGCTAATTTTATATCTAACGACATTGAGTTAGATAAGTCAAATATATTACTTATAGGCCCTACTGGGTGTGGAAAAACACTTCTTGCTCAAACTTTAGCTCGCTTTTTAGATGTCCCTTTTGCTGTGGCAGATGCCACCACTCTAACCGAAGCTGGTTATGTTGGTGATGATGTAGAAAACGTCATCAAAAGTCTACTAGTTAAATGTGATTTTGATCCTCAAAGAGCAGAGCAAGGCATTATTTTTATCGATGAAATTGATAAAATTTCGCGTCGATCAGACTCCCCCTCAATAACTAGAGATGTTTCTGGTGAAGGGGTTCAGCAAGCAATGCTTAAATTGATTGAGGGTACAATTGCATCAGTCCCCCCTCAGGGAGGGAGAAAACACCCAAATCAAGAAACGATTGATGTTGATACTTCAAAAATTTTGTTTATTTGTGGTGGCGCATTTGATGGGCTAGATAAAATTATAGATAAGCGCATTGAGAAAGCTGCAGGAATTGGATTTTCTGCAAATGTTAAAGGTGAGAATAGCGAAAAAACATTGACCGAACTTTATAATTTTTTAGAGCCAGATGATTTAATTAAGTTTGGATTAATTCCTGAATTGGTTGGTCGTTTAGCTGTTCATACTTCTCTTGATGAGTTGGATGAAGACTCCTTAGTTGAAATTCTTACTAAGCCAAAAAACTCTGTTGTAAAACAGTTTCAGCAGTTTTTTGCAATCGAAGGCGTGAAACTAACTGTTAGAAAAAATGCTCTAATAGCTATTGCAAAGCTCGCCATCAAAAGAAAAACAGGTGCAAGAGGTTTGAGGGCTATTTTGGAAGACCTACTATTGGATACAATGTATGAGATTCCATCGACTCCAGGTGTAAAAGAAGTGATTATTGATAAGGCAGTCGTTGAGAGAAAAAATAAGCCAACTATTCTTCATTTTCCTGACAAAAAAATAAATACTATCCGTAAAGCTAGTTGATGACCTTCCATTTTATATGCTGACGATTTAAGAATGCCTATGGAGTTGTTTGATCGTCAAAAAGATGCAGTAGGTCAGGGTGAACGAACCGTTTTAGTTCATATCGAGTTGAACTCTGAAAGGTATACACCTAATAGTTTAGATGAGTTTAAGCAGCTCGCTTTATCTTCTGGTCTAAATATTGTTGACACTATAACAGTAAAAAGAAATTTTACTAAAGCACAGTTTTTTATTGGTACCGGTAAGGTAGATGAATTAACAGGCATTGTGAGTGAGCATGAAATTGATTTAGTTATTTTTTCACTTGAATTATCACCCTCGCAAGAGCGCAATCTAGAAAAAGCCTTAAAGTGTCAAGTGATGGATCGTACCGGTTTAATTTTAGATATTTTTGCGCTACGAGCTAGCTCGTTTGAGGGCAAGCTGCAAGTGGAATTAGCGCAACTACGGCACCTATCTACTAGACTTGTAAGAGGATGGACTCACTTGGAAAGACAAAAAGGTGGTATCGGTCTTCGTGGTCCTGGTGAAACTCAGCTTGAGACAGACAAACGTTTAATTTCAATTCGAATTAAAAATATCAATAAACGACTCGCAAAGGTCCATAAACAGCATGATTTGGGGCGAAAATCGCGCCTCAAAAATGAGCTCCCTATGATCTCACTTGTGGGCTACACAAATGCAGGAAAGTCGACACTTTTTAATCGATTGACTAATGCAAATGTTTATGCAGATGACAAACTTTTTGCGACACTAGATTCAACTATTCGTCGAGTGATTTTGCCTGCTGCTGGAGAAGCAGTTATAGCCGATACAGTTGGCTTTATTCGAGACTTGCCTCACGAGTTGGTAGAGGCTTTTAAATCAACTCTTGAGGAGACACGACAGGCTAATGTACTTCTTCATGTTGTCGATGCATCTGATGCCAATAATAGAGACAAGATTGAGCAAGTAGAAGGCATTATTGAGCAGATAGATGCGCAAAATATACCAAGCATTATTGTGATGAATAAGATTGATGAGATTGGTGATTTTAGTCCAAGGGTTGACAAGGATAATGATGGAAATATTTATCGAGTGTGGCTTTCTGCCCACTCAGGTGAGGGAATTGACTTGATTTATAAAGCATTATCTCAGAGCTTAAGCGGTATGATGACCTGTGCCAGAATTCAGTTAGATGTTCAGTCGGCATTTATTAGGAGTGAAATACATAAAGTTGGCTTTATTGAAAAAGAAAAAATGAATGAATTTGGTCAGTGGCTACTTGAAATTAATGTTACGAGACACTATCTAGAAAGATTACTAGTTAAGCAAGGCGTTTCATTATTATGGGAACAGAAGTCACAACAGAGTCAAACGGCATAGAGAAACAATCAATACCGCTATTGCCATTGAGAGATGTGGTAGTTTTTCCTCACACTGTTATTCCTCTATTTATTGGAAGAAAATCTTCAGTTAATGCCATTACTCAAGCAATGGAAGCAGATAAAAATGTTTTCCTAGTCACTCAAAAAGACGAAACTATTGAAGAGCCGAATAATGAAGACCTTCATAAGGTTGGCACATTGGCAACAATCCTTCAATTGCTCAAGCTACCCGACGGAACTATCAAGGTTTTAGTTGAGGGAATTAAAAGAGCTAAAATTGAAGAGTTTGTTGACCTTAAAGAGCACACTGAAGTTATTCTTAGTGAGTGTACCTTAGGCTTTGAAGACGACACAGAGATTAAGGCAATGATGCGCTTAGCTCTAGAGAATTTTGAGAAATATATAAAATTCAGTAAAAAAATTCCAGAAGAGGTATACAAGGTACTCAAAGAAATCACTGATATAGAACGTTTTAGTGATGTCATTATTGCTAATCTTAATCTTAAAGTTGAAGAAAAGCAGGCTTTACTTGAGAGTGGCCTTGCTAAAGATAGACTGGAAACAATCCTATCAATACTTGAAGGGGAATTGGATGTTTTAGGTGCAGAACAGAAAATTCAAAGCAGAGTTCGCAAACAAATGGAGTCAAACCAAAGAGACTACTATTTAAATGAGCAAATGAAGTCTATCCAGAAGGAGCTTGGAACGCTTGACGATGAGAATGAGATTGAAGAATTACAATTAAGTATTAATAAGGCAAAAATGCCTAAAGAGGCAAAGAATAAAGCACAAAGTGAGCTCAATAAGTTACAGAGAATGTCTTCACAATCATCTGATGCTTCAATCATAAGAACCTATATTGAAAACTTATGTGACGTGCCTTGGAGCAAAAAAACAAAAACAAACAAAGACTTAATCAAAGCAAAAAAAATACTCGATGAAGATCATTATGGTTTAGACAAGGTAAAGGAAAGGATCTTGGAGCATTTGGCTGTTCAAAGTCGAGTGACCCACAACAAGGCAAATATTCTTTGTTTGGTTGGGCCTCCAGGGGTTGGAAAGACATCACTTGGAGAGTCAATTGCAAAATCAGTTAACCGAAAATATGTTCGTATGGCACTTGGTGGTGTTAGGGATGAGGCTGAAATTCGAGGCCATAGGCGAACCTATATTGGAGCCATGCCAGGTTCAATTGTTCAGAAAATGCAAAAAGTTAATGTCAAAAACCCATTATTCTTACTAGATGAGATCGACAAAATGGCCTCCGACTTTAGAGGTGACCCTGGTTCTGCGATGTTGGAAGTTTTAGATCCAGAGCAAAATCACACCTTTAATGACCACTACTTAGAGGTTGACTATGACCTTTCACAAGTAATGTTTGTTGCAACTGCAAACTCCTTGGACCTTCCGGGGGCGTTGATAGATCGAATGGAAATAATTCAGATTTCTGGTTACACAGAGGATGAAAAACTTGAAATTGCGAAGCGCCATTTAATCTCAAAACAAATGAAAAATAATGGTGTCAAAGCCTCTGAAATAGTATTCAAAGATTCTGCAATAATGGATATTATTCGTTACTATACAAGAGAAGCAGGTGTTCGTAATCTTGACAGAGAGATTGGTGGTATTTGCAGGAAAGTTGTTAAGGACGTGACGCTTAAAAAACGTAAAGCAAGAGCTATAATTAATTCGAAGAGTTTACCAAAATTCTTAGGCATGAAAAAATATCGCTTTGGCCTTGCCGAGGAACATAACCAGATAGGTGAGGTGACTGGTCTTGCGTGGACTTCAGTAGGAGGTGATTTACTTACAATTGAGGCCTCTTCATATAAAGGCAAGGGTAAGCTTAATTACACAGGGCAGCTAGGTGATGTTATGAAAGAGTCAATTCAGGCTGCTATGTCTGTGACACGTCTTCGTGCAGATTCTTTAGGGATTGCAGATGATTTTCATGAAAAACTGGATATCCATATCCACGTTCCTGATGGCTCTACTCCTAAGGACGGTCCAAGTGCAGGAGCGGCAATGTGCACTGCTTTAGTTTCAGTTTTAACGGGCCGAAAAGTAAAGGCAGCTGTTGCAATGACTGGTGAAATTACACTTAGAGGAGAAATTACACCTATTGGAGGGTTGAAAGAAAAATTACTCGCAGCAATGAGAGGTGGCATTAAAACTGTGATTATTCCTGAAGATAATGAACGAGAACTCTCTGAAGTCCCAGAGAAAATTAAAGGCAAGCTTGAGATTATAAAAGTGAAGTGGATAGATCAAGTTTTAGATATTGCCCTCGAGAAATAAAAAATCAAACTTTTATAGACTCTTTATGAGCTTGGCATAGTAAAAGCCATCATATTTATGCTCTGGAAGCTGTCGCTTTCCAATTAGACCCTCTCCCCATGAGAGTGATATTTCCTCATTTTTCGCATCCCCTGATCTTTGAAGAAAAGCATTAATCTGGTTTTCATTTTCATCTTTTAGAACTGAACAAGTAGCATAAACTAGCTCTCCACCGGGTTTTAACAAGGCCCATAGATTGTCGAGAATTAATGCTTGAATTTTAGTAACTTCGCTAACATCTCTTGGCTTTCTTAATAGCTTAATGTCTGGATGTCTTCGAATAACTCCTGTTCCTGAGCATGGAGCATCTATTAAGATTTTATCAAACATCTTTTTATCCCACCAGTCTTGACGAGTAGCATCTCCTAGTATAATTTTGACATTTTTATTTTGTAGACGATCAATATTTTCTTGAACCCTTAAAAGCCTCATTTTGTCATTATCTATTGCAATTATTTCTGCATCAGGGCAAAGCTCGGCTAGGTGAGTTGTTTTTCCACCAGGTGCACAACATGCATCAAGAATTCGTTCGCCTTTTTTAGGAGAAATTAGTGGGGCTGCTAGTTGCGCAGAAATATCTTGAACATAACAAGATCCATTTTCAAATCCTGGCAAACCAGTGATATTAACTGCATCATCAAGGACTAGAGCTTGAGGGGCAATTTTAGATAATTCGCTCGATATGTTTTCATTTTGAAGTTGTGCTTTAAAGTCATCTCTTTCAATCGAGGGGTGAACTCGAATTGACATTGGGGCTTGTTTATTGTTTTCAATGAATATTTTTTGATAACTATCTGGGTAATCTTTTTTAAATTTCTTAACCATCCAAGTTGGATGGGAGTGGTGAGGTGATTTTAAAATTACATCTCGATCTCGGTCAATACCTCTGAGTATTGCATTTACGAATCCTTTTGCCCAGTTTTTCCCTATTATCTCTGCAATATCAACAGTTTCTTTGATTGCGGCATGGATAGAAATATCAGTATAAATAAGTTGGTATGCCCCTAAAATTAATAAGCAGTGAATATCAAGATTCTTTTTTTCTAGAGGTTTTTTGATCCTAGGTGTGATTAAGTCATTAAGGTGATGATAAAAGCGAATTGATCCAAATGTTAAAGATTTTGCAAAGGATAAGTCATTAGCTTCAGTTGGAAAAGCTGCTTCAGATAGAGATTTTTTTTCTAAAGCGATTAAGCAAATAGCTCTATGTGCAATAACTCTAGCGTTGTTGTTATTGAGCAATTTTAGATATGATACTATTGAGAAGCTCTCCTGGATCTAGGTAACCAGGGATGTTAGAACCATCTGCTAAAAATAGTGAAGGCGTACCATTAACTCCCAATTGTTTTGAAATTGCTAGTTGTTCTGCAACTGGATTCTCACATTCAGCACTTTCCGGCAAAAAGCGCATTAGTTTATAGTAGTGAAGTGCAACTGCTCTATCTTCAGCGCACCAAATTTTTTCCATAGCACTTTGTGCATTAGGATGGAGCTCTTCTAATGGGGAGGCTAGATACTTTATGGTGATTCCTAGGGAATTCATTTCCTCCATATTTGCATGTAGTTTGGCACAATAAGGGCAATCAACATCAGTGAAAACATGAATAATGTATTGCTCATTTTCTGCTTTAAATACAATCTTGTCATTTTCATCAATACTATTTAAGATGTTATTTCTTATAGAATTTATACGAGTTGCTGAAAGATTAGTCATTAATTCTAAATCTGTCACAGCGCCTTGAATGACGTACCTTCCATCGAATGATATATACATAACATCAATCCATGGTTTGGTAAGAACTACCTCATAAAAACCGTCTAAATCTGAGTTACTAATATTTTCAGCACTTATATTTGGAAAGTATGGCTGTAATTTATTGATAACTGTATCTATATTTGCGAAGGCAGAATTAGTAATTATCAAAAAAAAGAATAAAAGTGACTTATACATAGTGAAAATTCATTATTAAAGAGGTAAATTTTACAGTTTTTTGGTAGAATATCGAGATTATAATTTTTCGAGAATTGCCATGGATTTTTTTGTTACTCATCAAACTGCAGACCATTATAGTGGTGATTGTGCCGTTGCCTTTGTTTTTAAGGATTCAGTTAACGAAAGTAGGATTCTTCAGGCGCTATTAGAACTTAATCGATTCGATTCGAGTCTAGGTGACAGCTTGATGTTAAGTAAGGTTAAAGGATATAAAACTAAACGAGTCTTAGCACTAGGTCTGGGTGAATCACCACTAAACGAGAAAAGTTTTCTTAAGGCGCTTAAATCACTTTCTTCTGCTATGGCTGATCTAAAGGTCAAAAACGTTGTAATACCTAGAATCCAAGTTGATAGCCGTGATGAGTCTTGGGTGCAACTAACTATAGCTCGTGTATTAAAAAATGCATCCTATCAGATTGAAAAAGTTGGCGCGGTAAAAGAAAAGAATGATGATGTTATTCTAGAGGCGGTAAATATCTATTCTGAAAATAATGGTGCTACGGAAATTAACAAAGGTGTTGCTATTGCTAATGGTATGGCGTTGACTAGAAAGTTAGGAGATTTACCATCTAATATTTGTACTCCAAGCTATATAGCTGAAACTGCAAAATCTTTAGCTTCGAGCTATAAACTTGAGTGTGAGGTTTTAGAGGAGTCAGATATGGAGGCTTTGGGAATGAACTCTTTGCTTTCTGTTTCCAAAGGCTCATCAGAGCCGGGTAAGCTAATTAGTCTCAGTTATACTAATGCTGGAAATGCTGAGCCAATTGTATTGGTAGGCAAAGGGGTAACTTTCGATAGCGGTGGAATTTCATTAAAGCCAGGCTCAGGACTGGACGAAATGAAGTTTGATATGTGCGGAGCGGCTTCGGTACTTGGTACTATGCGAGCTGTTGCTGAAATGCAACTTAAAGTTAATCTAACAGTCGTAGTTCCTACAGTTGAAAATATGCCTGCTCATAACGCTTCGAAGCCAGGTGATGTGGTTAAAAGTATGTCTGGTCAAACTATAGAGATATTAAATACAGATGCCGAAGGAAGACTTATTCTTTGTGACGCATTGACCTATTGTGCAAAGTTTAACCCTAAAGTTGTGATTGATGTAGCAACGCTAACTGGCGCTGTAATTATTGCATTGGGTAAGCACCACTCTGGATTGATGTCAAATGATCAGTCTCTTGCAGATGATCTCAAAGTTTCAGGAGGCTCAGCAATGGATACCGTCTGGCAACTCCCTTTAGATGATGAATATGATGAGCTACTTAAGTCAAATTTTGCAGATATGGCAAACATTGGCGGTCGAGAGGCTGGCACTGTTACAGCTGCATGTTTCCTTGCTCGTTATGCTAAGGACTATCGATGGGCGCATATAGATATTGCTGGAACTGCCTGGCTTGGGGGTTCTAAAAAAGGCGCTACAGGAAGACCTGTCCCACTTCTAACGCAATATGTTATGAATCAAATTAAGGACTAGTAATCTATTTCCATATCAATCTAATTAGATTGATATATTTTTTAGCTAGAGGGTTAATCTAATTTAGAGGAAGTACTAAGGCTTCATTTACTTTGGCTATAATTTGCTTGTAGATCACTAAAACCTATGAAATGAACCCAATTGTTTTAATTAATGGTGAAGAGCAATCAAAGATCAGCATCTTTAATCGAAATATGCAGTATGGTGATGGTTTATTTGAGACATGTGTCGCTAAAGGCAATCAAATTCTTTTTTGGTCAAGCCACCTGGAGCGCTTAAATATCGGCTGTGAAAGATTAAATATTAAGAATGTAGATGAATCTGATTGGATTAGTGATCTTAATAAAGCATTTGCTTTATCT
>JAQWLF010000048.1:0-20131 GCA_029247465.1 Candidatus Thioglobus sp.
GATTCGGGTAAAGCGTTACCTTTTTGCAAGGGCTAAACCAGAAGATCGCATGATTTTAACAGGTCCTAACTGTGCTGGCACGATCAGTCCAGGTAAAGCTATGTTAGGTATTATGCCGGGCCATATTTACATGCAAGGTAATGTTGGTTTGATTGGGCGCTCTGGTACCTTGGGTTATGAGGCCGCCTCTCAAATGAAAGAATTAGGTATCGGAATCAGCACCGGTGTGGGTATTGGTGGTGATCCAATAAATGGCAGCTCGTTCGTTGAAATTTTAAAGCATTTTGAGGAAGATGATGAAACTGAAGCAGTATTGATTATCGGTGAAATTGGAGGACCTCAAGAGGCTGCAGCAGCTGAGTATTTCCAAAAGCATATGAGTAAGCCGATGGCAGCTTATATTGCTGGTTTGACCGCTCCACCAGGAAGACTTATGGGTCATGCTGGTGCTATTGTTAATGCTAGTGGTGAGAGTGCTGCGGAAAAAGTAGAAATACTTCAAGATGCTGGTGTAATGGTTTCCCCAACACCCTCAGATATGGGCTCTACAATGAAGAAACTATTGCAAGGCATTTAAGTTATTTATTTACCAAGATTTGTTTATAAAGGCGTTTAGACCTAATCTGAAGATGAAGCCTTTATTTCTGTTTCGGGTTCAGTAGACATTCTTAATTTGTTTGCGAGAAACCAGACTACACCGACACCAAGAGCCCACCATATTATTTGCCATGCCCAAATTGATGGCATTCCTAAGAGCCATTGATCATAGCCAATATTGGGTTCACCGAATGCCATATTTCCAAATACAGATCCTGGGCCAATTGCAAAAAACATCCAAATCATTAAAAGAAGTGCGCCAACAGGCTTTGACCAACGATCACTTGATTTAATATCGCTATGTTTTTGAAAAAAGTTATGGAAAGTTTGCCTATGTTCTTTTTCAGGGTCATTTGTAGCCATTAGTGAAATAATCATACAAATTACAATATTAAAAAACATTCCCCATACTGCAGAGTGGACATTCCATGGCCAAACTCCCCAAGGTAATGCGCCTCCTGTAAGCTTTTGCCCAATTGGCTCAGTCAACAGAACTGCTAAAAGGCCAATACTCAGTCCTGCTATTGCACCACTTCGATTAATCCATGGTAACCATGTTGCACCTAGCAATGATGGCCAAAGTTGAAAAGAACATGCTATTGCTAAACTACCAAGAAGAAGGGTTGCTTCCATAGAGAATGAAGCTAACAACATACCACTTAAGAAAACCAAGCCGGTAAACAATCTAGCTGCTCCTATCTGTTTTTTATCATCAGAGTCTTTTTGAAAGTAGTGAACATAAATATCACGCGATAAAATGTTGCCAGTAGTCGACATGAAAGTTGTTGCCGTTGCTTGAAGAGAGGCAACGGCACAAATGGCAAGAAAACCGACTAACCATGGAGAACTATTTCCTACAAGTTTTATGAAATGAACAACTAATTCTGTGTGTTGTTGTTTTGAAATTTCAGGTAAATAATTACCAATTGCAAGGCCAGCTTCATTCACCTCAGCATTTGCCCCTAGAAGGTTTGCACTGACGCCTATAATTATTGAAAATACGAATAAAATGATTCCTGTAACTGCTGCTCCCCCCCATATCTGATGGATTGCAAAACCTTTCGGAGAGCGACTTGTAAATCCCAGCATGGTAAATGACGGTGAAGACTGAATTCCCATAACGGAAAGCATAAAAGTTAATATCATTATCGATGTCCATGGCCCACCTTTTGGTATCTCAATACCTATTCCATCTGTAAATTGGATGACACCTGGTATTGCAAAGTATCCAGGGAAATTACCCCCACCCATACCTTTAGTTTCTCCTAGGTGGCTTGAGACATCTTTTGCAATATTTGCCAGTCCCTTATTTAATGAATCAAAATCACCAACTAGATCTAGAGCGAACAGACCAAGCAATATCATTCCTAGAACAAATAAAACAAACTGTACTACTGCAATTTTTAAAATTGCTTGCATGCCTCCCATAATTGAATATAAAAGTACAAAGGCAGATAGAGTCCACATAGCAAAAGTTCGTGACATCATACCGTCTGTTAATTCGCTAATTAGGAATCCAGAGGCTCCATATAGCATTGCCACAAAAGGTATTCCAAATAGAAGTGCGATTCCAACTGAAATAATGCGTAAGCCATCTCCTTTATAGTAAGCCGTTAACATTTCTCCAGATGTGGTGTATCCAAAACGTCTTCCTAACATCCATTGTCTTTTAAGTAACACAACCCCAGAAATAGCCACTACGATTGTAATAAATGATGTATTGGCAAATTGAAAACCATCTCTAAATACTAATCCTGGGTGAGCAATAAATATCCAACCAGCAAAAGAAATTGCAGTCGCAGCAAGTGCAAAAACCCAAGGAGAGATATTTCTGCTAGATAAAAAATAATCATCAGTTGTAGTTATTTGTCGTGAAGCTCGAACACCCCAAAATAAACAAAAAGCCCAGTATAGTCCTAGAAATATAAATATCCAGTTGATAACTTCAGTCATTGATATTGGTATCCTTTAAATTTATTTTTGTTATCAAAATAGTGTTCTCCTTTAGGTGTTTGTCTTTATTTAAATTTGGGTCCGTATATGCGGTGATCTTGCATATAAAGCCACCATTGGAAGAATCAGCAATCCAAATACAAATTGTTGTCCTTCATAACTCAAACCAATACCCACAAGAAATGAAGAAAGTACCTGTAAAACCAGAACACCTATTACCGTAAAGCCATATCCGCCTTTACCTCCAAGTAATGAAGTGCCTCCAACTACAACAGCTGCTATTGTTTGGAATAGATATGGACCACCTACACCAACAAATCCACCCCCACTCCAACCAAGAAGTAAAATTCCTGTCAATGCAGAGACAAAGCCGCCGATAGTAAAAACACCTACCCAGTAAGTACGTTCTGAAATTGATAAACGAGCTGCCGTAGTACGATTTCCTCCGACGGCATATAAATTTCTGCCCCAAGTTGTATTTTTTAGTGCAACTATTAATGCTATTGCCAGTATTACCCAAATCACTACGATTGGAGGAATGCTAATGCCAAAAATAGTACCATTTGTTGCAGCGATATTAGACAACCATTTAGGTACTACTCCAAAAACACTTCCACCAAAATCTGAACCAATAGTGGTTAAAGCTTGAATTAGTCCAGTTATAATGAAGCCGACGCCTAGAGTTAGTATTAATGCTTGCCCTTGAAGTCGAAAACTTAACAAGCCGTTAATGAGTCCAACACCTATACCCATCATTAATACTGCTATGATGCAGAGCCATGGAGGTATACCAAGGTTGATTAAGTACATCAAACCAATATTTGCAGCACCTATTACAAAGCTTACTGACAAATCCAAACCTCCAAGTAAGACCACAAGGGTTTGTCCAATACAAGCAAGTCCAAGGAATGAAGCAAAAAGCAGCATTGATTTAAGATTTAAAGTTGAAATAAAACCATCAACAATCAGTGAACCCATAATAAACAGTCCAATAAGAACCGCCAAACCCATCAGAGCACTTTTGTTATTTTTAGCAAAGGAGTTTGTGATGATGAGTATTAAGAGTGTTAAGAAAAATACTACTAGTGAAAGAACATTTTGCCACTCGAAAAAATTATCCATAGCAAAAGCCAGAGCAACAAATGCAATAATCATTGCCAGAATACCTATAATGGCAAATTTATTGCTTTTTATGAGATAGCTAATATAGCTTTCATGGTGCTCGCTATCATCAGCTATTTCTTCATCTAAATGTTCTTCTGTTAAGGTAGTTTTTTCATCTTCATTGTATTTCCAGCGCACTGATAGGTGGTACCAACCCCATAGAATTGAACCAAAAATTGCAACTGTATAAAGTATTATCAGCTGTGAAGGTGTGCCTTCAAGGTAACCGAGTACTGCACTAATTGCTGAGATAATTACAGCAATAACAAAGCCAAGCCATTTATAAAAAGAGAACGCAGCTTTTCCCATTCTGCTAGTTTTCATTTTTGCTCCACTTGGTAGTTAGAATATCCACTTTTATCCTTCCCATTTCTTAATCGCATCATCTCTATGTTCACCTATTACGTAGGTGCTAATTATGTGCATAACATTCGGTGCTGAAATTATTGCAATTGCAATGACTACAATTATTTGCCACAATGGAACGCCTATTGCATAAAACAAACCACTCCAAGCAAACACAGCAAAGGTTGCTATATGCCAATATTTCCAAAAACTTCTAAAGCTAGTTTCTCCCATAGCAAGTCGCAAAAATATGTGCAGTAAAACAACCATAAAAATACAATAAGCAATCTCTGAAACAATAGTCATACTTTGAGCATTAGTATTGACCCTGATAGGTTCACCATATTCGATAATTTGTGCTGCTATAGGCTCTATTCCTGTTTGGATAACAGGATGCTGAGCATTTAGCACCTTGCCTGCAACTACAATGCTACCTTTTGCAACCTCATACATAGGAGTGCTATCAGTTGCAAAGAAATAGACAACAATTAAAGCTACTATCGATATAGCACCTATAAATAGGTTGTTAACGTTGTTTATTTTTGTCTTTACCAAAGGAATAGTAATAGTAAATAATATCGCAGTAACCAAAAGAATGACGTAAGTTTCGCCAGAGTAATTGCTAGCTAAATAGCCTTGATTGGCATTTTCAAAGAACAATGCACCTATAGCAATAATAGGTATAGTGCAAATAAATAAAATTGTTGCAGTTCTTTTAGTCTGGACCTTTGTTTCAGGAAGCATAATAAGAATAATCAATGATGTGAATAAAACTACACCAATTATTCCAATTAAGGTATATGTAGAGTTTGCAAGTGCATTAAATGAAAAGTACGTTGAAGCGGACTGTGATATTGATTCTAATCCAAAAACACTCATCGAGTAATAATCAAGTCCAATAGTTTTTAGATTGGTTGAGGCTATAAAGGATTCAGTTGGTGCGTCCGGGTTAAACATTAAGCCGAAAGCAGTTATGATTAATACGATAATAAAACCAATCATTGGCGCACTAATGTGTTTGAATAGTGTTCTGATTACATAAGCGAAAACAGCTATACCAACAACACCAAACAATATAATTGTGCCTGGTGAGAGTGGATCATCAGTAGCGATTGAAGCTTTAGCTGCTGCAAATCGTTTAATTCCCATTGCTTGATCCATTGAGGCATGGACTGCAACCCCAAGTGTAATGATTCCAAGTACTAAAAAAACCAATCCTGGTGATAGGCCTCGAGCACGTTTTTGCATAAATGGTATCGCAAGACTAATTAATAACGATACAACCAACATAACGCCATACGACATATCGGTTATAAAAGCTTGCATCTTGCCAAAGTTAAATGTTGAAAGTGCATATGTAATCAAAAATATATTAAGAGATCCAAGTAAAGCTCCAAAGGCACTTCCACGACCGCCCGCTAAATTTGCTCCACCTAGTACAAGAGCCGTAACAGCCATTAAAGTGTAGGTTGTTCCTTGTGTGGGATCGCCAGAACTAATTAATGAAGTGAAAGTTATAGCAGCAAGTCCCGCATAAACACCACCAATTGCGTGTGCTCCAATACGAACTAAATTAACATTTACACCGCTTGTATATGTTGCCCGCTCATCAGATCCCATCATTTTTAGATTGCCCCAAAAAGCTGTTTGGGTAAGTAAATACCATGCTGCTGTTGCGATTATTAATATAATTAGAACGGGTGAAACAATATTAATTCCTGCACCCCAATCATACATCCAGTCAGGGGCTAAACCACCAGCACGCGGCATTATTATAAGATTTAAGCCGACCAATGAAAGATACCCACTTAATGAAACAATAATGGGTTGCACTCTAACAAAAACAATAATTAGAGCCATAAATACTTGATATGCGACACCAACACCTATCGCGTATGCGAAAAGAGCAATTGGTGATTCCATAAAGCCTAACCCAATTAATTGAATCATTCCTACATTAATAAAACTAAGTAGTGGGCCAATTGATAAATCAACACTTGCACGTCCAGCCATTACAATTATAGTTAATGCATAGGTAGCTAAAATTAGAGGAGCTACAACAATTATTAATGCTCCAAAGCCAGTACTGGAGATTAAGTAAGGCCCTCTAAGAGTAGCAAATATAAACAGCAAAAAGAAAATAACTATCGGAACTATAAGATAGGTACTTGGGCTTGATTTTGATTTTTGTGTTTCAATTAATTCCATTATCTTTATTAAAACTGCTAATTAAATTTTTCTTATTTTTTATGGTTTATTTTTTTGACATTAGTTTGTCGAATAGCGCAACATCTTTTTCGTTATATTCAAAAGTTTTTGAGCCAGATGCGTTATTTCCCTGATTTAATGAGTGTTCTTTTTCCTTTTCTTTTGTATTAATTTCATTAGAGTCTTGTTCATCTGATTGATCTTGAGTTAAAGATGAATATTTATTGAATAATTTTTCATCAGTATCTGAGTAGCCTTCGTTATTATTTTTATTTCGATAACTCCTATTTCCCTTGTTTTTTATTAACTGTTCGCCTGATGCTATAAGATCTGCAAACTTTTTTGAATCGTTTTCTGAATACTCGTTAAGTTCTGGCGTTGGATCAATTTGTTCCTTTTTCTCATAATTTTTTCTCTTGTTATTTTTCTTGGTTGAACTCAAAATATTATTAAATTGTTCTTCGTCTTTAGCAGAGAAATCTTTTTTAGTTACGCTTGCTGGATTTATCTTGTCTGTCTTTTTTTCAAAGTATTTACTTACGTTATATTTTTTCACTTCATGCTCCAATTTATTGTCAGGCTGATTCTTTTTAGCTTCATTATTTAACTTATTTGAATCTTGCTTTTTATCACTATATTGATTAGTTGATTTTTTCTCGGGACTGGCATTTTGACGATGACCAAACATAGACTCAAGGATCCCATCGGCATTAATTTGTGCATCAGTAAAGGTTTCAAAAATGCTTCCATTACGAAAAACAACTACCCGAGAACAGAAGCCAATAAACTCTTCAAGTTCACTTGACATATAGATTACTGAATTGCCTTCATCAGCAAATTCTCTTAATTGCTTGTATAGGTCCAACTTAGTTTGTAGGTCAATTCCCCTTGCAGGATCAAGCAAGACTAATGTCTTGGGTTGCGTTGCAAAAGCTCTTCCCAACATAACTTTTTGTTGGTTACCTCCACTTAAGGAAGTGATTAAGTTGTCCTTGGGGCCAGTTTTGATTGCCAGACGTTCAACCTCCCAATCTACAACATCATTGATAGCCCCCCAGTCTATGAAGCGTACACCAGGGATTTTGCTGAATTTGTGGTACATAGAAATACCTAAATTTTCCACAATACTTAAGTTTGGAAGAATTCCTTCTCGTTTGCGGTCACCTGAAACAAATTCAATATCATGTTTGATTGCGTCTTCAAGATTCTTGATTGTGTAGTACTTATGACCATGATCAATGTCCACTTCAGTGAAACCGTCGTAGGCATTAGCGACACCAGCCAGTATTCGAACAAAATCATCTTGTCCATGGCCATCTAACCCGGTGATTCCAACGATTTCTCCTTTGCGTAATTCAAAATCTGATCTTTCACTGTCAGGCCAAACTTGCATATTTATTGCTTTAAGAGAAACTTGTGAATATTTCGTTTGATGTGCTTGCTCTTTAGTTTTATCAGTCTTTTGCTCTTTTCCAGTCATTAAACGTAATAGGTTTTTTTCCGTTACCTCCTCTTTTTCAAGCACTCCAACATCAATACCGTCACGCATAACGGTACAGCGATCGCTTATTCTGACTAGTTCGGCTATACGGTGGGACACAATGATGACTGCTGAACCTTTATCACGTAATTCTCGCATTTTGTCAAAAAGTCTTTCTGTTGAATCAAAATCCAAGGCTGCAGTTGATTCGTCAAGAATTAAAACGTCAGGCTCTCTTAACAAACTTCGAGCAATTGTAATCCAAGCTTTGGTACTAAGTGGTAAATTTCCAGCCGGCATTAAAGGATCAATATCTTCATCAGCAAGCTCACTCATCAATTCTCTGGTTTTATTTTGCTTTTCTTTTTCAGACAAGTTTTTAGAAAAGAAACCATCAACTCCGATAAATAAATTATCAACTATAGATGCTTCATCAGATACAAGGACTTCTTGAAATACCATGGCGACACCAAGATCATGTGATTCTCTAGGAGTAGAAGGGTGGGCACCATTAATGGACACTTTTCCAGAGTCGATTGGTAAAACACCTGCTAAAACTTTGGCAAGGGTGCTTTTTCCGCAACCATTTCCACCAATAATTGCATGTATTTCACCAAAATAGCCGGTAAAGCTAACATCAGCTAAAGCTTTTGTCACCCCAAATGATTTATGAACGTTCTTGACATAAAGTTCACCAGGGAATGCCTTTAATGTTTCTGAATTATTTGAAACATTTTCATTTAATAAGTCTTGTTCTATAATTTCCACCTAAACAAATCCTTGAGTTTGTACAAAAACAAAAATAATATTTACAATTTTTTTTGATTGTAATCGATATAAATTAATCCTCTGCAAAAAGCATCCAAAAGTATAGGTACAGTTTACTACTATTACATACTATAGTCAATAGTATGTATTAATATCTATATTTCAGTTAAATACAATCTTTCTTGAGGTACAATGTGTTGAAGAAATAAGGCTATAGCTTGTTCTATTAAGCTACTTTTTGTAATAAAAATAGCTTTATTATGTTTTTTGTAATTGGAGTAATTTAAGTGGAAAAGCAAATAGAAAGAATTAATTTAGATCTAAAGCAATACATTTCTTCTTTATTTGTAAAAGCTGGAGTGCTTCCCTGGTTTCTAGGAATAGCCTTAATAACTTTCTCATTTGCCAGTGATAATTTTTTGACACCAAACAATATTTTGGGTGTTGCTAGGCATTCAACTGATCTTATTTTGGTGGCTATGGCTCAAATGATTGTGATGTTAACCGCTGGCTTGGACTTTTCTGTTGGTGTAATCCTTGCAATGACTTCTGTTGTCGCTTCAATGACTATGGTTGCCTTGTGGTCAGGTTACGGCTCTGGTTGGGAGGCGATTACTATAGGGTGTTTAGCAGGTCTTTTTGTTGGTGCTTCTATTGGTTTAGTGAATGGTATAGGTGTAGCTTTTTTCCGAGTACCTCCATTCATAATGACACTGGGAATGTCATCAATTATTTTTGGTTTAGCGCTGACTATTACTGGAGGAATACCTGTTTATGGCGCGCCTGAATCTTTTACTAATATTTTTGGATATGGAACATTATTTGGTTTACCAGTAACCATTTGGGTAACTCTATTTTTTATTTGTTTGATTTATATTTTTATTAACCTGACCAAGATGGGTAGGTATTTTTATGCCATAGGTGGAAATTTAAGAGCGGCTGAGCTTTCAGGTATAAACACAAGAGTCTATATTGTCAGCGCTTATGTTTTGTCTGCCCTAGTTACCAGTATCGCGGCATTACTAATTACAGCTCGACTTGAAACTGGTGAACCAAATATTGGCGCTAATTATCCTTTACTATCAATAGCGGCTTGCGCAATTGGTGGGGTCAGTTTACTTGGCGGTGTTGGTCGTGTACAGAATGTTGTTTTGGGTGCCTTTTTTATTATATTAATACAAAACGGCATGAATCTTATGAGGGTCGGCTCATATCTACAAATGGTTGTCATCGGAGTATTGTTAATTGTTGCTATTGGCGCTGAATATTTCCGTCAACAGATGCTTTCACAGGCAAAAAATTAATGTCTACTTATCTTCAGGAGCGCTATACAACAAATCTTTGTTAATTATTTGACATTGCCCGTTAATAGCAAACTAAAACATTAAGGAAGTACTATAAAAAGATGGAAAAAGCCAATCAAAATTTTTTTAATAGACTGTCCCTTAATCAGAAAATATTAGCTCTATTGGCCATTGAGGTTTTTGGTTTTATTGCAGTTGCGCTTGTTGCCTTCACTCAAGTATATACGGTAGGTGATGAGACGAAGCAAATGTCATCAATTACTATCCCTTTAATTGAATCAGTCAACTCAATCGATGAAAATGTTTATAAGCAAAGTATAACCGTAAAAGAACTATTTATTACTGTTAGTCAAATAGTCAACCAAGACTCTGAAAAAACGAGTTTTTATGATAAATATAATCAATTATTAGAAAACGATACTATTCGAACAGAATTTTTATTAGCTAATCAAAAACTGAAGAAATCTATAGCTGATACAGAGTCTTTTATAAAGATAGTAAATTCTGGATCAAAAGCTGATATAGATATAATTTCATCGCATCAGGAAAAATTACTTTCTGAGCTTTATGAACTAAGAAAGATAAACCAAATATATTATCGGTTGGTAGTTAATAATTTATTTGCAGAAAAAAATATTGAAATTCTCACCATTGATATGAGTGATCTTCATGAGATCTCCTCTACTGAAGATATTCTGCTATTGCAAGCTAGAAAAGTAAATGCTGAATTAGAAGAAATAATTTTTGCTTCCAAATCAAAAATAACCTATGTAGAGCGTATTGCTCTTAGTTATATCGTTATAACCTCCCTTATAGCTTTGCTATTTGTTGTCACCATGGTGTTAGTAATTGTTAGAATGAATATTTCAAAACCCTTACAATTACTAACAGACTCAATCAATAGATATACCCCTTTGCATAAGGTAGAGGAAATTGAAGATGAACAAAACATCCTATCAAGAGAGGACGAACTAGGCAGGATGGGGCGCAGCTTTAATAGACTCAAAAAAGATTTGTGGGAGCAAGGAGAGGGTCTACAGAACGCTAAAATTGACGCTGAAAGGGCAAACAAAGCCAAGTCAGTTTTTTTAGCTTCAGCGAGCCATGACTTGCGTCAACCTTTAAATGCAATGCAAATGTATATTGCTGCATTACAATCGAAAGTCAAGGATAAAGAGATACTGCGAATTATTGAAGATATAAACTCTGTCTCGATCTCAACAGCAAGGTTGTTAAATGCTCTTCTTGATGTCTCGGAATTAGAGGTAGGCGCAATAAAACCAAGACATGAAATTTTTTCAGTGAATAACATTTTGATTAGTATCTTTCAGTCATTCCTTCCTCTTGCCAAAGACAAAGAATTAGATTTTAGAATTGTTCCATCAAGTCTTTATGTTAGAAGTGATCCAGCTTTGCTGGAACGTATATTGGGAAATTTTATGTCTAACGCTATTCGCTATACTAATAAAGGTTCGGTATTGATAGGTTGCAGAAAGAGGGGAGACAAGGTTGCAATTGAGGTTTGGGATACTGGCTGTGGAATTTCTGATGATCAGATGTCACTTATTTATGAGGACTTTTATCAAGTTGAAAATAAGGAGCGTGATAGAGGTAAAGGTCTAGGTCTTGGACTGGCACTCGCAAAACGTTTAGCTGCTAGTTTAGAACATACAATTGATAGTAAATCAAGTCTTGGAAGTGGCTCTTGCTTCTCTGTTAGTGTTGATTTTGCTGAAAATAAAGCTGATAAAAATCAATCTGAAATTTTTATGAACATTATGAACTTATCAGGGGTAAATATTCTTTTAGTTGAAGATGATATGGATGTTTTAAAGGCAACTAAGCAGCTTTTAGAGTCATGGGGCTGCAATGTAAAAACTGCAAGAAACAAAGATGAAGTTATGAATTTAATTAAAGAAAATCCATACAATAATCCAGATATTATTTTGGCAGATAATCGTTTACCTGGTGAGGCATCTGGTATTGATATTACTTATTTAATTCAAGAAAAATTACAGGCTTCAATTCCATGTGTCATTATGACAGGTGATGTAGAGCGGAACCATGTACAAAGTATTATTGATCAGGGTTTTCCAGTGTTACTAAAACCAATTCAGCCGGCAAAGTTTCGAGCTATGCTTTCTCACTTAATTCAAGCTTAGGAGGCTTGAGCTGTTTCAACTTTAGAGTTATGAAAGTAATATTGTATGAGATGTTCATTACAATCTTCAGCATTGAATTCAACACATGGGTTCTTTTCACTAATAATGTAAATTCTATGTGATAAATTTACTAATTCTGAGAGGTCTGAAGAGATCAGCATTACGGCTCCTCCAGACTCGCAAAATTCTTTTATTATTTCGTAAATTGCGACACGAGTTCCAATATCAACACCGACAGTTGGTTCATCCAGAATAAAAAGTTGGACATCACGAGCAAAACTTTTCGCAAGCATTACCTTTTGCTGAGTTCCACCAGAGAGTTGTTCCATTTTGTTTTCAATGCCTTGAGCGTTAAAGTTAAGGCGCTCTCCGATTTTTTCTACAATATCTTTTTCAATTTTTCTATTTACAATAAAGCCACTAGAAAATTTAGGTAGACCTAGTGAAGGCAAAGATATGTTTTCTCTAATATTTTGTTCCATGACAAGACCTTCTGCCCTCCTATCAGAGGGTAAATATAGCATTCCTCTATCAATCATTGATCGTGGAGTGAGATCATTAATTTGTTTTGAGCTATCATATATGACATCATCCAAGTAGCTAATTGTGCCAGCTGTAATTTTATTTATACCAAAGCAAGCACGTCCAATTGCAGACTTACCTGAGCCAGCTAGTCCTGCAAGACCAACAACTTCTCCTGACTTTATATTCATTGAAACATCTTGAATAAAACTATTGCTTATATTCAAGTTTTTTATGTCAAGTAGCTTTATGCCACGTTGTTTTTTTATTTCTGGAAAAAAACTGGAAATTCTTTGACCGGTTGCTAATTCTACTAATTTTTGTTCGTTAATATTAGTTACTAGATCTGTATTAACGACATGACCATCTTGAAGAATTGTAATACGATCAGCAATTTTATAAATCTCATTCATTCGATGTGTAATATAGATAATCCCAATACCTTCTTTTTTTAGAATTTCTATCATTGAAAAAAGCTGATTTGTTTCATTTTCAGCCAATGAAGCTGTTGGTTCGTCTAGTAACATAATTGATGGTTTAGTATGAAAAGCTTTAGCAATCTCAACCATTCTTTTTTCTGCATGTGATAAATTAATTATCTTCTCTTCAGCTTTGATAGAAAATTCAAGTTGTTCCAAGGTTTGGCACGCTATTTTGTGCAACTTTTTTTTGTCAAGAAAAAAACCTTTTGAGGTGTTTGATCCTAGGAATAAATTTTCTTCAACTGTGAGTTGTGGAACTAACGAAAATTCTTGAAAGACTGCACTAATACCTAACTCTCTGGCTTTATGTACAGAATGAATCTTTAATTCCTCATTATTAAGAATTATTTTGCCACTTGATGGTTGAATGTCTCCAGTAACAATTTGAATTAAGGTAGATTTGCCAGCGCCATTTTGTCCAAAGATCGCATGAACTTCTCCAGGATAGAGGTCAAAATTTATATTTTCAAGAACAGCGGAACCAAAAAACTGTTTAGAAATAGTCTGAAGCTTCAACAAAGGGATATTGGATTGTGACATGCTTTTTTCTTTATATTATTATTGACATCATTAATCTACTGAAAATATTGGAGACCAGCCTTTTGGTGCTAGTGTTGTAGATGAGTTGAATTGATCTGATATATCAGGAGTTACAATCAATATTTGTTGTTGAACATGTTCTGTAATGCGACCAGTGTTATTAAATTCTGGTCTTCCTGAGGTTGCCATGTTCTTTCCTTCAAGAAGTCTGACTGCTTGGTCGACAGCAATTGTTGCTTGGGAAATCATTTGGTCTGAAGGTGCCATTGAAATTAGACCGCGTTTTATAAACATATCTATTCCAGGTGTGTAATATGTGGATACCAGTTTGATTTTATTACCAAGCTTTCTTGCTCTAAGAGCACCAACAGCAGCTTCAATTGTGGTACCAGTTCCTACAATGTATTTAAAATCGGGTTCAGATCCCGAGGTGTGATTGAGTAGTGTTTCTTCAACCAATTGTAATTGGATAGCTTTTCCAGTATCACCCCAATTAGTTTCTAATATTCTAATATTAGTTCCCTCTAGAGCACTAAGACATCCTTGGTGAGAGGCTATAGACCAGCCAGCTCCAGGGGGGCCTGGAAACCATACAATGTTGGTCTTTCCATCGTTAAGTTTTTCTTGGTCTACAACCCATTTACAAGAGGTATATCCCATATTAACAAAACTTTGAAGCGAGTTTGCATCTACTTCTGTATTAATTCCAGTGACAAGTACAACTACTGGGATTCCTTTAGCCCTTATCAAGTCAATCTGTTTTGCATTACCGTTACTTGAAATTGGTCCAATAATTAAAGCTTCACCATTATTAGTTAAACAGTCATCAACTTGGTTTAATTGTGTTGCCAGATTTGTATATCCTCCAGCTTCGAATAATGTTATTTTTTGTTTTAGGCGTCTTCCTTCAGAAATAATTCCATAAGCTACTCCAACCCAATAAGAGTCTTTGAGATGTGGAAATGAGACACATATATGATGTTTTTTATTAACTTCAGAGGCTTTCAAAGGTGCATACTCTACTAGCGGTAATTTTTCTAGTGCATTTCTTTCATCAGTCCAGCAATCTATATCACCGTCTGTACACGAAAAATTAAAAACATTAACGTTTTGCTTCCAGTAGTTTTCTTCATCTGCATGAGCAATATTCAGACTAAGGCTAGGGATATTAAGAAGTAAGACTAAAAAGAATGGAATGAGTATTTTTTTTAGATATTCATGGCGCAATTTATAGTTTATAGAAAAAACAATATTGAGCATGAAGGAAAGTAATTGTAAAGGTTTAGTTGCCATAATAATGAGTAGCAAATTTACATAAATCTAGGAGTGTAAATTTGAAACTTTTTCTAAATTAGAATAAATAGATACAGCTTCAGTTCTATTTTTAACATTTAGTTTTTTAAAAATGGCTGAAACATGCATTTTAATTGTTGGAATACTTAAACCTAATTCGTCAGCAATATCCTGGTTCGATCTACCGAGACTAATATGGCCAAGAACTTGTTTTTGTCTTTTAGATAAAAGCTTAATACTCTCGAAATCATCTAACTTTTCATCATTTTGAATAGGATCGGTTCTTGGTTTCAGAACATGTGGCGGTATGTAGACACCACCAGCCAGAACAAGCTGTATAGCACTTATAGTTACTTCTGGCGCAGAAGTTTTAGGTATAAAACCAGAAGCACCTAAAGAAATTGAGTTGTGAATTGAATCAAAGTCCTCTTTTACAGAAACGATCACTATGGGTACATCAGGAAATTGTGAAGTAATACTTTGAATACTGTCATGCCACATTCCAGGCATCATTAAATCAAGTAAAACTAAATCAATTGAGAAATTTGAATTAAGTACATTTATTGTCTCATCAAAACTATTTGCTTGAAATATTTCGGCATTTGGTACAGCCATTTTAACGACTAATTCTAAACCACCTCTAACTAGGGCGTGGTCATCGGCTATAACAATTTTATATTTTATTGGTCTACTATCCTTTTTGTTTTCCATAGTTTTTATCACTCAAATAGTTGAATTTTTGTTAAAGATAACATTTGATTGTACAGTATTTTTTAAGCAAATATATTAATAGGGCTGCATACTTAACACTAAATACATACTTATAATATTATTATAAAATAAATACATACTTTAGTTGACTAATGTATGTATTGTGATATACTTAGACATACTTTAGGCTATGTAATTATGTTTAAAATGTGCGGAACCGTAATAAAACAAGTCATTTTCTAAGGTGAATAGAACAAGCAATAACGCTTGACTATAAATAAAAAGGAGACAAATCAAAATGAAAAAACTATTAAAACTAGTTATGGCTTGTATGTTGTCATTCGGATTTACGTCGATGACCATTGCAGGACTTGATGAAATTCCTCAGGATATTCGGGATAGGGTTTATAACATGGATTTGATGGATCCAATTCAGCCACTTGATGATAGTGCGTTTAGAGATTGGAAAAGTGAACGTTCACCTCCATGGACTGTAGGTTATGCAAGTACTTATGCAGGAAATACCTGGCGTAAAGGTGCAATGGCACGTTTGATGGATGAAATCAAACCGAAATGGCAAGAGCTCGGTTTACTTAATGACATCATTGTTACACAGTCAAATCTTAAGGATGCTTTACAGATTCAGCAGATCAGACAACTCGTTGATCAAGGTGTAGATGCAATAATTATTTGTTGCTCCAACCCAACTGCTTTGAATCAAGCAATTAAGTATGCCTTTGATAGAGGTGTTCCAGTATTTTCATTTACTGGATATACAACTTCACCACTTTCAATAAATTCATCAGTGAACTACCATCAGGCTGGATATGATGTTGGAACATGGATGGCTGAAGAGATTGATGGAAAAGGTAATGTTCTTGTAATTGAAGGTATTCCTGGATTTTCAGCATCAGACTCACAAAATGCTGGTGTTTTAGATGGATTATCTCAATATCCTGATATTAAAGTTACAGGTCAGATTGCCCATATGTGGACATCACAAGTTGGTCAAGCTGAAACTCAGAAGTGGTTAGCTACTCACCCTGGACAGCTTGATGGAATTGCGGTTCAATCTTCTGGTGAAACTGGTGTTTTAGCGGCAGTATTACAGTCAGGGCGAGATATCCCTCCAATGTCAATTGGTGGTGAAATTGGTGCTCTATGTTACTGGCGTAATAACCCTGATTATATTAGTGGTGCTATTCAGACATGGCCTCCAGGTGATGATATTGAGCTCGGTTGGAACATCATGATGCGTACTTTACAGGGTCAAGGGCCTAAGATTCAATCAATCTTAGTACCGCCATTAACCATTGAATATGCTGATGTAGAAGCAATGATGGGAACGGATTGTGATCGTAACTCTACTTTGTGGTACAACCCAGGTGTTGAAGTTTGGGGCGGTAAGGACTACGTTGATAACTTCTTCTTAAGACCTGCTGATCCAGAGGAATATGATCCAGACTCTTAATTAATTAAGAGTTGTTTTAATTGAGTTTGGACAACTGCCAGTTGTCCAAACTCTATAAATGCCTTTAATAATAGTAACTGTTTTTAATGGAGCTAATTATTGGCAAATTTATATGTGAATTAACGATTGAATGATTAATTAATACAGAATTTATAACCAGGGATTTTTATGAACAGTACATTATTACCAACTGATATTGTAGGTGGCACATTTTGGCTTTTATCCATGGCAATGATTGGTGCAACAATCTTTTTTCTGCTTGAAAGAACTAAGGTTGATAGTAGATGGCACACGACAATGACACTATTAGGCGTTACTATGTTGGTGTCAGCTGTTTTCTACCACTATGTCAAAACAATGTGGGTTGAAACGGGGACGGCCCCAATTATCCTTCGATATTTAGATTGGATACTTACACATACTATGCAAGTTGTGCTTTTTTATGTAATTTTGACTGCAGTTACAAAAGTTTCATCGGCACTATTTTGGCGATTACTGATTGGAACCCTGGTCATGGTAATAGGTGAATTTTTAGGGGCTGCAGGCTATATGAGTGCAACATTAGGTTTTATTATTGGTGTTGTTGGTTGGCTTTATATTCTTGGTGAACTTTATATGGGTGAAGCAAGCCGCTCCAACATTGAGAGTGGAAATGAGGCATCACATCTAGCATTTAATGGATTGAGATTGATACTTACTATTGGTTGGGCGATTTATCCACTTGGGTATTTTATTAATAACCTTGGTGGTGGAGTAGATGTAAATAGTCTTAATATTATTTACAACCTAACCGACTTTTTAAACAAAATAATTTTTGGGTTTGTCATATATAGAGCTGCTATGAATGACACCCAAGCAAGAATAGAAGACAATAAAAAATAGATATATATAAATTACTTAAGGAGAAAAAATTATGACTGGTGCAGATATCATTGCAACTATTATTTTGACAGCATTAGCAATAGCGATTTTTGTCTATTTGCTGCATTGGTTGTATCGAAGATCGTCTAAAGAAGTTTCTTTTGTAAGGACTGGACTCCGTGGTGAAAAGGTTGTGATTAGTGGCGGTGCTTTTGTATTGCCAATCATTCACAATATAACTGCTGTTGGGATGCGAACTTTACGCATAGAGGTTAAACGAGGTGGCGATAAAGCTTTTATTACACAAAATCGTATGCGTGTTGAAATAGTCGCAGAATTTTATGTCCGCGTTACACCATCAAAAGAGGCTGTATCAATTGCAGCGGGGACATTAGGTAAAAGAACGATGGAACCCGAAAGTTTAAGAGATTTAGTGCAGGGTCGTTTTGTAGATGCGTTGGGTATTGTTGCCGCCAAGATGTCTATGGAAGAGATTCAAGAAAAACGTGGTGAATATATCAAAGCGGTTAAGGGAATTGTGGCTGAATCTTTAGGTTCAACAGGTCTTGAACTTGAGGCTGTTTCATTGACCAGTGTTGATCAAGCCGGTCTAGAAGTATTTGACCCATCTAATGCGTTTGACGCTGAGGGTCTTACTCAGTTAACAGAACAGATTGAGGCTGGAAAGAAAAAACGTAATGATATTGAGCAAGATACTGCCATAAGAATTAGAGCTAAGAATTTGGAGGCAGAACAAAAAGCACTTGAAATTGACCAGGCAAGGGAATTCTCCAGATTGTTACAAGAGCGTGAAATTGCTAAGCAAAGAGATAAAGAAACTACCGAAATGGCTGTTGAGACTGCAAGACAGGAGCGTTTAGCTGAAGAAGCAAGAATTCAATCTGCAGAAGACGTTGAGAAGGCTCGCATCCAACAACAAGATACTATTGAAGTTGAACGCTCATTGCGTGAACATGAGTTAACTCTTCAGATTGAGGAGCGTAAAAAACTACGAAATGAGATTGAAAGACAAACAGAGATTGATATTAAAGAAAAGAATCTTGAGGCAGAAATTAGAACTCTAGAAATTAAGAAGGAAAATGAGTTTGCAAGACTCAAACAGGAAGAAGAGATATCATCTCAAAGGGCCAAACAAAAGGCTGAGGTTCTTAAGGTAGAGTCAGATCGATATGTAGAAGCTGAACAGGCTCAAATAAAAGCCCAAGAAGAGGTGAAAAAATTAGAGATAGAACAGCAACGAATCATAGAAATAACGCGAATAGAGAATGATCAGCAAGCTCAAGCTTCTGAAATTCAAAAGAGAAAAAATCTTGAAATAGAAGAGAAGAATCGTGAACTTGAGGTTTTAGCTAAAACTGTAGAAGTATTAAATGCGGTGGAAAGTAAAGAACAAGCAAGAGCCGAAGTAGTTGTTGCAGAAGAACAAGTTCTTTCAGCACAAGAAGTCGAGATTGCAGAACGTAATAAGAAGTTGCAATTAATAAGCGCAGAAATGGATGGGGAAAGTGAGGCGATTCAAATTACTACCCTTGCTAGAGCTGAAAAAGAAGCCGCCCAAGAGAGGGAACAAGCCGAAAAACATGCGTCTTTGGCTAGCAAACTACGTTATGAGATTGATGCCGCTGGTAAGTTGATGCTTAATGAAGCAGAAAACGCCCGAAGTGATGAGAGTAGGCAAAGTGATCTTAGAATGGAGTTAGCAAGAAATCTTGATTCAATTATTCGGGAGGCTGTTAAGCCAATGGAAAATATTGATGACATAAAAATTTATGAGCTTAACGGAATGCCGGGCTTTAATTCAAATGGCGGTAATGGAGATTTTGTTGGCCCTGTAAATGGAAGTAATGGTGGCGGAAATCTCTCTGAGAACATAGTGAATGCAGCTCTGCGTTACCGCGCTCAAGCACCTTTTGTTGATAACCTGCTTGATGAAATTGGAATGTCCCCTAAAGAGATAAGCAATATTAAAAATATTCTTGGGGATTATAAGAAGGATGAGAATAAGGATCAAGATATAGAAGGCGAAGAGGCCTAAAAGTTTAACTTTTAATTAAAAAAATTAAGGAAATATTATGTTAAGAATTACTGGTTATAGTGACAAATACTCTGTTTGTCCTGGGGATAACATACAATTTTATATTAACTCTGAAGATAGTGAAGTTTATGAAACGCAGATCGTCCGCTTAATTCATGGAGATACTAATCCAGAAGGTCCTGGATACAAGGAAGAAGAGATACAGGCTGAATGC
>JAQWLF010000064.1:0-11421 GCA_029247465.1 Candidatus Thioglobus sp.
ATAATACTAACTCTCTAATCACAGAATCGGTCAGAGGCAATACTTTAGGCTGACCATTTTTAGTTGTAGCAACATAAGCCGTTCTTCTGTCAAAATCGATGTCATTCCACCTCAGTTTAGTAATTTCTCCCTTGCGTGCTCCTGTGGTGATTGCAAGCAGTACTATGAGGTATAACTTATCCCAATGAGAGGCTCTACAAGAGCTAAATAGACTAGTTCTTTCAGCTTCTGATAAGAACCTTGTTCGCTCATTATTCTCTTCGAGGTAAGGCACAAGTTTAGCTGGATTTGTCTTAATATAACCTCTACGACACCCATACGTTAATACTCCAGAAATAGCTGCCTTGTGTCTATTGATTGAAGCATTTGAAAGATGAGAGGGGAGGGTGTTTAATGAATCTATAATATTGTTAGTTTTGATGTCTTTAATTAGAACATCACCAAGAGTTTCAAGCCAAACTCTTAGCTTTCTAGAGTGTTCAACTTTATCCTTACCTTTGTAATCAATATTAAGGTATTCACTAATTAATAATGATAGTTTAATGTCTTTCTTATTTTTATAACCGTAAGCCTCAAGAAATTCTCTATTGCTATCTATACTTTGAGCAAATTGGATAGCCAACTTCTTACTAGTAAAAGTTTTTGAGATAGGTTTTGTGCCAGCCTTACGAATTAGAACACGATAAACAATACCCTTTGAGCGGGTAAACTTTTGTATTGTTGCCATAGTAACTCCATATAAGTGTACATAAACTGTACATTTATGAAGTAAGTTGCTGTAATCTCATCGTCTGTAAAGCTCTGAATACAGCTAAAATGTTAGCGTTCGGGGCGTAGCGCAGTCTGGTAGCGCACTTGACTGGGGGTCAAGTGGTCGCAAGTTCAAATCTTGCCGTCCCGACCAATATTTATATAAAACTTAAAGGGACATAACTTAAGCCTTAGCTTATGCAAAATAAAATATCTCAGTTGACTCATAAAAGAATACTTGGGGTTGCAATTCCAATTGTATTAGCAAATGTAACAATTCCAATTTTGGGAGCTGTTGATACAGCGGTTGTTGGACAGATGGGTCTGGCTGCCCCAATAGGTGCCGTTGGAATAGGTGCTATTATTATTTCAGCAATTTATTGGCTGTTTGGCTTCCTGAGAATGGGGACCACTGGGCTCACTGCTCAAGCAATCGGTTCGAATGATCAATCCGAAACTTCTGCACTTTTGGTTAGAGGGGTTATTATCGGTCTTGTTGCAGGCCTCATTTTAATACTCATTCAAATTCCTTTATTCAGTGGCGCGCTTGGATTAGCTCCGGCATCTGCTGAGGTGGAGTTTTTAGCGCAAGAGTATTTAAAGATAAGAGTCTATAGCGCTCCTGCTGCAATCGCAATTTTTGGAATTACAGGTTGGCTTATTGCCAAAGAAAGGACTCGAGCTGTTTTGGTTCTTCTGTTGCTTGTCAATACTATCAACATAACTCTAGATTTCGTCTTTGTTCTTAAGCTGGGTTGGGGAGTTGAAGGAGTCGCATTTGCAACACTTATTGCAGAATGGTTTGGACTATTATTTGGATTATGGCTCGCTAGAGAAGGATTCAAAAACGGCTACTGGAGAAACTGGGTCCAAATATTTGACAGAGCTAGGCTTATAAAAATGGCTAAAGTTAATAGTGATATTTTGATTCGATCAGTTCTACTAGAGATAGCCTTTGTAAGCTTTTTATTTCTTGGATCAAGTTTTGATGACGCCACTTTGGCTGCGAATCAGGTGTTGATTCAGTTTTTAAATATCACCGCTTACGCCATGGATGGCTTTGCTTTTGCAGCAGAGGCATTAGTTGGGCAAGCCTTAGGTGCGAAAAATAGAGGATTGTTTCGAAAGTCAGCCATTATGACTAGTCAGTGGGGTTTTGGGTTAGTTATAGTTATGGCAATTATTTTTGCTGTTTTTGGCAGCAATATAATTGATGTTATGACGACTGCTGAAAATGTCAGAGAAGTGAGCCGAGAATACCTGCCTTGGATGGTTCTAGCGCCTTTAGTTGGAGCAGCTTCTTGGATGCTGGATGGCATTTTTATCGGTGCTACTAGAACAGCAGATATGCGTAATATGATGTTTATTTCTTTCTGCGTCTATTTATTAACTTTAGCAATACTGTTGCCTAGATATGAAAATCATGGGCTATGGGCTTCGCTCATTATCTTTTCAATAGCTAGGGGAGTTACACTGGGATATAAATATCCCAAGTTAGAGACTTCTATTGAGAATAGTAACTTAAAAAGTTAGTCTAAGTATCCAAACTTTCCACTATTAAAATCATCGATTGTTTGCCTAATCTCGTCATTGGTATTCATTACAAATGGACCGTAGGAGGCGATAGGCTCATCGATCGGTTCACCGCTCAGAACAAGTACCTCAGCATCGTCGTCAGCTCTTATTGTAAATTCAGAGCCTTTATTGTTGAAAAGCACGAAGTGGTTTGTCGGCGCCTTATCTGAATTGTTGATGGTGACACTTCCTTTGATGACTAAAAGTCCAGTATTGTGGCTCTCTTTAAAACTTAGACTGGTACCTTTCCCTTTATTGAGCTTGACATTGAATAGGCACAGCGGAGTAAAGGATGAGGCGGGACCTTTACTTTTTTCAAATTCACCAGCAATAATATCGATGGATCCAATACCGTTTCCAAGATCAACTTTAGCCAAGTCCTTGTTTTCAATGTTTTGATACTTTGGTTCCGTCATTTTATCTTTTGCCGGAAGGTTAACCCAGAGCTGTACCATCTGCATTTCTCCACCTTTTTTACTGAAATTTTTCTCGTGATACTCCTTATGAAGTATCCCTTTTCCAGAGGTCATCCACTGAATACCTCCTTCTTCAATAATGCCGCCAGCGCCAGTGCTGTCGTTGTGTTCAACTCTTCCTTTGTAAGCAATGGTAACTGTTTCAATGCCCCTGTGAGGGTGAGGACCAACACCAAGAGGCGCACCATTATTAGGTGCAAAGTAGTGAGGCGGAGCATAGTCCAATAAAAGAAATGGGCTCATGCGTTTCATGGTGAGGGGCTCTTTTCTTCCCAACATTCCATACACCCTAAAACCATCCCCAACAAAATGAAGATTGTCAGGGGCAATGACAGCCTCTATCGATTTAATTGACATATTGGTTCATTTTAAATTTTATAAAAAATTATATATATATTCTGTTGATTCTATTGGTTATTTAGCGAAACAGTAGGTTTTATATTTCGCAATGATCAATGATTATTAAGGTATATTGATTGAAACTCATTAAATGGGTAAAAAGTGATTACTAACACAATGATTATTGTCTTTATGACAGTATTTCTATTAGGATCTTTAGGAGGAGGTAGTTCTTCAAATTCGACTACTTCAATTTGCTCTACTTCAAATGTTTTATGTTCTGGAACGAGTCTTACCTACAACTCTTCAAATGCTTCAACTCAAGCTGCTACAACTGAATTTCAAAATTTAAACTATTCTAGCGCTGCAAGCTCTCAGAATCCACTAGAGGTTATAAATGCCCATAAGGCTTATGGATATGGCCTCACAGGCTCTGGGGAGACGATTGCAATTCTAGATGCTGGTTTTAGTACAAGCCATGACGAGCTTGATAGTAAAACAATTACTCAGTATGGTACTCAGACTGCAGCAACTGGCGTCAATGCGACAGCTGACCATGGTTTAATAGTCTCCAGTGTAGCAGCTGGTGAGGATGACGGTACGGGTATGCAAGGTGTTGCGCCAGGAGTAAGTCTACATTGGGCAAGCTACAATCAAAGAAATGGAAACACTTACTACCCAACGCATTGGGCTAATGCCACAGATAATGCTAGCTCTGCTGTAGTTCAAAATAATAGTTGGGGTATTGATTATCAAATAGATACGCTTCAATCTGATATAAGCTCGAATAGCTGGACTAATGCGTACGGAATAGCTCAAAAATTTCATTCTAGTGGCTACACTGCAAACGAAACTTCAGCTAATGCTTACATTACTGCTCTTGATAACTTTCAAGACCATGGTGTTGTCGTCTACGCACTATCAAACACTTCTTCCTATACAGATGCTGATTTTCAGGCCGCACTACCTGTATTGTTTTCTCAACTAGAAGAGGCCTGGATAACTGCGGTTAATGTCGAAATTACGGGCTCATCTGGAAACGAAACTTATACTAGAAAGTCAGCCCCTTGTGGCTCCACTGGAAAGTACTGTTTAGGTGCAGATGGCTATCAAATAGTTGGTGCTGCCTATGACAGTTCTGCTACTAATTTATATTGGCAGGGTGTCTCAGGCACCTCCTTTGTTGCACCTCAAATTTCTGGAGCAGTTGCACTTTTAGCTGAAGCATTTCCAAATCACAACCCAGAGCAATTAACAGATAGGTTGCTTGCATCAGCTGATAACACTTTCTTTTCTCATGACGCATCAGTAACTTTTGGTAATGGCGTGTCTCATGGATATGACGATGAGTTTGGACACGGTATATTGGATATTTATGCAGCTCTAAATCCTATCACTTCTTCAGCCTATACAAGGATTTATACGGGAGATTCTTCAGATGGTAGTGAATCTTATCAACTTGGAAATTCTAAACTGTTAACCTCAAACTCTTTAGGTGACTCTCTTCAAAAGGGCTTGATTGGAGAGGTAGGATATACTTACGATGATTTGGGTGGTGGCTTCGAGTATGACATGAGTTATCACGTTAATTTAATATCAAATAATAAACCTAAATTTAATCTCTCAGAGGAGCTTAAAAGTCTTACAAATCCTATTGATAATTCATTGAAAACTAAAGACTCTTTTAATCTAAATCAAGGAATTTCAATCGGGTTAAGTGCATTACCAGTTCAAAGCTTCTTTGGTTCAAATACTTACTCACCAACTAACTTGCAAAGTTACCATACACCATATCTAGATTCTAATGAAGGTGGACTAGGTATAGGGGGTACTTTTAATATATCTAATGCCCGTTTATTAGTTGGTGCAACAATGCCTATTGAGTTTAATAATGGTCAAAAAATTGGATCTAAAAAAAGTCTTGTGAGTTCACTAGAGTATGGAAACCCTCAGAGCCAATCTGTCACCTTAATGACTGGTCTTAGTCAAGAAAATGATAGTCTACTTGGCTCTATAGGGTCTAATGCCTTTTCTCTTGACGGTGCTAAATCGACTACAACCTTTACTGCACTTAAAGCACAAAAACACCTTCTTGATAATTTCTCCTTGACAGGCATAGTAACCCATGCAAATACAAACATGACGAGTCCTAGTAATAGCTTAGTTGATTCAGCGAGAGATGTTAAATCCTCTAGTATTGCGTTGGTTGCTGATATGAGAAATTTATCAAATGATGACCAACTATCTATATTTGTTAATCAACCTAATCGAGTTGATAGCGGCTCAATAGCAATCAAAACTGCAAGCTTGGCTGATTCTAATAGAAATATAAATCAAACTATCAAAAATATTGACCTAGACTCTTCATCAAGGCAATTAAATTATGGACTATCTTATCGCAAAGACTTAAATGAAAATTTAGCTTTTTCAGTTAAACATATTATTACAAATAATTTAAATCATAGTGATAATTCAAATAGGCTACATTCAAGTTATATTGGTATGGACTATAAAGATCTTAAGCTGGGTTTTGCAAGCAATCCTAATGACTCTTCAATAGAAACAGAGCTCTCTTATGCTATCGCTTTATAAACTCAAAAACAAATTTCTGATTCTCTTAATGACGATAGTCAGTTCTTGCTCGATTATTTCAGATGATTTGTCGTGTAAGTTTTCTGAAATTGACTGTTATCGCTTTAACTATTCATCAATTGAGGATTTCAGGGATTCTGTAACAGAGCATGCTTCGCAGTGGAATTTGAAAGATCCTGCGGAAGCTTTATCTAATCTTACATTAAATAAAGAGTTGTCTATCCATTCATCTAATGATGCTGAGGAGTTGATTTCGACTAATCCTGAAGACATCTATGTCCTTGCTAGATACATCACTGAAAATCAAAAACCAAGAGAGTGGCTGTTCGTTGCTGAGCAGGCTTTTTTGCGAAGCTTAAATAACCTAAATAGGTAGATTAAATTTTCTTTATTTTGTTGGCAAGAATCAATATGTCAATATCACTTTTTCGATTAAGTGAGTGCATCATACGGTGACAGTTTGGGCACAATGCTACTGCATTTTCTGTCATATCTTCGCCATCGTCCTCTAAATGTTTGACATGATGTACCTCTAGGTAAGGCTCCCCATTAGGTTCGTTAAAGGGTGCTGGCTGTTCACATAGTTCACAGACTCCATTGGCTCTCCTTAATGTATAAGAAACAACGTAAGGATTTCTTTGATGACGAATAGTTGCGACCTCTCTAAAACCGAGTATATCTGGCAAGTTGTTTGCTTTACTTTCCAATTCTTTATTACTAAGTTTTTGAGATTTTTTAAATTGAGTTTTAAAAACATTTTCAATTTCAGAATGATTGATTGGCCTTGAATTATTATTGAACTTGAGTGGGAAGACCCACACAAGTCTAGAGTCACCATTTTTATCCGGCTGTTGCTTTTGATAAGGTTTATCATACAAATGAACCTGTCCACGATAAATGTATTCTCCTGCTTTGAATACTTCAAAGAGATGAGGAACAACACCATTAGCCTTTGATTCAGAGAGGGTTTTGTTTTCCCGTGTCATCTCTTGATCACCTATCTGCCCCTTACCTATATGATGGACCTTATTATTAAACCATCTATCGTGATAGATAGACTTGATATGGTTAATAATTAAAACGAGCGTGTTGGTGCTATTGGATTTATTCATTCCGGACTGTAATGAGCAGCCGAAAGTTGAACGAATCTCCTCATTTGAATAGATATTTCCGAGTTGTAAATTCTCAATTTGCATACCAAAAGCCTTGTAATAACTACTATTATTAATTAAATAGCGGTTTATAAAAAATCTATCATAGCACTTTTTATTAATAATGGTTTCTGAATTGAATCAATACATGGGTTTTCAGAATAACAAAGTCTCTCACAACTGAATTCATGCTGATATGAATTTTTTTAGTAGTGTTTAAGTGAATTTTTAGCATAATAATATTTATTAATTTAGAGAAGTAAAAAGTGACTAAAAAGAATATTCTAGTGTTCAAACATATGCCCTCACAAAACCCAGGCATTTTTCGTGATTTTGCAGAGAGTCAGAACGTTAACTTTATTGAAATTGACCTTCATGCAGGAGACAAAATTCCTGATTTAAAAGACTTTGATGGTCTCTGGGTAATGGGTGGTTCTATGAATGTTTGGGAGGAAGACATATATCCCTGGCTGATTGAAGAGAAAAAAGCAATTAGATATGCAGTAGAAGATCTTAAAATGCCATTTTTAGGAATATGTCTTGGCCATCAGTTGCTTGCAGTTTCGATGGGAGGTAAAGCTATCGATACTGGACGATACGAGGTAGGCCTGTTTGAAATTGAGCCTACCGAAGAAGGATTGAACCATCCACTACTTAAAAACCTTAAAGATTCAGAAAAGTGGGTAAATGCTCATTTGGTGGAAGTTATAGAGGCACCGAAGAATGCTATAATCCTAGCAACCTCAGAGCATTGCCAAAACCATGTTATGCAGCTTGGTGAGAACGCATACTCCTGTCAGTTTCATCCTGAAGTTTGTAGCCATACCCTAGATGGGTGGATGAAAATTCCTGGTGTGCCTGATTTTTTTGATGAGCTCAGTGCCAATGGAATTGATGATTTAACATCTAGTATTACTGAAAATCTAGATGTTAATAATAGGGCATCCTCTGTTTTATTTGAAAATTGGTGTAACCTCGTTTTTAACTAGAAGATTACTTAAAGTTTCATTATATTTGGCTAATATTGTTGCATTGATATAGAATCAATGTCAAAATCCAAATATCGAAAATTTATCTACTATTTCAATGACAGCTAAACATTGTTCACAATGCCAACAACAGTTTGGTTGTGGTGCGGGCACTGGAAACTGCTGGTGTATGAGTTTCCCTCCAATTATGGCTCCAACTATAGGGCAAGACTGTTTCTGTCCGTCTTGTCTCGGTGAGGCTATTAATAATAGAATTGAGTCTCTTGTTGAGGAAAATGGTATGGAGGGTTTTCAGAAACTTGCTGAGCCATATCGCAACCAATCTAAGCTCATTAAAAATGTTGACTTTACCATAGAAGATGGGCTCCATGTTTTTAGTAAATGGTATCTCATTAAACAGGGAGAATGTTGTAATAATGGATGTAGTAATTGCCCATATTAACTAAAATAAACTATGCATAAATTTGACGACCAAGCCTCCAAGATATTGCTCAAGGTTCTATCACATACTATCGAAAGATTAAGTTTGGATCCACCTATTCTTGATTATCCAAAGTCAGTTGAATTTTTTGAAAAAAATGCGCCAAGCCTCATCACTGAGGTAGGCAACTCAATTGATAAGGTTTTTGATCAATATAAAAACACTATAGAGCAGAGCATCATTTCTGCAGACTCTCCAAGAAACCTCTCGTTTATACCTGCAGCGCCAACTAAGGCATCAATGATTTTTGATTTAGTAGTTTCTGCAGGTTCCTTGAATGGTATTTCTTGGCAAGAGGGGAGTGGTGCAGTTTGGGTGGAAAATCAAGTGATTCGCTGGATCGCAGATCTTGTAGGTTTGCCAGAAGATGCTGGCGGCTGTTTTGTGGCAGGTGGTACTAATGGAAATCTTTCTTCACTTGTTGTTGCAAGAGAAGAACATCGAAAGAAGCATAAAGGTAATTCAAAACGCTTAGCGATTATTTGCTCCGATCAAACCCATTCATCTGTTAAAAGTACCGCCAAGGTTATGGATTGTGATGTGATTGTGGTTCCTACTAATGATTCATTTCAGTTAACACGAGAGTCAATTGAAAATGAATTAAAAGTTCATTCTAAGAAATATAAAGAACTTGATATTTTTGCAATTGTAGCAACAGCTGGAACAACTAATTTAGGTGTTATAGATGATATTTATGGAATCTCAGAGTATGCAAAAAGCAATAAGATTTGGCTCCATGTTGATGGTGCTTATGGCGGTGCTGGACTTTTGTCTCCAAAGGTAAAAGATCTTTTTAGTGGTATTGAGCATGCAGATTCATTTATCGTGGATCCACATAAATGGCTTTTTGCACCATTCGACTGTGCAGCTGTAATTTATCGAAACAAGCACTTAGCTTCAGAGGTTCATTCTCAACAAGCCAACTATTTAGATATTCTGCACGACGAGGAGGCGGGTGATAATCCTTCTGATTATGCCTTCCATCTGACACGAAGAGCTCGAGGTTTACCGATGTGGTTTTCTTTGTCGGTTTATGGAATAAAGGCTTATCGCGAAGCTGTTGAAAGTTCTCTTAATATTGCAAAATATGCTGCTGATGAAATTAAGAAATCTTCCTATTTAACATTGTTGATAGAGCCTTCACTTTCAGTGGTTGCCTTTGAGCGTGAAAATTGGGGATGGGAGGAATGCAAAAACTGGTCCACTGAACAACTCAAAAAACAAGTCTGTTTTGTTGTTCCTTCTTTAGTTAGAGGTAAACCAGTATTTCGTTTTGCTTTTTTAAACCCTGAGACCTCAAAAGAAATAGTTGATGAAATTTTATTGAGCCTTGAATAGGTTATTTCTTTTATATGAGAATTAAATGATTAGAAAGATAGTACAAATAGGTAACCCAGCTTTACGTCAAATTGCCAAGGCTGTTAATGAGAGTGAAATTACTTCTGATGAAATTCAGAATCTCATTGATGATCTTATTGAAACAATGAGGAATGCAAATGGCGCAGGTCTTGCAGCTACACAAATTGCGGTACCTCTGCGAATTTGTGTAATAGAGGTTAATAAAAACCCTCGCTACCCTTACAAACCTGATATTCCACTCACTGTATTAATTAACCCGAAGATTGCCTTTCTAACAGATGAGAGGATTTCTGTTTATGAGGGTTGCCTATCTGTCCCCAACCTAAGAGGTCAGGTCGATAGGTGTCCAGAAATTATAATTGAGGGGTTTGATAGGGAAGGTAAAAGTGTCAATTTTGTTTCAAAAGGAATCAGTGCCGGTACTTTTCAACATGAACTCGACCATCTTGATGGTTTAGTCTTTACCGATAGAATGAGAGATACCAGCTCATTAACAACTATCGATGAGTTTGCGCTCAATAATGAAGAAGAATTTAAAGAACAAGTTATGAGTATTGTTGAACATTATGGCAGTTAGTGAGCAAGATAAAAATTTTGAATTGCAGGATTCTGAGGATCGAGGTTCTGGAGTTTTTACTAAGAATTTTTATGGCAAAGGTCGAGTTGTAATGACGGGTGTTATGGATAAAATTGTTAGTATTAATCATGTCGGCGTCTCTCAGATTGGTGAACATGAATATGTCGCACCAGTCGGATTTATGGCGCTCGTCAATCATTCATGTAACCCAAATTGCGGCATCAAGGTTAATAAAACAGGGGCTCATGATTATGTTGCTATGAGAGATATTAAGCCTGGCGAAGAGGTCACCTTTGATTATGCAATGCAAAATTATAAAATAGGGTATTTTCCAAGTAAATGTTTATGTGGCTCCCCAGAATGTCGAGGAAAGGTCGGAGGCTGGGTAGACTTACCGAAGCATAAAAGGAAAGATTATCAAGGCTATATTGCGCCATATCTGCTCGAGCTAGATAATAGCTAATTGTTTTTTTTAAAAATACTTTATAAAACTTCTTTTTTGAATAGTAATTAAAGATGTTTTTTATAGATTTCAAATCCTTCTTCATATATACTCGTTTCTGGTAGGTGTTAAATTTGCCTATCAATAAAAAGGAGAGAGTTTTTTTAAACTTTAAAAGGAGATAATGTTTTGGAAGATCAAATATTAGCTTTAACGGCAGACTTAGCTGCTGTCAAAAGTGCGGCTCAGGTCACAAACACGATGTTTGCTGAGATGTACTATTATGTAACGATCCCCTTGATGGTTCTCATTCATGCTGGCTTCCTTCTCTATGAGATGGGCGCTACTCGCGTGAAGAACGTTCTTTCATCGGGTATGAAAAATTTACTCGCGTTCGCGTTTACAATTGCTGCGTGGTACCTGTTTGGCTGGTGGTTCTATTGGGCCCTGCCAACTTGGCCGTTAGACCTCGCCGCAGGCGCAGGTTACATGGAAATTTCAGGTATAGGGTATGCTAGTGCTATAGCTTTACCATGGGGCGATTCTGCTCAATACATGGGTCCGAATATGGGTGACAACGCGTCAGGTGTATTCTGGGGAGCTTTTGCATTGTTTGCTGCGACTACCGCTTCTATCGCTTCTGGTGCTTTAATCGAGAGAATACAAACCGTAGGTTTTGTAATCTGTGCG
>JAQWLF010000069.1:0-7103 GCA_029247465.1 Candidatus Thioglobus sp.
AATAAAAGAGCCCCTTCAATTGGAATAAAAACAAAAATAAAATCAAGGCTCCTTACACCTTCAAGGTTTTCATACTCTTTTATGCTTATATTTTTAATTTGTGTTTCTATTGAAGTAATATGTTTTTTTAAAGCCTCCTCGTTAGATTGGTCAGCCATATAATCAACATAATCTTTAAGAGATACTTTTGAATCGATAACAACGTCTTTTCCCTCCGGCAAGTGAAGTATGACGTCAGGTTTGAATTTTTCACCGGCCTCATTCTTATATTGCTTCTGTAAGTCAAACTCAACCCCCTCTTTAAACCCATAGCTTGACAAAAGAGAGCTTAAAATTTCTTCACCCCAGTCGCCTTGTAATTTATTATCGTGAGTAAGAGTTTTTGTAAGATTTTGAGCTGACTGTTGGGTATCGATGTTTGCCTCATGTAAAGATTTAATTTGTTCTTTTAGTGAGGTTCTTTCCTCGATTTGCTCTTTAGTGATGGTTTCAATTCTTTCTCTAAAACTCTTAAGTTGAGTCTGAAGAGGTGTTAAAAGGTCAGAGTTATCAACTTTCAGTTTGTCACGATCATTCTTTAAAATATCAGAAGCTAAAGTCTTGAAATCACTATTTACTTGTGTTTTAAGTTGATCCACAAATTCCAATTTTTCAGCATAATTTTTTTCTTTTTCTTCAAGTGTGGTTTTAAGCTGAATATTTTTTTTACTCAAAGATAACAGCTTTTTATTAAGAATAAAATAGCTAATAAAAACACCAATCAATAAAGACAAGACTGCTATTACAATATCCATAAACCCTTTCCAAGATTTAAAAATTTTAATAGTATATTTACTCTCATGAAATATATGAACCTATTGTTGGTAATGTTAGTAAAATTTTAATTAGAATAACATTTAAATTATAACGTTAACCCTACTATAACCTATGCTGTTTTTAAGATCTTTATTGTACTTTGTTGGCTCAATAATAAGCATTATTGTTATAACTATATGTGGCTTATTTCTTGTCATTTCACCGTATCCGTATCGTCAAAAATTTCTTTCGCAGTGGGCTATTTTTTGCATATGGTGGTTAAAAGTCACCCTAAATATTACAACTAATATTAAGGGCAAAGAAAACATTAATAGCTCTCCCTGCGTCATTATTTCAAATCACCAGTCGACATGGGAAACATTAGCCTTTCAAACTATATTTCCTGCTCACACATGGGTTTTAAAACAAGAACTTTTATGGTTACCAATATTTGGTTGGAGTCTTGCTCTGCTTAAACCAATTGTCATAAATCGTGGTGAAAAGTTAAATGCTATTAAAAAAGTAATTAAACAAGGCGCTGATAGATTAAGTAACGGTATTTCAGTTGTTGTTTTTCCTGAGGGTACTCGCCAACCCTATAATCAATTAGGTGAGTATCAAAATGGAGGCGCTGCTATTGAAAAAAAAAACTGACCATGACATAATCCCTGTATATCATAATGCTGGAAAAATTTGGCCCAAGGGAAGTTTTATTAAAAAGCCTGGTGTTATAACGATTGTTATTGGAGAGGCCATTTCAAGCTCAACTATGACGTCTTCTGAAATAACAGAAAAGATTAGAAATTGGACACTAGAGCAAGCAAATAAACACGGATAATTAATAAATCATGATTGAAGTTTACTACAAACTATTTAGTCAAAGGACTGCAGAAAATATAAGGACTGAAGTTAGTCGCCTGCGAGATGCTTTGCTTTTTGGAAGCAAGAATAAAGTTCATAAATTTGGAAAAGTAGATATTAAAAGTGATATTGCTACACTTGAGATACTTCTTTCTGACTATATACTGGATTATAAAAGTGATGAGGTATCAGAAAGACAATTAACTACTAGGCAAGAATGGCATGATTTTATAGTCAAGACAAAGCATCTAAGTTATAACGAATGCCTTTTGATTCTACTTGGAATTAGTCCTACTCTTGCTGATCTTGTAGAGCCCAAATTATATAAAATAAAATTAAATGACATTGGAATTCTTAAGGGTAAACATTTAAGCTTAATATTTTTTCAAAGAGTAGAAAACCATCTTTTGAGAGAAAGATTTAGAAGTAACAAAATAAATACAAAAGACTTTATTAAATGGGCAATGGATTATAAATTTCTAAGACAAATAGAAAAAGAAACTTAATTTAATAATCTTTACCACTAATCTTTAATAATTTCAGGAAAATCTCTGTGAATTAAAGATATGACAAAAAAGTTCAGCAGTCTTCTCGGTATCATAAAGAGCAGAGTGGGCCTCGTTGTTGTCCCATTCAATTCCGGCCTTTGTTACTGCTTTAGCTAGAACAGTTTCGCCACAGTAAAGAGCAGATAAACTAACAGTATCTATCGTAGAGAACTGATGAAATGGGCTCTTAAGCTTAACTCTATTTGTTGCGGCTTTAACAAATCCAAGGTCAAAAAATGCGTTGTGTCCTACAAGAATTGAGCGAGTACATTGCTCCTCTAATAAGCATTTATTAATACAGGAAAAAATCTCATTAAGTGCCTCTTTTTCGCTAACAGCGAGACGGAATGGGTTATCAACATCAATGCCATTAAACTTTAATGCTGATGGCTCTATATTGGCACCCTTAAAAGGTGTAATATGAAAATGAAGTGTGGTCTTTGGAACAAAAGATTCATTATCATCAAGACCAATAATAATGGCACAGATTTCCAATAAAGCGTCACTATTTTCATTAAAACCAGCGGTTTCAACGTCTACCACAACTGGAAGATAACCGCGAATTCTGTCTTTAAGCTTCATTAATATTTAGTGGGTAAATAAAAGTGATTAGTAATTCAAAGAAATACTTACAGAACCCTTAAGTAAATAATTGAATTTCTTTGATAATCATAACTCTTTTGCCTTAATAAAGGTAGGGAACTTACACCCACCTCAGCAAAATCATGTCGAAAAAAGAATCTACCACCATATTTCGAGAGAGCAAAAATGCTATCTAGATCAAGATCAGATGCTTTTTGTATTAATTTATTCATCAATTCTAAGGAAGTGCCAGTATTATGAAAACTCTTGTTAACAGTTAAAGCATATATTTCACCCATATTTTCAGATTTATATACCCTTAAACCCGCACATGCAATAATTTGACCAGCATCCTCTATAAATACAAACTCATCGATCGCTTCACTAAGTTGCTCATAACTCCTACTTAACAACTTACCGTCATCAACAAATGGTTGCATTAATTCAATTAATTGTTTGACTTTACTCAATTTCTAACCTTAAATTGACAATAGAACCGCACTATTTTAGTCTAAAATTTGTAATTTTTTGCTGATTTAAAAGAGATGTCAAACACTAGAAAATTTTCCTCAGTTGTTGTAGATGGTTATCAACGTGCCGCATCAAGAGCGATGCTTTATCCTGTTGGATTTAAAAAAGAAGATTTCAATAAATCTCAAGTTGGTATTGCCTCAACTTGGTCAATGGTAACTCCTTGTAATATGCATATTAATGATTTGGCTGATGAGGCTGAAAAAGGAGTCAATGGTGCTGGTGGAAAAGCTGTGATATTCAACACAATAACAGTTTCAGATGGCATTTCAATGGGCTCTGAAGGAATGAAGTATTCTTTAGTTTCTAGAGAGGTTATTGCTGACTCTATCGAAACTGTTGCTGGTTGCCAAGGGTTTGATGGGGTGGTTGCTATTGGCGGCTGTGATAAAAATATGCCAGGCTGTGTTATGGGATTAGCAAGACTTAACCGCCCTTCTGTCTTTGTTTATGGAGGAACGATTCAACCTGGTAAAAATCATACCGATGTTGTTAGTGTTTTTGAAGCTGTTGGTAAGCGTGCTAATAATGATATCAGTGATATTGAACTTGAACAAATTGAGTCAACTGCCATCCCTGGCCCAGGCTCATGTGGTGGCATGTACACCGCAAATACGATGGCTTCAGCTATTGAAGCGTTGGGTATGAGCCTTCCTAACTCTTCATCACAGGATGCTATATCTGATGACAAAAATAGTGACTGCTTTCGTGCGGGAGAAGCAGTACTTAACTTGCTAAATAAGGACATCAAACCTAGTGATATTATGACTAAGGAAGCATTTGAAAATGCTATTACTTTAATCATCACGCTTGGTGGCTCAACTAACGCAGTACTTCATTTAATTGCAATGGCTGATGCAATTAATGTTGACTTAACAATTGATGATTTCACTCGCATTGGTGCTAATGTACCCGTTCTTGCTGATCTAAAACCTTCTGGTAAATACATGATGAGCGAACTAGTTAAAATTGGCGGTACATTACCATTGATGAAGATGCTTTTAGACGCTGGTATGCTTCATGGCGATTGCATCACCGTAACAGGCAAGACTTTAGCTGAGAATTTAAAAGATGTTAAGCCTTATGCAGATGAGCAAAAAATTATAATGCCTCTTGAATCACCTATCAAAAAAGACTCTCATTTAAGAATATTAAGAGGAAACCTTGCACCTGAAGGCTCTGTTGCAAAAATAACTGGTAAAGAAGGACTTACCTTTAATGGTAGTGCAAAAACATTCGCATGCGAAGAGGATGCGCTTCAGGCTATTTTGAATGATCAAATAGTTGAGGGTGACGTAATTGTAATTCGTTATGAAGGACCCAAGGGTGGTCCTGGAATGAGGGAGATGCTAGCACCTACTTCTGCAGTTATGGGTAAAGGCTTAGGTGGGAAAGTTGCACTAATTACCGATGGAAGATTTTCTGGGGGTACTCATGGATTTGTAGTTGGCCATATAACGCCTGAAGCGTTTAGTGGAGGTGCTCTTGCAATTATTGAAGATGGAGATCAAATTTTGATTGATGCTGAAAACAATCGCCTAGAGCTTCAAGTTGAACAATCAGTCATTGATCAAAGATTATCAAACTGGAAGAAACCTTCTCCGCGTTATACTAAAGGGGTACTAGCAAAGTATGCAAAACTTGCTCAGTCTGCATCTCGTGGAGCAATAACTGAGTAATGTATTGTTACTAGTTGCGTTTTTTATGTGTATTTTTTTGTGACGAGACAGACGGAATAAAATCAATTTTTCTGTCATCTAGATTCACCGAAGCAACCTTGACTTTAATCATATCACCTAGGCGATAGATTTTTCCACTGTTCTGTCCTTTTAGCTGATGATGAACGTCATCAAAAATAAAGTAATCGTCCTTTAAATCACGAATAGAAATCATACCCTCCACAAAGACTTCAGATAACTCAACAAATAGACCAAAACCTGCCACTCCTGAAATAACGCCATGAAAGTTTTCACCAACCTTTTCTCTCATATATTCACATTTAAGCCATTGCTCTACATCCCGAGAGGCGTCATCAGCCCTTCTTTCAGTCATTGAAAGGTGAGCACCAAGTTCAATCATTTTCTTTGATGGTGGCCTTGGTTTACCCTTCAGAACTCTCTTTATAGCGCGATGCACTAGAAGGTCTGGATATCGACGAATTGGCGAAGTAAAGTGGGTATAGTCTTCAAAGGCCAAACCAAAGTGACCATCATTTATTGGCGTATAAGTCGCTTGCTTCATTGTACGAAGGACCACAGTTTTTATTATATTCTCATCATCCCTACCCTTAGCATTTCTTAAAACTTTTGCAAAATCTTTCGATTCTGGTTCAATACCGCCCTCTAACGATAGTCCGACAGCTGATAAAAATTGTCGAGTAACCTCAACCTTTTCAGAGGTAGGTTTGGGATGATTTCTGTAAAGAAAATCTTCGTTATTTTTCTGTAAAAACTTAGCAGTCGCTTGGTTTGCAATCAACATGCACTCTTCTATAAGTTTGTGTGCGTCATTTCTTTTCCTAGCAACTATATTGTCAATCTTACCTTTGCCATCAAAGAGGATTTGACTCTCAATTCTATCAAAATCCATTACTCCTCGTTTTTGACGAGAAATTCTAAGGGTTTTATATAAGCCAAATAAAAAATCAATATTTGCCACTACATTGCTAAACTTTTTTCTTAGAGGACTTTTTTTACTCTCCAGCATTTCATTAACCTGAGTATAAGTTAATCGTGCATGCGACAACATAACAGCAGGATAAAACTTATAGTCTAATAGCTCACCTAGTGAGTCAATACTCATCTCACAGGCCATACATAGCCTTTCAATTTTAGGATTTAATGAACACAAGCCGTTTGATATTGTCTCGGGCAGCATCGGCACAACTCGGTGTGGAAAGTAAACCGAATTACCGCGATCAAATGACTCATTATCTAGATTTGAGCCCTCATTCACATAATGAGAAACATCAGCGATAGCTACAATGAGTTTCCAGCCATTATTTGATGGCTTGGCATATACAGCGTCATCAAAGTCTCTTGAGTCATCGCCATCGATAGTCACTAATTCAAGGTTTGTAATATCAACTCTATCCTTTTTATCTGTTGCAAGAACCTTGGTTGGTAATTTTGCTGATTCAGCAAGCGCTGCCTCAGTAAAAATAGATGGTATTTGGTGACGATAAATTGCCGAGTCAACCTCAACCCCTTCGTCAAGATAATTTCCAATAATAGTAGTAACCTTTCCTGTTGCATCAGACTCTAGGGTTGGTGAAGATAGAATTTCAACAATCACTACTTGATTATCCTCACAGCCATCCAATAACTCTATAATTTGAATGTTGTGTTTAATTCTTTTATCATCCACCACAACGTAATAGTGGTCTTTTTCAATATGGAGTCTACCAACAAGAGTCTTAACGGATTCTAGCACTTCTACTACTTCTGCATCTAAATTTCGACTAAGAAGGCGAACCTTAATCTTGTCACCATGAAAAACTAGCTTCATCTGCTGAGAAGATAACCTTAAATCTTTACCACCCTTATCAAGAGAAACAAACCCAAAGCCTTTTGGGTTAGCTATCACTGTTCCAGTAAGAAGTCCTCGATTCGAATATGGCCTATAAAGGCCATTTTTATTGCAGCTAAGCTGTTTATCTCTGACCATAGCTCTTAAACGTCTTTCAAAGCCTTTTTTTTGCTCGTCAATCAGTGACAGTAAATCAAAGAGTTGTTTTTTTGTTCTAGGTTTTTGTTGAATAAAACTTAAAATATGTTCGCGAGATGG
>JAQWLF010000071.1:0-3499 GCA_029247465.1 Candidatus Thioglobus sp.
GAAAAACTTTATTAAACTCACGCCTACAATCCTTTTAGGTTCATTCAGTGGTGCTTTAGTTGCTAAGTATATGAGCTTTGATTTTCTGAGAATATTTTTTGCATGCTTTGAGATTAGTATTGCGCTAATTATGTGGTTTCAAATAAGCGCATCTGGACATGTCGATAATTTATCTAGATGGGCTTGGAGTTTTGTTGGCTATATTATTGGTTTAGTTTCTGCTTTGGTTGGTATTGGTGGGGGATCAATGACAACACCGTTTTTAGTTTATAACAATGTAGAAATAAAGAATGCAATTGCAACCTCTGCTGCAGTCGGAATGCCTATCGCAATTGCAGGCAGTATAGGATTTATGGTGGCCGGAATGGATCAGAAATTTCCAACTAGTGGAATTGGTTTTGTTAACCTTGAAGCGCTCATCACTATTGCTGCTACGAGTATCTTATTTGCACCATTAGGGGCCAAGGTGACGCATATAGTTGATAGTAAAAAACTTAAAAAAGGGTTCTCAATTTTTTTGGGTTTTTTGGCTGCGATGGTTCTTTTGTTTTAACTGATTTAGTTGACACTAACAGGAAAGTATTGTGATCACTTTTTCTCAGAAAAATTTAATGCAACTGAATTTATACAGTAGCGTTTTCCCGTGGGTTGAGGGCCGTCAGGAAAAACGTGGCCTAAATGTGAATCGCAAGACGAGCATCTAACTTCTATTCTGATATATCCCAATGAATCGTCCTCTATCTGACGAACACAATTACTATTAGCAATTTCATAGAAACTTGGCCAACCACTCCCAGAGTCAAACTTTGTGCTTGATTCAAACAGTAAGGAGTCACAACAAATACAGTGATAGTCGCCCGTTTCATCGTGGTTATAGTATTCACCTGAAAAAGGTGGCTCGGTTCCACATTCTTGGGTAATGTGGTATGCTTCGGGCGATAACTTTTTCTTTGTATCCATTCGTGTATTATAAGAGAATTTGAGAGTTTTCTTCAATATCTACAATTAATTATTATGGAAATATATCTAGTTGGTGGAGCTATTCGAGATGAGCTTTTAGGAATAGCGAATGAAGATACTGAAAAAGATTTTGTTATAGTTGGCTCGTCACCTGAAGAAATGAAGTCTCTTGGCTATCGCCAAGTTGGCAAGGAATTCCCTGTATTTCTTCACCCTGAGTCTAACGAAGAGTATGCACTTGCTAGACTCGAGCGAAAAGTTGGGTTAGGATACGCTGGTTTCGAGTTTGATACATCAAAATCTGTTACCCTTAAGCAAGACTTATCACGCCGTGATCTAACCATTAATGCTATAGCACAAAAACAAAATGGTAGCGGCGATTTAGTTGACCCATTTAATGGACAAGGTGACATTAAATTAAGAACTCTAAGGCATGTTTCTGAAGCATTCTCTGAGGATCCAGTGCGCATATTAAGAACAGCAAGGTTTGCATCTCGCTTCCATAGTCTTGGATTTAATATTGCTCATGAAACTTTCCAGTTAATGAAGCAAATGGTGAGCTCAGGTGAGGTAGATTCCCTTATTCCTGAGCGAGTTTTTAAAGAACTTTCTCTGTCAATTGAATCCGAGAAGCCTTCTATATTTTTTGAAGTACTTATTGAGTCAGGCGCTTATGAGAGATTGTTTCCGATGCTAGATATTCGTAAAACTAGTGATATGCAGATACTTGATGTTCCGACAGAGCTACCTGAAGTAAGGTTTGCGCTCTGGCTTCATAAGCAAAATACAGAGAATGTTTTGAAGCTGTGTGAGCACCTTAAATGTCCAAAAGATTTTCAACAGATTGCTGAACTCGTTGCAGAGTGGCATCATTTTGCTAAAGCGTTATTGTCGTATAGTCCTGAAGAAATATTGAATTTTTACCTAAAAAATGATGGTTTGAGACGTCAAAGAAGGTTTCAAATAATACTCACAGCTTTTGATTATCTGAAGATCAATACTAAACTTATTAATGAATTACTAGAGCTACTTAAGGATATTGAGATTTCAAAGCTAGACAATTTAAATATTGCACAAGAGCTAACTCAAGAAAGATTGTCAGTTATTGCTCGATTTCTTGACTCTACAAAGTAAATCATAATCACAATAATCACACGCATTTTTTACTGGCAAAACGCTAGCAATTCCATTTTGAAATTGTTCGCTTGCTGAGTTTAAGATTGATGTCCATTCGTTTATTTGTTTATCCCATTCAGGCATTCTATTCATTGCTTGCTTTGTTAATGGGAGTTCAGATTTATTTTTTGTAACGGCTTTGAATTGACAATCATTTGAGTTGATAGTAGCAAATGCAACTCCATCAACTGAATTTGTTACGGCATAAATTGGAAGCTGAGCTTGATCTATAGGGTCTCCAGTCATTTGAGCTACTTGAACATCCTTGCCAGTTTTGTAATCGATTATTAGACTATCACCATTGGCAAGGCGATCCATCCTGTCTATCCTTGTAGAAAATTTTAAGCCGTTAATATCGACCTCGGAGGTCGACTCAGTTTTAATTACTTCGAATTCACCCCTTTGTTTTTCAAGATCAATGTATTGACGAATGATTTTGACTAATCTAATTTTTTCATTCAATTTAAAATTGGATTTAGGGAGACTTAGGGTTGCGGACTCGGTATGTTTTTCTATTAAATTATCTAACTCAAGTTCTGTAAGCCTTAATAAGGAGGCGCCAGATTTAATTTCATTGAAAAAAGTCTCCAATATCTTATGAATCAGGTTGCCTTGTTGAAGTCGGCTAAGACCAATATGTGGTGCTTCAAAATCATCAATATCCAGGCGAGCTGCAAAGCCTCTAAAAGCGCAACTCATTTGATTCTGAAGGGTTTTAACTCCCTTCTTGATAGTAAGCTCTTTTATTTTAGGAGCCTCATAGTCTTCTATATAGATCAACTCGCGCGATGAGGTTTTAATAAATGATCCTTCAAGGTAATCTTTGAAGTCTATGTATGGCGAAGGCAGCTCTTCACGATTCTGCATCAGTTTCGCATAGCTATAAGTTGTTTCAGGACTTAAGTTATTTAATGCCTTCAAAGTGACTTTGGCATCTTCGGTGACTAAAAGAAAGTTTGAATTTGGGAGCTCATATTCAATTGAGGTTTTTTGGGGGATGAATAATGGCATTTTTATCTTTCCTGGAATGAAGTTGCTTGTCATACTAGATACCCATGCATAATCAAAATACAAACCCTCTGCCTCAAGTGCGCCCAAGATATGTATATTGGCAGCTCCACTTTTTGGTTGAAAAATCACAGAATTTAAATGTGTATTTAAAATCTTTATAGCATCAAATAAACTAACTTTTTTATAAAAATTTGACAATCTATTGAGGATTAAACTTTCATTTTGATACTTTTCAAATAATTGGTATTCGCTACTAGAAAGGCTTCTATCTGATGCAAACCCCCAAGTAAACAGTAACAGGTTAATGGACTCTAAAGAATTCTCGAGAGCTATTTTTTTATCTATTTTAAGT
>JAQWLF010000094.1:0-10226 GCA_029247465.1 Candidatus Thioglobus sp.
TGAGTTTTTTCTAGATGCTTTATTAACTCGTCTTGAGTATCTTTCAAGTTTGGTTCTAGTTCAGATATTTCCATGATTTCCTCCTAAGAAAAAATTATTGATTAATAAAAAAAACTTCTTGTATCTCTTTGTTGAATGCTAATGCAATTTTAAAAGCCAACTCTAGAGATGGCGTGTACTTATATTTCTCAATGGCAACGACTGTTTGTCTCGAAATAGCAACCAAATCAGCAAGTTCTTGTTGTGTCATCTCATTATTATTAAACCTGAGCTTTCTGACAGAATTTTCTATATGGATTTTTTTCTTAGCCATTTATATATTATTGCTATTTGTATAGATAGATCTTTAAAAAAAGACTAGCAATACTTGCTATAAATCCTGAAAAGGTAATAGCTATAAGACCTGTATTGATAGTAAGATTAAACCAGCCTAATAAGACAAGAATTATTACAATAGAGATGCCAAATATAGCGCTACTAAGTTGTAAGGAATAGAGTTCATAAAGTTTATCCCTTTCGTCTTCAATATTTTTCTCGTAGTTTCCAGTTACAATTGATGAGAATATATTGATAAGTATGGTTAGGGCAATAATTACAATGATACTGATTCCAATTCCTTGAGCAAGAACTTTAGAAACTGACTTTATAGTCATTATTGAAGCTTCAGTTAAGTTATACCACATCCAAATCATAGCAACTGATGCTCCGGTTATCTCTGCTAAAGTATTTCTAAGTTTTATATGCATATTCATATTTATAAATTATCTAATATGTAAAGTATAACATACTTTATGTAATATATAACATACATAATGTAAATAATATATTACATAAGTCTATTAAATTATATAAAATCACTCGGCTATGTATTTAAATACCCTCCCTCACACATCAAACGGAATTTAGATTTTTACTAAGTTCAAATTGAAATATAATCATAATATGAAAAAACTATTTGTACCTAAGGAGGGGAAATGAGCAATTCAGACAGTACACCTATTCAACCAATCAGTGGCACTGTAGTTCCACGTTTTGCTGGACCTTCCACCTTTGCTAGGTTGCCTGAACTTCGAGATGTTTCACATTGTGATGTGGCTATTGTAGGAATTCCATTTGACGCAGGGACTAGCTATCGACCTGGAGCTAGATTTGGGCCACAGGCCATCCGTCAGGCCTCAAGGCATCTCCGTACCCAATATCATCCGGCATATGACACCGAACCTTTTGCTGAACAGCAAGTAGCCGATGCTGGGGATATAGCTTGTAATCCTTACAATATTGAAAAAGCAGTTGTGGAAATTCAAAAGGCTGCAACAGAGCTATTAGGGAAAGTAGATAGAATAATTAGCTTGGGAGGAGACCATACAATTGCCTTGCCTTTGCTTCGCGCAGTCAATCATTATCATGGCCCAGTCGCACTCGTTCACTTTGATGCTCATCTAGACACTTGGGATACCTATTACGGAGCTCCTTATACCCACGGTACACCATTCCGAAGAGCGGCTGAGGAAAAACTTTTCTTAGAGAGTGCATCTATGCATGTTGGTATTCGAGGACCTTTGTATTCTAGAGACGATCTCAAAAATGATAAGGAATTAGGCTTCAAAGTTATACATTGTGATGAATTCCAGAGCGAAGGGATAGAGCATGTTGTTAAACGCATTAGAGACCGTGTGGGGGATAATCCAATGTATTTATCGATTGATATTGATGTTCTGGATCCTGCTCATGCACCCGGTACAGGAACACCTGAGATTGCAGGAATGTCAACACGAGAGCTTGTAGGAGTGTTGAGAGGATTGGCAGGGTTAAATATTATTTCTGCAGATGTTGTCGAAGTTTCTCCAGCCTATGATCATGCAGAATTAACCTCTTTGTCTGCGGCAACCACGGTTTTTGAAATTACAAACTTGTTTGCCTATTCCAAAAAGCAACAAACTTAAATTAGCTCTAGCTAATAATTAGGGTTTATTGAGTTGATATTTCTTATGAATCAAATTAAGACAAAAAGACTGGTCTTAAAGAAACCAACAAAAAAAATAAATACGAAATTAATTGCATCTCAAATTGGAGATTGGGAAGTAGCAAAATGGCTATCAGATGTTCCTTATCCTTATACAGAACAAAAAGCTGAAGAGTGGTTAACTAATATTAACCATGATGATTTAAGATTTAGTATATTTATGGGTGACTCATTTATAGGCGGTGTTGGCGTAAGCCTAGAAGAAGATAATAAATTAGATTTAGGCTATTGGGTAGGAAGAGAATACTGGGGTAATGGCTATGCTACTGAGGCGGTAATGGGGTTAATTCAATATATCAAAAAAGAGACCAACTTTAAACAAATTACGGCATGCTATATTAAAGGAAATCACACCTCAGCAAATGTTCTAAGAAAGCTTGGATTTAAAGAAGTAGGCGAGTGTGAAGAATATTTTCTTTCACGTAAAAAAACAATGTCTTGCGTAGACCTTTTACTAAACCTTTAATAAAGCTTCACTCACATATCAAACGGAATTTGGACTTTTATCCTTTATAGGTTTATAGTAGATTCTAATAGATCATGATAATAGAATATACAAAAAAAGACCTTTCTAAGATTCTCTTTGTAATTAATGACGCTGCGTTAAAGTATAGAGGAGCTATTCCAGATGATTGTTGGCATGAACCGTACATGTTGGAAAAAGAACTAATTAGAGAATTTGAAAACGGTGTTCGTATGTTTGGATATAAAAAGGATAATAAATTAGTTGGCGTAATGGGTATTCAGGAGCTAAAAGACGTTACACTAATAAGACATGCTTATACATTAACCAATTATCAAGGTATAGGCATTGGAAAATCATTGTTGCAACATTTATTTGAAATTAATAAAAGTGCAGTCATACTTGTTGGTACATGGCGAGATGCCATTTGGGCAATTCAGTTTTATAAGAAATTTGGTTTTGTAGCCCATACAAAAAAACAAACGGATCAATTACTTAACAAGTATTGGGAAATTTCTTCAAAACAAATTGAAAATTCTATAGTACTGGAGAAATATACTCCAGCTTAGTAAGCAGCTAAATATATTTCCTCCCTCACACATCAAACGAAATTTGGACTTTCATCCTTACTAGATTTATACTAGGTTTAAATTGATACTGAAATTATAAGACTCAAATGGAGAAAGCTAAAATCGTACAAAACTTTGGTCGCAATTTGCGTTTTAAACCAAAACATATTTACTCCCCAGACAACAGAGTTGAGTTGACTGATATTCTTCAAAAACATAACAATGGCAAAATTCGAGTTGTTGCTTCAAAGCATTCATGGAGTGACCTGATTGAAACTGAAGACGTGCTAATTGATATGAGTCATTTTAACTATGTTAGGGTCCAAGAAAAGAATCACGAGACTTCCGTTATTGTAGGCGCTGGTTGTAAAGTTAAACAGTTGTTAGTAGAGCTAAGCCGAAAAGGATTAACGATACCCTCAGTTGGTTTAATTGCTGAACAAACGATTGCTGGTGCTACTGCTACAGGTACTCATGGTTCCGGTAAACATAGTCTCTCTCATTATATCGAGTCACTCCAATTAGCTTGTTTTGACGAGACTGGTAAGTTTGCGCAGATTGTAAATATTACTGAAGGCGAGTCGCTTCAGGCAGCAAGGTGTTCTCTTGGATGTCTTGGGATTGTTGTTGAAGTGACACTGCCTTGTATTCCGCAATATTTTGTTCAAGAGAAATCGACGTTTTGTAAATCAATCGAGGAGGTCCTAGTGTTGGAGAGTCAGGCACCCTTACAGCAGTTTTTTTTGATGCCACAATCTTGGTACTTTTTTGCCCAAGAGAGACTTGTTTCCCCAGAACTAAGTCGTCGAGGTTTTGCAGCTATTTATCGAATATATTGGTTTCTTGTTATCGATCTTGGTATGCATTTAGTGATGAAGTTGTTTGTATCAATTCTGCGAAGTAGGCGATTAGTCCACATCTTTTTTCGTTCCATCGTGCCCTCTCTTGTATTTCAAAATTGGGTAGTGACTGACAGGAGTGACCGGGCACTTGTGATGAAGCATGAATTATTTCGGCATTTAGAGCTTGAGGCTTTTGTCGTTCGGTCTCGTGTACGTGAGGCAGCTAGTTTTGTTAAGGATATTTTGCAGTACGCTGATAATAGCAATCATCAGCTCTCAGAGTTAACCATTGAGAGGCTACAAAAAGTACAACTGTTAGATTCACTATCTTCAATTAAAGGGCGCTTCACTCATCACTACCCAATCTGCTTTCGTAGGATATTGCCGGATGACACATTTATCTCTATGGCATCTGGTACATCTGAAGATTGGTACGCAATTAGCTTTATTACTTACCAGGAGCCAAGAGATGAGTTCCAAGCATTGGCAACTTTTTTAGCAAACAGCATGTTTGAGCTATTTCAGGCACGAATACATTGGGGCAAGTGGTTCCCACAAAACAGTGAACAATTAAATCAACTTTATCCAAAGATGGACAGATTTCGTGATGTCTGTTCTAGATACGATCCAAATGGTGTTTTTCGTAATCACTTTGTTAAGGAAAAATTGGGCTTTTAGAGATATTGTTTAAATGCAAAAGTCATACATTAACACCCTCGCAAATCAAGCAATTTTTTTTGAGAACTGTAAATTTTATTGGGCATATTGAACAATAAGCAGTTTTGTATAAACTATAATTAAAGTGTCTATTAATTTAGACTTTTATGATTAATCTTTTTAATTATTGGAGAGAACAATGACTTTATCTTTAGTGTTTAGAATTCAAGCTGTAATGTTCGCGATTTTTGGTTTTATGATGCTTATCATGCCTGGCGCAATGATGTCCAGCTTTATGCCAGATGTTGGGGAAAACGCTGTTGCAGAGAGTATTATGCAAGGCATGTCGTTAATGGTTTTAGCAATGTCTTATATTAGCTGGCAGATGCCAAATTGGGCAGCAGATAATATAAAAACTGTGGGTATGTTTTTTGCTATTGTTCATGTCGCCTGGATAGTCTTGACTATCTTTCAAATGACTTCTGGCGCTTTTCCATCAGATACTGCAAATTTAGTTGGCAATATAGGGCCTGATGTGGTTCTTGCTATTCTATTTTTCTGGAAATCTCGCGCTGACGCTTAAGTAAGATTACAGATGCAGAAAAAATATAAGGCCCTATATTAGGGCCTTAGGGGTTAAGGTTTTTAATCAACCATAAATTTCTTCACAAATTAATTAGAGTTTTCAATTAATTTTTGTGCAAAATTCTCTATATCTGTATTCCTTTCACTCGCTATACTCTCACCCAAAGATATGAGATAGTCTAGATATTCCTTTTTAGTATTGTCCATGCTGCTAGAATGACTGTCATCAAATGACGTATCTAGTCGAAGGTAATTTGATGCACTATCATAAACCGCATTGAGTTGATAATCAGAAACAGAAGATATTGCATTTGAGGTCATAAAGCTTCCCTGATAAAGCCACTCTGCAGCACCCCAATTTGCGGTTATTTCACAATCAAGATGAGTGCTTTGCCTTCCAGTTCCAAGTGAAAGCATCATAGTGTCTTTTGCATGTAATTCTGGATTGTGATAGCGAAACTCAGCGTAGGCAGAAAGGGCTGGATTGTTTGCAAAAACGCCTCCATCTATAAAACATCGATGCTCTTTATGATCAACTGTAGAAATTTGAGAAGGTGGAAAGTAAGTTATTGCAGAGGTAGCGCTTCTAAGTAAATCCCTCACGTAATAATTGTGTCGTAAACTGGTTTGTGCTTTTTGCTGACGAAAAAAATAATTTTTCCCTCTTGATAGTTCGTAGACTGGGATAAGTGTTGGCTTTAATAAATCTTTTAACTGAGTGTTACCAAAGTACTTATTGAAGACAGACTCTAACCCTTCGGGGTCGTATTTAACGTTCACTAATCCGGAGACAGATTTAATTTCCTGTAGCAAAGAAGCATTGAAAATAATATGGCCATTTTCAATGTAAAGGTCGATAATTTCTTTAGTAGTATATTTTGGTTTGTTATGGCTGTCAGGCGTAAGTAAGCCAGCAATGATTATGGCGCCTGTACTAGCACCTGCAAATAAATCAAAATAATCATGGATTCTTGAATTGGGATTATTACTGAGTCGCTTAAGATGCTTTTCCAGATGGAATAAAACTACAGCAGGGACAACACCTTTAATGCCACCCCCGTCAATAGATAGTATGCGTTTCTTAGTCATTATATTTCTTAGATTGTTTTATAAAACTAATATTACCTAAACTCACCCTTATGTGTCAGCAAAAATTAAGCAATACAGTTAGATAATCCTGAAGTATTTCCTAGGACTTTTGTAGAGGTGTTATTAAGTTATTAGACTAATTTGGAATAATTACAGATGGCCCAGTAATTTTTCGATTCTCAAGATCAGTATGGGCCTGGACCACCTCATCTAATTTATACTTTTTAAATATTTCTATTTTTATTTCTCCATTTCCAACTTTTTCAAATAATAATTTAGCACCTTCATCTAGTTCATTTCTTGTTCTGAAATATTGTGCCCCTGAAGGCCTTGTAAGGTATAAGCCTTTGGGTTGAATCAATTTTTGAACATTAATATCAGATAGTGGCCCAGAGGCATTTCCAAATGAAACCATCATGCCTCTAATTTTTAAACATTCTAAGGATCCTTCTAAAGTGTCTTTTCCAACACCATCATATACAACAGGCACGCCAATACCATTTGTTAATTCCAACACTTTTTCCGGAAAGTTTTCTTTTGAATAGTTAATTACATAATCGCAGCCATTTTTTTTTGCTAAATCAATTTTTTTATCAGAACCAACTGTACCAATTACAGTGCACCCTAAACTTTTTGCCCACTGGCAGAATATTTGACCAAGGGCGCCAGCAGCTGCATGAAACAATATAGTTTCTCCAGAAGAGACAGGGTAAGTTTTGTGGAGTAAATAAAAAGAAGTTAATCCCTTTATCATTAGAGTGGCTGCAACCTCTAAATCAATATTTTCAGGCACTTTAACAAGGTCCTTTGTAGGGAAAATTCTATGGGATGAGTAAGCACCAAGTGGCTGACCAGAATAAGATATTCTATCTCCAACTTTAAAGTCCTCAACATTACTTCCAATCTCTTTAATAATTCCTGATCCCTCCGCGCCAATTCCTGATGGAAGTTGAACAGGGTAAAGCCCAGAGCGGTGGTAGACATCAATAAAGTTTAATCCAATTGCTACATGCTCAATCAAGACTTCATCTTGACTGGGTCTTCCTATATTAGACTCTTTAAGCTCTAGAACTTCGGGGCCACCATTTTTTGAAATTATTATAGTTTTCATTTTCATACTAAGATTATATTTCAATTTAGAATTCCATTCTATGTATATTTATACTTGATTAAAATTGATATGAAATCATAGTATGAGTAAGCTTGGACTATGGAATACTTAGTGTCGAAGACAAAATAATTGGAGGTAAGATAAATGGATTTAAAAATTATATATTTGGATTTGCCTTTTTGGCGTGCTGAAGTAGCAAGAATAACTTTGTTTATTGCAGATATAAAGTTTGATGATTTTAGGATTAATAGTGAGGAGTTTAACTACCTTCAAGAGAATGGAAAATTGAAGGATGGCACATTAATCCCTTTCTGCCAATTGCCTGTGCTAGTTATAAATGGCCAAAGTATAGCTCAGACGGGAGGTATTGCTAGAATATGTGGCAAGTTAAGTGGTATGTATCCTGAAGATATGATTGAGGCTGGTGAAGTAGATCAAATCATTGATACTGTAACCGACATAAATGAGCTATTAAATCCTTCAATGCGAGAAAATGATCAAGCTAAAAAGAAAGAAATGCGGGCTGAGTTAACTAATCACGATTTACCAAAATACTTTGGTTATTTAGAGAACATTTTGAGTGCTAATAATTCACATTGGTTCGTTGGGGATAAGATGTCAATTGCTGACATTGCTGTTTGGGGCCTTTTAGGTTGGTTTGCTTCAGGAGTTCTCGATGATATTCCTCCAGAAATTCTTAATCCTTTCGAGAGACTAAAAAAACTATATCAGGAGGTAAGTAAAACACCTCGTGTTAGAGAATGGAAAATAAAAACGTATGCTCATGGAAAAACTTCATCTGATGAGTATGCCTTTGACGTACCTGACAGTATATAAAGAGGTTGCATCATAATCTGAAAGCTAACTAGATGCTTAAAAAATATATAGCCCTAATGAATAGGGCTATATTGTTATTATTGCCTAGTTTTTAGTTGTTATCCCATACCGCAAAAGATTTACCTTGATTATTAAACTCATAGCCAATAAAAGGCTCGTCACTTATTACCTCACCGTCATGACCAGGAGAAATAGAGTAGGCGTCTCCTGCATTGACAATCATCTCTGTCCCATCATCATGTGTAACACGCATAGTCCCTTGTACGCAAGCACCTAAATGGCCTGCTTGGCAGCTCTCACCACCAACATGAGGTTTGATGCATTCTGACCATGTCCATCCAGGTTGCGCTGTTACTCTGATTGCTTTTACTGTTCCAAATTCAAGAACTTCTGCACGAGTTTTATCGGGTGATATCAAATCATCGGGATTGTCAAAAGATTTTTTTGTTAAGTTTGCCATTGTATTTCTCCGTTTATAAATAAAGCCACCTAGGTGTTATTTTGATTATATAACTCATTGTGAATTTTGTACAATTGTTTCTAATTACTTGAGATGATTTTCTTAACCCATTTATAGGGACGTATTACTATCCAATATATCCAAACAGGGGCACTAACTAAATAAAATATATGCCAATAAACATTATAAAAGTCAAACCAACTTAGAATTATTTCACCATTTAGTTTGGAATAAGTGGTGGCTATAAAGAATGAAAAAAATATCCAAAAGAGACTTAAATATAAACGAACTTTAGTTTTCAAAGAAAAATTAATCATGCTAAATAAAAACCCTATAACTATTTCTTTATAACTATAATTTAATTTTTAAATTTATAGTGACTTTTAATGACAAAAACTTTACAACTTAGTGAAAATGAAGGATGGAACTTGGCATTTAATGCTTTATTAAATCACGAAACATCAAAGGATAATGCTAAAGAGGTATCTGATGCATTAATTAGTGCAGAATTTGATGGTCAATCGGGCCATGGTCTTTCAAGAATTCCTTCTTATGTAGAGCAGTTATCTTCAGGTAAGGTTAATGGTAATGTAAGTCCGAAAATTATTAGTAGCAAGGGTAGCGTTATTAGAATTGATGCAGGTAATGGGTTCGCTTTTCCTGCAATCTCTTTAGCTCTTAATGAGATAACTAAAACTTGTAAGAGTTTCGGTATTGCAGCTGTTAGCATTTCTCGCTCTCATCATTTCGGACAGGCTGGGCGACATGTTGAGCGTTTAGCGGAAAATGGGCTTATCGGCTTAATGTTTGGAAATACACCTAAAGCGATTCCGCCTTGGGGCGGAACAAAGGCTTTATTTGGCACAAACCCAATTGCATTTTCTGCGCCAAGAGTTGACGACGCACCAATGGTGATTGATATGAGTCTTAGTAAAGTGGCTCGAGGTAAAGTGATGCTTGCAAACCAGCAAAACGAAAAAATACCTGAAGACTGGGCTATAGATAATGAAGGCAAGCCAACGACTGATCCAAAAAAGGCTCTTGCAGGAGCAATGCTTCCTATTGGTGATGCTAAGGGGAGCGCTCTTGCATTAATGGTAGAGATACTTGCGGCAGGACTTACCGGTTCTAACTTTGGTTTTGAGGCTAGTTCATTCCTTGATGCCGAAGGTGATTCACCAGGAGTTGGACAGTTAATTATTGCAATTGATCCTAGTTTTTTTTCAGGAGATGATTTTGCTGAACGAATTGAAACTATTATTAGTTCAATTCTTGAGCAGCCATCAACAAGACTGCCGGGTAACAAGCGCCTAGAAAAAAGAAAGGTGCGTGAAAAATCAGAGAAAATAACTATTTCAAAAGAGCTTTATGAAAAAATTAAAGCTCTAACTAAATCTTAATAAACTATATGAGACACTGTTTATGAAAAAAAAACTATTAATCATATTACTTTCTTTTGGATTTATTGACTTATCTTATGCAGATAAAGATGTTGCTAATAGTGCTATTAGATGTTCAGCGCTTATTTATATAGAGATTTCTAGGCCGGAAATGTCAGGCCTCACTGCAGGAGAGGCGCTTATGAATAGA
>JAQWLF010000102.1:0-22005 GCA_029247465.1 Candidatus Thioglobus sp.
ACGAATGACACCTATCCGACTGCCTTATTGGTTGGATTTTTAAAAGAGTATGACCCTTTACTAGTCGCCATTAAGGCTCTGTCTGATTCTTTTCATGCCAAAGGCGTCGAATTTGCCGGCATCATTAAAATGGGACGAACACAACTCCAAGACGCTGTACCAATGAGTCTTGGTCAGGAATTTACTGCTTTCGGTAATACTTTACTAGATGATATTAAAAGGCTGGAAGAAATGTCACAATTATTTTTGGAGGTCAATTTAGGTGCAACAGCTATTGGAACAGGTATTAATAGTCATCTAGATTATCCAAAAATAGCAGTAGAGGCTTTAGCAGATTTATCTAGACTACCTTTGGTGCTAGCTCCAAATCCAATTGCTGCAACATCTGATACCAGTGCTTTTGTGTCGTTCTCTTCTGTTCTTAAGCGAGTGGCAATAAAGCTTTCAAAAATATCTAATGACTTAAGACTATCATCATCAGGCCCAATTGCCGGTTTTAATGAAATAAACCTTCCTGCTGTTCAAGCTGGATCTTCAATTATGCCTGGAAAAGTTAATCCTGTTATTCCTGAAGCTGTTAATCAAACCGCTTTTCAAGTCATCGGAAATGATCTGGTAATCTCTCTAGCTGCTGAGGCTGGTCAAATGCAGCTCAATGCTTTTGAACCTGTTTTAGCAGTAAACATACTACGTTCATTACGCTATATGACTAATGCAATGGTAATGCTAAGAACAAAATGCGTAGATGGAATTACTGCGAACGTTGAAGTATGTGCAAAATATGTTGAACAGAGTCCCGGTATAGCGACATTTTTTACGCCTCATTTAGGTTATAAAGAGTCATCCCGTATTGCTAAAAGAGCACTTAAAGAAGGAATGACTGTTCGTGAGATTATTATTCAAGAAGGCTTAATGACAGAAGAACAGGTGAACGAAGTTTTACATGTGGATAACTTAACAAAGCCCAATATTCGCTAAAGTTTATACATAACAGGAAAAGAAATCTTAAATATATAGTTTAGAATCATTTAGATAAGGTAGTTTTTTACGAACTAATTGAATTTTACTGGTGTCTATTTCTCCTACTATAACTTCTTCCAATTTTCCACTATTTACAATATCTAATCCATCTGGACCAATGATCTTACTTTCCCCCATAAAATCAATATCGTTAAGTTTTCCAACAAAGTTTGCATACACAACAAATATCCCATTCTCAAATGCCCTACTTCTAGAGATATAACGAGCAGCTGCAGGCCAATGAGAAGACTGAGCAGTAGGAGCTATAATTAATTTAACATCCGCTAATGCAGCCCTTCGGATTAATTCAGGAAACTCTAATTCATAGCAAATAACAATTGCTATCTTAATGCCCTTAAAGTTGGTAATTGAATCCTTATTACCACGATTGAATATTGTTGATTCTTTAGCTGTAGGGGGTAAAAGTTTTTTTCGGTGATTGATTAATGATTGACCTTTACTATTAAATAATTGTGCTGAATTAAATAGACTCGCTTTTTCTATTTCAGGATAACCATACAAGATGGCTGTTGCATATTTTTTTGCTAATGCACTAATCTGGATTGCATATTCACCATCTTTAATTTCAGCAAATTCTTTAATCTTTTTATGGTTACCATAACCTGATATGAATAATTCAGGACAAACAATTAAGTCTAAAGTAGTATTTTTTTTTAAATTATTTTCTAATCTTTGTATTTTCTTAAAAGGAGATTCATCTCGCATTTTGTACTGAAACACACCGATGTTTAATATCATTCTATTACATCTCCATAAAAAACTCTACAATATGAAAACGACGCCCGAAGGCGCCGTTATCATCAAAGGACAGATCTTTATTTTGCTGAATAATTTGCTTGGCCCAATGTAACCCACTTGCCGTCCTTAACTTGACTTAAGACAACCACTTGTGTCCCTTTGTGGTCATCGGCGCCATAGCTCCAGCTTATTCTGCCAAAAGTATCTGGATGGCCACTGATTGCCTCTAGTCCATCCATTAATGATTCGACAGTTAAGTCTGCTCCAGCATTCTCAAGTCCGGCCACCACTAGATCAGCAGCAGTGTAGCCCAATTGCCCCGAAACGCCTGGATCACTGCCGTACTTCGCTTTATAGGCATCACAAAATGCCTTCGCGCTTGCAGGAGCGCTATCACAGTAGACAGCCTCACCCACACTTGCAGCGTACAAACCTTCTGTTATGCCACCTGGAAAGCCTGCTACCATAGTATCAAAGCCAGCTTGTGTAACCACTACATCAGCGGTAATGCCTAGTTTGCGAGCAGTAGCATAGCCTGTAATCGTATCACGAATAATTGTACCGAACACGATTAAGTCACAGCCTGCACCTTTAAAACCTACCATTGCACCAACAAATTCGGTGGCAGTTGGCTTATGGCTAACGCTAGAAACTAAGCTCACACCACCATGTTCTGCCACTTCATCTGTTACGGCTTCTAGCACTTCAGCGCCATAGGCAGAGTCTTGATACATCACGCATGCTGATGTCCTTCCTGTTGCAAGAAAATGACCAACTGCAAATCTAATTTGATTGTAATAGCTTGAACCAAATGTGAGTTTAAGGTCGTGCTCAGGATCCTGCACCGAATGTGCGGTTGTCATTGGGAGCAGCATTGGTACGTTCTTGGCAAACTGGGTTTCCGCTGTTGCTAGATTCATAGGCGTGCCGAGTACGTTAAATGTAGCGAATACTTTATCAAGGTTCAGTAATTTGTTCATTGCTTTAACGTGGATTGGGACCTGATATTGGTGATCCTCTAGGACAACACGTATTTGTCTCCCATGCACACCACCGTTTTCATTTACCATGTCAAAACGAATCTGCGCCGCCTGGCTTGCCGCAACACCCCAAAGCGCCGCCGGGCCACTCAACGCGGTTGAGGTTCCAAGAAGAACTTCATCGTCGGTTACCCCTTGAGCCACAACTCCAGCACTCAAGGCTAGACAGGCCAATCCTGCCGTAATTTTATTTAGTTTTTTCATAATTTTTACTCCTTTATTTATTATTATTAATTGTTTTTTTGTTACTATCACTATACCTGTATATTTCTACTTGCACAAATATGTTGAATGATTTGTACCCCTTAAGAATACATCTGATTAATCAAATCAGCGTACTTTTCATTCACAATATTGCGTTTTAGCTTCATGCTCGCTGTCAATTCGTCATCTTCAACCGTTAGCTGTTTGTTAATCAGTCTGAATTTCTTGAGCGTTTCAACTTGGGCCAAAGATAGATTGATTCGTTCAATTTCACTTTTGATGAGCGACTGAACCTCTGCTGTTGCACATAGACTTTTAAAATCAGTGAATGGGACATTGTTTTCCTGGGCAAACTGACTCACTGTTTCATTGTCAATCATCACCAAACAGGTTAGGTATTTACGCCCATCGCCAATTACCACTGCATCGGTCACATAAGGCGAAAATTTCAGCTGGTTTTCAATCTCAGAGGGACTAATATTCTTCCCACCGGAGGTGATAATGATGTCCTTCTTCCTATCCACAATCTTGACAAATCCATCGGCATCGATCTCTGCTATGTCGCCAGTGTATAGCCAGCCATCAATGATTGTCTCATCGGTTTTAAGTGCTTGCTTATAATACCCTTTGAACACCAAAGGTCCCTTGATCAGCAGCTCACCATCTTCAGCGGTTTTCAGCTCTACACCAGGTGGTGGCTTACCGACCGTTCCCAGGCGAACTTGACCTCGATGATTGCCACATGCAAATGCCACGTTTTCAGTTTGACCAAATGCCTCGTACAGGGGGACACCTAAAGCGCGGAACCAACTAATCAAGTCTGGTGAGATAGGTGCTGCGCCTGTCAGTCCAATTCGTACATGGTCCAAGCCCAAGAGAACTTTAATGTTGTTAAGGACAAGAAAATCTGCAGCTCCCTGCATCAGGCGAACATGTGCCGGAACAGGCAGACCCTTGTCTTCAAAATCAGCAGTTTTAGAGCCGACGGATAGGGATATTTGCAGAGCTTTTCTGCCAACCCATGTTGCATCCTTCATGCGTAATATGATGGATGAATACATTTTTTCCCAAATTCTGGGTACTCCCAGGAAGTAGGTTGGAGAAACTTCGGTAATATTTTCGAATGCGGTGTCCTGACCCTCAATGAAGTTAATCGTTGAACAGCGGGCTAAAGGTAAGAACACCGATAGAAGTCGTTCGGTAACGTGGCACAGCGGCAGGTAGACAACCGAGTTGTCTTTAGCCGTGATTGGGTAAAACTCATGAAAGGCATGTGCTATGAAAATAATATTTCTATGGCTAAGCATCGCCCCTTTTGGAGCGCCAGTTGTACCTGAGGTATAAACTAAAATCACTGTATCATTGGGTTCTGCGTTGTCAATTCGCCTATTCCATTCTGACTCGAGGCCTTCGTCACCCTCATCGCCTAATTGATAAAATTGCTCCAGCATTACTACTTTGGGGTGGTCAAGATCGGCTAGTCCAGTGGAGTCTAGAACAACCACCGTATGGATTTTTGGTAGTCGCTCTTCCACCATCAAATATTTGTCAAGCTGCTCTTCGTTCTCGACTATCAGTAGAGTCGTATCACTGTCTTCACAAATATGAAGAATTTGAGGCGCAGAATCCGTCGCATAAATTCCGCAAGAAACACAGCCAATGCACTGGGCGGCAAGATCGAAAAATAGCCACTCTTTACATGGGTCCGCAAGTATGGAAACGGTTTGGCCAGGCTCCAGTCCCAGAGCCATCATAGCCTTGCCTATACGGACGCTACTCGAATAATACTGATTCCAGGAAAACGTCCGCCAGATGCCGAAATGTTTCTCGCGCATGGCTACTTTATTATTTAGAGTTTGCGCCCTAAAGCGAAACAATGCTGGAATCGAGGTTTGATTGTCAAGGCTGATTATTTCTTCAGTATTCATCCTCTATCTCCAGGTTTTGCGTTGTTTCCAGCGACGCTTTTCTCGACCGATGACTTGCTTTTTCCCTAAATAGAACTCCTGAATGTCAGGGTTGTTCAACAAGGTGTCACGGTCTCCGTCAAAAACGACCCGTCCCGTTTCGATTACGTAGCCAGTGTGAGATACCTTTAAAGCCATATGAGCATTCTGCTCCACTAGAAGCATGGTGACGCCTTGCTCGGAGTTGAGGCGGTAGATAATGTCAAAAATTTCACTAACCAGCAAGGGTGATAAGCCAAGGGATGGCTCGTCCAGAAGTAGAATTTCCGGTCGCATCATTAGCGCTCTTCCTATCGCCAGCATTTGCTGCTGACCCCCGGACAGAAGCACGGCCTGCAGATTAATCTTGTTCTTTAAATCTGGAAAATAGTGGAAAACCATCTCTAAATCGTCATCAATCTCGTTTTTCCCTTTGCGGTTATAAGCTCCCATTTCTAGGTTTTCTTTGACGCTTAGAAATGGAAATACCTCTCGCCCTTCGGGTACATGGCCCATACCTTGCTTGGCGGTCTTATCCGGTTGCCAGGCAGTAATATCTTGACCAGAAAATACTATAGTGCCTTTTTGTGGTTCCAGTGCACCACAAATAGTTTTAAGAATTGTAGTTTTTCCGGCCCCATTTCCTCCCAAAATACTAACGATTTTCCCCTCATGAACGTCGAGGCTTATTCCACGAATCGCCATTACAGGACCATAGAACGTTTCTATATTGCGCACTTGTAATAATGGAGATTCGCTCATTTCGCATCTCCTAGGTAGGCGGAAACAACATCAGGATGGCTCTGTACAAAGGTATGACTCCCTTCTGCGGCAACCCTACCATTGACAATTGCCAGCACCCGGTCGGAGACCTCAGCCACTAGGGACATGTTGTGTTCAATCAAGACGACGGTAATATTCAAGTCTCGCCTGATATCCTCGATCCAAAACCCCATTTCCTCTGTCTCCTCGAGGTTGAGTCCTGATGAGGGCTCATCTAGCAATAATAGCTTGGGCTCAATGCAAAGGGCCCTTGCTAGTTCAATCTTCTTTCGCACGCCATAGGGCAGGCCCGAAATCATTTGGTTTCGATAGTGAGCTAGCTCCAGAAAATCGATTACTTCCTCCACCTTTCTTCGATGTTCCAGTTCCGCGTCTACAACACTATCGGTGAATAACATTTGACGCCACCAGCTTTGATTGTTGTGCACATGTCTACCCACCAGGAGATTTTGTAAAACAGAAGCATGCTCGAACAGCTCCAGATTTTGAAACGTTCTGGCGATACCTAGGCGTGCAATATCTTTTGCGCCAAGCTCCAATAAGTCATTATCGGAAAAGTGCAGCTGCCCAGATAGGGGCTCATAGAAGCGGCTTAATAAATTGAAGATGGTAGATTTTCCTGCGCCATTTGGTCCGATGATTGCGAACACAGAACCCTCTTCGATAGCAAAACTTACATCGTCAACCGCTTTGACGCCACCAAAGGAGATTGAGAGGTTTTTGATTTCAAGGAAGCTCATCTTAATCGCTCTGTTTTCAAGTAGGCCCTCTGTCGCTTAAAACTCTTGCGCCTATAAATGGGGAAGAATTCCATATAGCTTCGAATTTTGACCCAACGGCTGTAGATTCCGGTCGGCTCGAATGCGATCACGCTGACCAGTATGACTCCAAAAACGAGTGGCTCTATTCCTGGTAAGCCGCCAATCGAAGATGGCAGGATGTCTTTCGCAATAGATATTCCAGTTTCCAGCACACCAATCAATACAGCTCCAAAAAATACACCATGGACAGTGCCAAGACCTCCTAATACAATCATCAATAACAGCTGGATGGACAATAAAATTCCAAATATTTGCGGTGTCAGAAACAACATATAGTGTGATAAAAAAGCTCCTGCTAAACCTGTTATGGCAGCTGACACAGTAAAGGCAAAAACTTTAATTTTCATCGGGTTCACACCCAATGCTTGGGACGAGATTTCGGAGTCTCTTACTGCAATCATTGCGCGACCCAGCGGAGAGCGCAAAATATTCAATACTATCAGAGTGGTAGCGACTAAGATGATCAAGACAAACAGGTAGAGCTCCCAGGACTGCCATATTTGATAGCCAAACAGCATTGGAACATCGACCATCATGCCACGATTACCTCCGGTGATACTGTTAAGATGGCCAGCAAAATCCTCCACAATAATAGCAAAAACCAATGTTGCTATTGCCAGATATATGCCTGACATCCGTGCTGCAGGAATGGCAACTAGCAGCCCTCCTGTCATGCTCAGCAAGGCGGCCATTGGCAGCGCTACAAAGGAAGAAAACCCCTGGGCTAAAAACCAGGCATTCGTGTAGGCGCCGATCGCTAAGAATGCTGCGTGGCCGAGACTGACCTGTCCTGTAAAACCGGTTAACACCATTAAACCCAAACCTGCCATGGCAAAGATAAGCACGCGCGTTGCCTCGCCGATATAATAGCCATCGAGTATCAGTGGCGCAGCGAACAACACAAGGATTAGTAAGCCATACCAAAAGCGGTGCCCGCTATGTTTTGCTAGATTTAAGTCTTGCTTGTAATTAGTTTTGAACAGGATTCTCATATCAAAGCTTCTTTTTATGAATTTGAGCAAATAATCCCTGTGGTCGTAAAGCCAGCACTATCAACATTACAATGTAGACCATACTACCCTTGACTGCAGGAATATATGCAGCCGCAAAGGGTTCTATAATACCAACAATCAGCCCCCCAAGAATAGCGCCAGGCATGGATCCGAAGCCTCCTATCACGGCAGCGGCAAAAGCCTTAATGCCCAGCAAGCCGTTCATCGGCTCAATCAGTGTGATTGGGGCCAATAGAATGCCAGCCAGAGCTGAAATTGCAGCAGCAACAGCCCAAACAGCGGAAATGATAACTCTCACGGGAATCCCAGAATAGTATGCGGCAAGCTGGTTTTGAGATGTAGCTTTCATGGCAACACCCCATTTAGAGTAACGGAAATATGCCCATAGAATTGTTATCAATAGTACTGTTACAACAATAATTGCCAACCGCTCATTGCCTATAACAATCCCGTAAAAGCTGCTAAAGCCTGAAATAGGGCTATCGATAGTCAACGGTACATGTCCCCAAATCATCCCTGCAGCCGCACGAAAGATGATACCCAATCCTAGGGTTAGAATGATAACGGCGAACTGAGGTTGTCCAATCACTCGACGGACTATGAGAATGTCGACAAGAGCGCCAAACAATGCCATGACAATCAGCGTAGCGGGAACGCCGAGCCAGAAAGGCATGCCCAAATCCATTATTAATGTCCAGGCAACAAACGAGCCCAGCATCATCATATCGCCCTGAGCAAAATTAACCATCTCGGTGGCCTTGTATATCATCACAAAGCCTAATGCCATCAAGCCATATATGCAGCCTTGACTGATACCAACTATAAGCAATTGTAAGAACTCATTCATTGACTTTATTCATAGCCATTAAATTAGTTCTTTTAAAGCAAACAATCTCACTCATTTGCTTTGCAGTATATAGTCTTGCCTCCATTGTTCATCTCGCTCCGCTATTTTCTGCTTTAAATAATACAGGGCTTCACTCTCTAACAAGTAACCTTATAGATTATTATTCAGACTTTCAAGGGGGTGGGGCAATACAAAGTTAAGAGTTAGCTTTGAGCTCCCTTCTTAAAACCTTGCCAACATTCGTTTTTGGAATTTCACTTATGAATTCGACATGTTTTGGAACCTTATAGGCAGTTAACTTTTCACGGCAAAAGCTAATAAGCTCGTCCTCAGATAAGCTTTGACCCTCATGCAGGACTATAAACACCTTCACACTTTCTTGAGAATTTTCGCCTTTGATACCAACACAACCGCATTCCAAAACAGCTGGATGTTCATTAACTACAGCCTCTACCTCGTTTGGAAATACATTAAATCCAGAAACTATGATCATATCTTTTTTACGATCAACAATAAAAATATTACCAGTTTCATCTACTCGAGCAATATCTCCAGTCATGAACCAATTATTTTCATCAATACCTGAATCTTCAGATTTCCAATAACCACTCATAACTTGCGGACCACGTACACATAATTCTCCAGGCTCGTTTAGCTCGGTGATTGCCTGGTTATTTTCATCACGAATTTCCACTTCAGTATAGGCAGCAGGAAAACCAACAGAGCCGGTAAATTCAGTTTGTCTATAGTCATTAACACTAACAAGAGGCGAAGTTTCGGTTAAGCCGTAAGCTTGCCAAATAATCGAATTTGTTACCTCATACCATCTCTTTGCAGTTGTATCTAATGCCGCCATCCCACCACTTAAGGACATAATCAGGTTACTAAAATCTAAATCTTTAAAACCATCACTATTTAATAGCGCTTCATAAAGTGTATTGACGCCTGAAATCATATGAAACTTATGTTTTTTCAGAATTGAAATAAAAGTTTTAAGGTCCCTTGGGTTTGTCACGAGAACACTCTTGCCTCCAATATGAAACAACATGAAGTTGTGCACAGTAAGGGCAAAAATGTGATAAAGCGGTAGTGGACAAATAGCAACTCTTTGCTCATTATCAGAGTTTTTATACATTTTTGGATCTAGAGTAAAAAAAGCTTGAATAATGTTTGCTAGAATATTTCGATGTGTCAGTATTGCACCCTTAGACACTCCAGTTGTGCCACCAGTATATTGCAAAAATGCGGTATCATTTATCGATATTTCAACACCAGAAAAATCTATTTTTGCACCTTCGTTTAAAACTTCTGTGAATGCTAGTGTGCCATTTATATTAAATTTTGGTACTAATTTTTTAACCTTTCTGGCAACAAAATTAATAACCTTTCCTTTAAAACCAAGAAGATCTCCAACGGTAGTAACTACAACTTTATCTACACTAGCAAGATTTGATTTTTCGACAACATGGGCAACCCCTTCCCAAACCAGCAATAACTTAGCATCACTATCTCTTAATACATGCTCTAATTCTCTTGGAGTGTATAGAGGGTTTATATTTATGACAATAACTCCAGCCATTAATGCACCATAAACAATGACTGGGTAAGCCAACATATTCGGCATCATAAGTGCAATTCTGTCTCCAGGCTTGAAATTTTGACTGAGCCATGAGGCAAAGGAATTTACTTGTAAAGAAAGCTCATCAAAAGACATCTCAACACCATAACTTTCAAAAGCTATTTTTTCACCATGCTTATTGCAAGAGTTAGTAAAAAAATCTACTAGATTTGCATTCTCTTTAAAAAATTCTGTATCTTCAAGTTTGTTTGGTATCTCTGTTTCCATATGTCCCCTTTTGTTTGATGATTAATTCTTCTCCAATTTATTAATTAAGATTTCTTTATACTGATCGTAGACCTCACCATCTTTCTTAAATGCATAACAAGAGTTTGCAAATTTCTTTTCAATTGACTTGACCTCATCTAAAGAGATTGTTTTAACATCACCACCAGTTTTTTCTTTCCAAAGTGTTTGATAAGCAATTGTACCTGCATGGGCTAATAAGTCAGTAATATGACGACAACCTTTTTCTCCACCCAACATTTTAATTACTTTTCTATTAAAGCCTGCTATTAGATATTCACCTTTTAATTTTTGACAATTTTTTACCGCTTGTGGACAAACATTATAAGGAGATGCACTAATAATCGCTTCTATATCAATAATTTTTCTGTCGTCATCGAGGGTTAACCTGACAGCCATATCATGTAGAGGCTCGCCAGCACTAATATAGCCTCTATGCATATTTTTAAATGAGAATGTCTTACTATCAATGAGAAAAACTTCGATATCCCAAAGCCCATCCTCTCTTTTATAGCCCTTACCTTCAATTGTTCTATTGTGCTTTAAATCCCTCTTAACTGGCTTAGATAGCATTTTTTTTCCTTATAAAATCCGACTTTTAGATTTATCGTGCTGTTGTTCTAATTCTATCACTAAATCTTCAACACTGGGCACATTGGAAATAGAGCCAACACCCTGTCCTGCTGAAAAAATATCACGCCATCTCTTGGCAGTAACTTTGCTTATATCAAAATCTACTTTGAGTTTTTGTTTTATGAGTGGCATTATCATTCTCTTTATATCACTCAATGTTTTTTTAAAGCCACCATCTTGAGTTGAAATCCCGGCATTTTTCAAAGACTGCTCTAGCCAATTTCCGTTAACACCTGTAATTTTATTGGACTTAACAATCTCACTTGCTGTAGCGTTTAGTATCATCTCTTTGTATTCATCAGTAGCGTCACTTTCTTGAGTTGCGATAAAGCGAGTTCCCATGTAGGCCATATCTGCACCTAAAGCCTGAATCGCTAGTATAGAATCACCCGAGCTGATACTTCCACCAACAATAATTATGCCATCAAATATTTCTCTTACCTCTGAGACAAAAGCAAAGGGAGATAAATCTCCAGTATGCCCGCCAGCTCCATTACAGACTAAAATTAAACCGTCTACTCCAACACTAATTGCTTTTTTTGAGTGGTATAAATTTATAACATCTGAAAAAACCAATCCGCCATACTCATGTACTTTCTCTACAACCTCATTAGGGTTTCCGAGTGATGTTATTACGATAGGGGGTTTGTACCTAAGGATTAAATCTAAATCATCATTACTTCGAGCATACATCTTACTAACAATAATATTAACTGCCCAAGGAAGCGCATCTTTGCCAGTACCTAAGGCTGCTGTTATTTCTGAAAAGGTTTCATCCAAAGCTTCCAATGTTCGACTATTCGCCGTTGGGAATGAGCCAACAATTCCCGCCCTTGATGAGGCAATAACTAGCCTTGCGTTGGACACAATAAACATTGGCGACTGAATAATTGGCAGTCTTAATTTTTTGATAAAGTTTTTATTTTCCATTTAATTTCTTATATTTTTGATAATGCCAGCAGCGCCCATGCCAGTACCTATACACATGGTGACCATACCATAATCAATGTTTTCTCTTTGCATAGCTGATACTAGAGTTGCTATGCGTATAGAACCCGTTGCGCCTAATGGATGCCCAAGAGCGATAGCACCGCCCAGTGGGTTGACTTTCTGAGTATCCAAACCTAACTCACTAATGACGGCCAAAGATTGTGCTGCAAATGCTTCATTGAGCTCTATCCAGCCAATATCATCAAGACTTAATCCCACCGATTTTAAAACCTTAGGGACAGCCTTTATAGGCCCAATACCCATTATTTCTGCAGGAACACCTGCAACTGAAAAGCCCATAAATTCTGCTTTCGGTGTTAGGTTATATTTCTCGACCGCTTCTTCACTAGCAACTAGAACAGCTGCTGCTCCATCAGACATTTGTGAGCTATTTCCAGCGGTCACTGAACCATCCTGCGCAAATACAGTTCTAAGCTTGGCTAAAACTTCAAGGCTTGTATCCTCTCTCGGTCCTTCATCCTGAGAAACGGTTTTAGAGTTTGATGTGTACTCCTTAGAATCTATGGAGTAACCATTTTCAATTGTAGTAATTGGTGAAATTTCATTTACAAATGAGCCGTTGCTATTAGCCAAGATTGCTTTTTGGTGACTATCAAAAGCAAACTCATCCTGAGATTCCCTTGAAATATTATATTTCTGAACAACCTTTTCTGCTGTCAATCCCATTCCATAAGCAATTGAAATATTTTCATCAGACAAGATTTTTGGATTCATTGATGGCTTGAATCCTGTCATAGGAACGCTACTCATACTCTCTACTCCGGCAGCAATCACTAGATCTGCAGAACCTGACTTAACAAGATCTGCTGCATTAGATACTGATTGTAGTCCTGATGAGCAAAATCTATTGAGAGTGTATGCTGGAGTCGAGTCTGGCAAGCCAGCAAGCAATGTTGCTATGCGAGCAATGTTAAGCCCTTGAGGGCCTTCTGGCATTGCGCAACCAACAATAATATCATCGATATTTTTATTAATTTCTTCGCTTGCGTCAGATGCTATTAGGACACTTTTTATCGCATGAACTAATAAGTCATCCCCTCTAGTTTTAGACAGTAAACCTCTAACTTTACCAACTGGAGTTCTTTTTGCATCAATAATATAAGCTTTTCTCATCATATTCTCCAATTAATTACGAAGTGGTTTACTATTTCTCAGCATGTATTCAATTCGGTCCTGAGTTTTCTTAGTGCTTAAGAGTTTAATAAAATACTTCCTTTCAAGATCTAGAATCATTTGTGAATTAACCGTAGTATTTTCTTCAACTTTTGAACCAGTCATTACTTTAGCAAGATGAGTAACAATATAATTGTCATGCTCCGATATAAAATGCCCTTCATGAAGATTTGCGACCTGTGCCATAATATTGGCATAACCCGCCTTACCAACAACTTTAAAAGTTGAATCTAAAGGGGACTTAAATCCTGAATCAAGTAATGCTAATGCCTGCTGTTTTGCAACATAAAGCAATTCATTTGGGTTAGCAATAATGACATCATCAGCTTTTAAGTAGCCCATCTCTTTTGCTTCTAAAGCGCTTGCAGAAACTTTGGCCATAGCAATCTGCTCAAAGTACTTAGAAAGTAATGGAAAAATATCATCTGACTCTTTATTGGTAAACGCCCTTAGCGTCATTTCCTTGCTACCACAACCTGCAGGAAGAGCTCCGATACCCACTTCAACTAGGCCGATATAAGAATTCATTGATGCAACGACTTTGTTGCAATGCAAAAGTAACTCACAACCGCCACCCAAAGCCAATCCATCAACTGCTGCTATGGTTAATATTTTGCCATGCTTTAAACGCATAAATAATTCTTGCAACATAGCAACAATCTTTTTAATCGAGTAAAGTTTTCCTAGTTTAGGTAACTCTGGATGCATTAATTCAAAGGCCTTCTTCTTAGCTTTTGAAGTAACGCCTGGGTCTTTTTCTAAAAGGCCTAACTTAATGGCTGAAATGATTTCATACAGATTTGCTCCAGCACAGAAGTGCTCTTGTTCCTGCTTAAAGATTAATGCATTAAAACCATTATCTTCAAGAAAGTCAAGGCACTTTGGCAGCTCAGTCAAAACGCTTGAACTTAAAACATTCATCTTCGTTTTAAACGAAATGCTAGCAACACCATCTCCTATATTAACTAGCTTAGTTGACTCACCGTCTAGCAAAATTTCTTGTTGATGCTGCTTCTCACCTTTTAACAGAGGTTTGAGTAACTGCCTGTCATAGACTGGGTGAGAAGATCTAGGAGTGTATTGATTTTTATTTGGATTATAGGCTCCTTCATCTGAATAAACAAAGGATTTATCAAGAACCCAAGATGGTAAAGACTCGCTTGAGAGGGCTGTTCCATTATTGATATCCACGTTCAAGCTATCTCTTACTTCACTCCATCCTGTGAGTTGAACTTGTTCAAATATACCTCTCTGCCATGCAAAGCCTGATTTTAGAGCTAGATCAACACACCTAACTGTTTCAGCAACATGCTCAAGTTGGTAGCAAGCATAATGAAATACATCTCGATGAACAGACCATAAAAATTGAGCTTGAGGATCATCAGATTTGGAAAGGGTGAGTAAAGAGTTTTCGATATTTCCGTTTTCTTTCAGGATTTTTTTGACTTCTGCACTAATGGTTTTATCTGACAGTCTATATTCATCTGAGGCAGGATCATAAACATAAATATCCTTACCTATTTTTTCATATATTCCTTTTTTAGTCTTACTTCCAAGAGAGCCTTCTGCAATTAAATTGTCTATCCAATCTGGAAGTTTAAATAACTCTACCCAAGGGTCGTCTTTGGCATTTTCATAAATATTTTTGACAACGTTAGACATAACATCAAGACCAACAACATCAAGCGTTCTAAATGTAGCGCTTGCAGGCCTCCCAACTCTCTTGCCAGTTAAAGCGTCGACCGTATCTGCTGAAAGAGAGAAGTTTTCTGCATGCTTTAAAACAGCTAAAAAAGAAAAAACACCTATTCTATTTGCAATAAAAGCCGGGCTGTCTTTTGCATAAACAACCTCTTTGCCTAAAGCAGAAGTAATGAAGCCCTCAGCCTTATGAAGTAACTTTTCATCGCTAAATGAAGTTCGAATTAATTCAACCAATGGCAAATATCTAGGAGGGTTAAAGAAGTGGACTCCAAAAATTCGACTTCTTAAACTCTCTGGTGAATGCTCAGCAATTTTTTGAATTGATAAGCCAGAGGTATTTGTTACTAATACCGCATCATCATTTACATAAGGTGCAATATTAGAAAATAGCTGTTTTTTGATGTCTAAATTTTCAACAACAGATTCTATTATGAAATCGCATTTAGATAAAACATCCATGGTGTCATATGTTGAGGTTTTAATCAATCCAATAACTGACTGACTTGCCAAAGGTGTAGGCTTCAATTTTTTCATCATGTTAAGTGATTTAGATATAGCCTCATGACTAGTATCGAACATTACAACCTCAAATCCTAAATTAGCAAAGTGTGCTGCAATTTGACCGCCCATTGTTCCTGAACCGAGTACAGCAATCTTGCTAAAAGCTTTATCAAAATATTGTTTCATAGTTTTCCTATTAATTTACGTCTCTTCATTTTCAAAATCGTCGACCTTAAGAGATTCGAGAACCACATCATTCAGTCTCAACCAGTCGTCCCTTTCTTGGCTCGTTAAAGTTTTATTATCAACTAAGCCCTGTAACCATTGCTCTAGTGTTATGCTTGGCTGGTACTTATACCCTGCTTTTTTCGCTTTTTTTCTAAGTACTTTTAGCTTGATGCCTGCCTCATAGCCTTGAAACAAAATATAGAAGGGATGACCTGGAATCTCTTTTAGGTTTGCACACATGCAGGTAGATAAGTTTTCTAATAGCCAATCTATATTGCTAATAGATTTAGAAGTAGAGATTATTAATCTGTCATCAATTTTAGCTCTTGAAACTGAAAATGGAAAAAATAAAAACTTCAATATCGCCTTAAAAAATCTATTAATTGGCATACCCTCTATATTTTCCATCATAGCCATGTCGGCTTCTTTTACTAATCCAAGAATGGATAACTTAAGGACACTTTTTACATTATCATCGTTTTGAAATTTTTCCTCGTATAGTTTCAGGCATGAGCTGATTTCATACATTGCAGAAATTGCATCCGCAAAACGACCAGAGATCATCTCTTTTCTCTTTAGAGAGCCTCCTAATAGCAATGAAGCAATATCAGTTATGCAAGCAAACTTTGCAGATAAGACTGATAAGTTGCGATAGTAAGTCTTAGTAGTTAAGTCGCCATAAGGTTTTGCTAATCGACCTCGAGTCCATGAAAATATAATTGCTCTTGCTATATTATTAATGAAGTTACTGACATGTTTAACTAGAGCCTTGTCAAAATTTTTTAATGAATTTTTACTGTCGTCATGGAGAGCATTTAGCTCATCCAGCATCGTTTTATGGCACCTAATCAAGCCCTGTCCAAAGATCATTAAGCTTCTAGTTAATATGTTTGCACCCTCAACAGTAATTGCGACTGGAGCGCCTGCATAGACATTGGCAACATAGTTTCTTTTACCTTGCATAACTGCTCTGCCGCCATGAATATCCATTGCGTCAATCGAGGATTGTTGTAGTAGTTGAGTATTTCGATACTTAACTATAGCTGAAATGATTGATGGCCTATGTCCAGCATCAAGCGCCCAAGTCGACAAGTTGATGTTTGCCGTGGCTCTGAAAGCATTGGTAGCAAGATTTGAAAGCTTCTCTTGAATTCCTTCCATATTTGCTATAGGTATACCAAATTGTTCGCGAGTTTGTGAATATGTACTTGTAGTTAGGAGCATGGCTTGTGTAGCTGATGCTCCAGTAACAGGAAGCGATATACCTCTACCAACACTTAGACTTTCCATTAGCATTCTCCAGCCATGGCCGATCATCTTGTCACCACCAATAATCCAGTCCATAGGTATAAAGACATCTTTTCCATAGATAGGGCCATTTTGAAATGGCTCTCCAATTGGTCGATGACGTGTACCTATACTCAAACCCTTAGTATTGCGAGGGATAAGTGCACATGTAATACCTAAATCATTTTTCTCATGAAGAGGGTGATCAACTGGTAATAAGTTATCTGGGTCATATGCCTTAAAAGCCAGCCCTATAACTGTAGCAATAGGGGCAAGAGTTATGTATCGCTTTTCCCAGTTCAACCTTAATCCTAATACTTCATTGCCCTCATGCTCACCATAACAGACGATACCATTATCTATTAATGATCCGGCATCAGAACCTGCAACTGTCGAGGTTAGTCCAAAACATGGAATCTCTTTCCCCTTAGCTAAGCGTGGTAAGTAGTATTGTTTTTGATCATCTGTACCATACTTTAAAAGCAATTCGCCTGGCCCTAATGAATTTGGAACCATAACAGATATGCCTAAAAATTGTGAAGCCGAAGAAAGTCTCCCTACAATAATAGCGTGTGCAAAGTGTGAAAATCCAAGGCCATTAAATTCTTTTGGAATAATTAAGCCTAAAAAGCCTTTATCAAAGATATATTTCCAAACCTCTTTAGGTAGATCTTGATTAGCAACAATGTCATACGAATTAATCATAGAGCACAGTGTTTCAACTTCATTGTCTACAAAGCTTTGTTCTTCATCTGTCAACTCAGTAGCTTCAAGATCTGATAATTGCTTCCAATTTGGATTACCTTGAAATAATTCTGCATCCCACCAAACGCTTCCCGCTTCAAGTGCAATCCTTTCTGTTAAGCCAATTGGAGGTAGTGATTTTCGCATTGAATTAAAAAGTGGCTTTGTAAATATTAAAAGTCTAATGCTAGGAATAAGAAATATTCCTAGTAGAACTAATATAGATAGTATGATCTGTGCACCTAGATGATTAGCAATGACGGCACCTGGGTAAGTTAGTCCTATAGCTAAAAGCCATAGCTGCCAAATTTTTACCTGTGTCTTTACTAATACAATTAAAAGTAGAACTATAGAAAGCAGAAATGAAAGTAGTGAATATTGAAATATTGTTTCAAGCATAAAATTTATCCTTATTTAGCGCCTAAAGAATAACAAATAGGCATTTAACTAATTGAGTAACAAGTATAGTTAAATAAATATAATTTTAGTTGACATAATATAATAAAATATTGATACTTTATCATAATTATTAGAGCCTTTATTATTGCTATTAACACATGAATATTAACAGTATGGTCTGGAGGTCAATCTTTAGACTGCAACAAATATACCCAAAAGAGGTGGGTGAAATATGCAATAGAATTGGCTTATCAGAATCGATATTATCAAATCAAAATTTAGTGCTGCCAATTAATATGTTTTTAAATTTTTTTATTGAAGCAGAATCTGTTTTTAATGATGACTTGATTACAATAAATTATGCAAGACTCGCTCAAATAAGACCAAACTATGCTGAGGCCTTAGGGTTAATGTTTGTCTACTCGAGGCATTTGAAAGAAGGATTTAAACTACTTAAAGCTTATATTAATATTGAGCTAGAAGGTATCAATGTCTTAATCAAAGAGGAACAAAGCGCTGTTAAAATTCAATTTATTGCAGACCAAAAAGTTAAGCATCCTTCAATATATGAGAATTTATGTCTCTCAATGCTTGCTGTATTTATTAGATCTAAACGATTTCAAATTAAATATATAAATACAAAAATAAATGCAATTGATGTCAGCTTAAAAGAAAAATCTATATTTAATTGCCCGATTAATCTTAAAAGTACAGAGACGTCAATTACTGTTAGTCAGAATAATTATTTAAAAAAAAGTAGTATTTCAAATCCTAAACTTGTTTCTTATTTAAGTTCAATTGCAATAAAAAGTTTGGAAGAGAAAGCTGTCAATAGAACTCTTACTGAAAAAATAGAGATCTTAATGAGTAATTATGAAAATCACTACAACAATATTAGTATTCAGGAAATATCTAATCAGTTAGGTATAAGTGTGAACACACTTCGTAATAATTTATCTAGAGATAAAACAACTTTTCGGCAAGTATTTAACAACTATAAACTAATGAAATCAAAAAATATGTTGAAGGAGGGATTTTCAGTTAAAGTTGTCTCATATAAACTTGGATATTCAGATCCTTCTTCATTTATTAGGTGGTTTATAGATCAAACACAACTTACGCCAACGTCTTATAAGATTGGGTTAAAAACTTAAGTTAATACTAAATTTAAGACAGTTTTGCCTTGATAAGTTGAGAAACAGCACCCATGTCTGCTTTTCCATCTAGCTGACCTTTAAGTATTCCCATAAGCTTTCCTATGTCTTTCATAGAATCAGCCCCAGAATCAGCGATTGCTTTAGTCACAGCAGCATCAACTTCATCGTCACTTAACTGTTCAGGCATATAATTATTAATAATCGAAAGTTCTGATTCTTCAACTTCAACCAAATCAGTGCGGCCAGCATCAGCAAACTGAGAAATAGAGTCTTTACGCTGCTTAACCATTTTTTGAATGACTACCAAAACTTGAGCATCATCTAACTCAATTCGGTCATCAATTTCTTTCTGTTTGATTGCCCCAAGAATCATACGAATTGCCTTAAGAGCTGACTTGTCTTTGGCTTTCATTGCCAACTTCATGTCGTTGGTAATGAGTTGTTTTAGCTGAGACATATTTTGAATTACGCTTGCACTAAAGAAAGCGCTTAATACATACGTTTACGGTGAATACGGTTTTTGGACATTTCTTTGTGAGTTCTTTTAACAGCAGCGGCTTTTTTGCGCTTATTAACCCAAGTTGGCTTTTCAAAAAACTCTTTTTTTCTAACATCAGTAATAACACCAGCTCTATCACATAGACGTCTGAAACGACGAAGTGCAATATCAAATGGCTCGTTCTCTCTTACTTTAATTGATGGCATATAATAATTCCTTTAAGATTCTTCTTTTGGTGCTTTAGTTTTAGTTTCTTCTTTTGGCGCTTCAATAATAACCTCTTCAACACTTTCAAAGTCTACTAATTGAACTAACGCCATAGGAGCTTTATCTCCAGGACGAAATCCTGCCTTAAGAATACGAACATAGCCGCCAGGACGGTCTTTATAAAATGGACCAACCTGAGTAAATAATTTTGCAACCATTGCATCATCTCTTAACTTTGAAAAAATGTGGCGACGATTAGCAACACTATCTGACTTTGCTCTTGTAATTAGAGGTTCAACAACACGCCTAAGCTCTTTTGCTTTTGGCAAGGTTGTTTTAATTGTCTCATGCAACAACAAAGAATTTGCCATATTCTTAAACATAGCCTTTCTGTGCGATGAATTTCTGTTTAGTTGTCTACCTGACTTTCTGTGTCTCATTATTTATCCTTATTCACTCATTAAGTCAACTGGTGGCCAGTTTTCAATCTCTGTACCAAGCTCTAAATTCTTTTCAGTTAATACTTCTTTTATTTCATTAAGTGACTTACGACCCAAGTTTGGAGTTCTTAATAAATCTTGCTCAGACTTTTGAATCAAATCGCCAATATAATATATTTGCTCGGCTTTTAAGCAGTTAGCAGAACGCACCGTTAACTCTAACTCATCAACAGCAGATAGATACATTGGAGGAAAATCATCAGATGTTGGTTGTGGCTCTTCTTCTACAACTGGTTCTAATTCAACAAATGATGAAAGCTGATCTTGAAGAATTGTAGCTGCTCGCTTTACTGCCTCTTCTGCATCAACTGAACCGTTTGTTTCAATTACTATATTAAGTCTATCTAGGTTAACTTTTTGCTCAACCCTAGCAGATTCAATCGTAAAGCTTACTCGTTTGATTGGTGAAAAGCTCGCGTCCAACTGGATACTACCAATAGTCTCAGAGTCAACAGCTCTTGAAATAGCAACATCATAACCAACACCTGTAGCAATAGAAAGTGTCATTCTTATTTTGCCACCCTCATTTATTGTAGCAATAACTTTTTCTGGATTAAATACAGAAACATCAACACCGTTAGATTCAATATCTGCAACAGTTAGTTGACTAGGGCCTTCTTTTTCAATAATTACGGTAGCACTTTCACTTGCATTGAGGCCAATAGAAGCTTCTTTAAGATTAAGCAAAATATCGAGTACATCTTCTTGAACTCCCTCAATTGAAGAAAATTCATGCATTACACCATCAATAGCAACTTCAGTAATTGCAGAACCTACCATTGAAGATAAAAGTGTTCTTCTTATTGAATTACCTAGTGTATGTCCAAATCCACGCTCAAATGGCTCAAGTACAACGCGGTACTCATTTTTAGATAACTCAACTGAATCTACTAGCTTTGGTTTTAGAAAATCTCTTGCACTTCCTTGCATATTTAATTCCTATTTAGAATACAATTCAACGATTAATTGTTCTGAAATATCAGAAGATAGTTCATCACGCGCAGGTACATTTTTAAATACACCTTTTAATGCTTTGTTATCAACATCAACCCACTCAGATAACCCGCTTTGGCCAGATATCTCAACAGCGAGTTGAATTCGACTTTGTTTTTTTGCTTTTTCTCTAACAGCAATTTCATCATTTACACTTACCTGAAATGAAGGGATATTAACAACCTTGCCATTTACTACAATTGATTTATGTGACACGAGCTGCCTTGCTTCTGCACGGGTAGAAGCAAAACCCATACGATAGACAACGTTATCAAGACGACATTCAAGAAGCGATAATAAATTTTCGCCAGTTGGTCCTTTTTTAGAACTAGCTTTTTTATAGTATAAGCTGAACTGCTTTTCTAAGATTCCATAAATACGTCTAACTTTCTGTTTTTCACGCAACTGAAGGCCATACTCACTGCCTTTTTGACGCCTGGCATTAGCACCATGAACACCAGGGAGTTGAGTCAATTTACATTTAGAATCAATTGATCTAATACCGCTCTTCAGTTCTAAGTCAACACCTTCTCTGCGAGCTAATTTACATGTAGGACCTGTATATCTTGCCATAATTTACCCTTATACTCTTCGTTTCTTAGAAGGACGACAGCCATTATGAGGTATAGGCGTCACATCAGTTATTGATTGAATTTTTAACCCTTGTGCATT
>JAQWLF010000103.1:0-1751 GCA_029247465.1 Candidatus Thioglobus sp.
CAGAAGACTTAGCTGAAATGGTAAATGGATTCAAAAAAGCCCGCGAACTTATTTCACAGCCCGCATTTGATGAATTCAGGGGAGTCGAGTTAATACCGGGTCCACAAGTGCAATCTGAGGCTGACATTGAGCAATTTATAAGGGACGCCGCGGAGACAGATTATCACCCCAGCTGTACTTGTGCGATGGGTGGTGGTGAGATGGCAGTTGTTGATGACCAAATGAAAGTACACGGAATTAAAAATCTTCGTGTGGTTGACGCTTCGGTTATGCCGCAAATAATTTCAGGAAATTTAAATGCACCAACTCTAATGATAGCTGCTCGTGCAGCAGACATGATTTTAGGAAAGGAACAATTAAGCCCTATAAAAGCAAATTTTGCGTTTGAAAATTAATCACTCTCTCCACGCATATTTTTATCAGAAGCTACGTAACCAAGATATTGAATATCCATTAAGGTCAAGGGCAACACCTTCAATGGCGTTTGTTGAGGCTGTAGTTATATAGTCAAAAGCAAAGGATGTATTGTTATTAATTTCATAAGACAACCCTAAACCTATATAAGGGTCACTCCCGTCAACTTGTAAAAATGTCTTTGAGTTGTAGGTTGAGCCGTTGTAAGTAAGAGTTCCACTACCACTGACACTAAAATCAACATCCCAAAACAACAAGCCAGCTTTTCCATAAACACCCAGAGCTCCAGTAGAAGAGGGACTATATTTGACACCAAACAAATAACTGGTATCAGTTTTAGCTGTTAGAGTTAGAGCGCCACTTGCTGAATAAGATTTGCCATGCAAAGTTCCAGAATCATTGCTAGGTAAACTAGCCGAGACCTCGGGACCAGTAATAACGCCACCCTCAAAGGCAAGGCTAGGCGAAACATAATAATTCAGTGAAAAGTTAGCGACAATATCACTATCGTCAATTGAAACCCCAGTTCCCTCAAGAACATCGAATGCATCATCATTAATTAGCATGGTACCGAGGCTGAAAGAAGGTTTTGGTATGTCGTGGGCTGATGACACATAGGGAGTGGCTATGAAAAACATAACCATTAAACCAGAAATTAATTTATTGCTCATTTTTACTCGATTGATATGGGTCATAAAGATAACTTATTATGATTTAATATAAATCCTACTCTTGTATAAAATCTTTGTCAAATTAAGAAAATAAATAACAACTATATTTCAATTTGAACCTCGTCAAAATCTAAATTGTATTTGATGCTTGAGTTAGTAAAAAAATAGGCGTATTATTAAATTTGATCTAATTTCTTAGTTCAATTTTTTTTTAAATTATAAAGGAGAATAATTTTGAAACAAATTAATAATATGCAATCGTTAAGTTTGAAAAAAATAGTCCCTATTCAGGTGACTATACTTCTGAGTTGTGTTCTTTTATTGGGGCTATTTAGTCAGCCTTCAATAGCCTCTCACGACAAAGTCTACGAAATAACAATACTTCATACTAACGACTTTCATGCTCGCTTTAGACCAATCAGTAAATACGATAATAATTGTTCTGAAAAGAATAATGCTAAGGGAAAGTGTTTTGGTGGTACGGCGCGTTTGATTTCAGCAATTGAGGATGCTCGTACAAGACACTCTAATACAATACTTTTGGACGGTGGTGATCAATTCCAAGGAACACTTTTCTATAACCTATACAAAGGAAAAGTAGCCGCAGAAATGATGAATAAGCTCGAATACGATGGAATGGCAGTGGGTAACCATGAATTTGATGAT
>JAQWLF010000121.1:0-2258 GCA_029247465.1 Candidatus Thioglobus sp.
TTGATAAGAGTAATATCAGGCAAATGTGTTCCGCCATTATAAGGAGCATTAATAAGAAAAGCGTCACCAGGCATCATTGTTTTATTATTTTCACGAATAATTGTTTTAATTGATTCACTCATTGAACCAAGATGAACAGGTACGTGAGGAGCATTGGCTACTAGATCACCAGTTGGAGAGAATAAAGCACAAGAAAAATCGAGACGCTCTTTAATGTTGACTGATGATGCGGTATTTTCGAGCACTGTTCCCATCTGCTCTGCAACGTTCATAAATAAATTGTTAAAAATCTCCAACATGACTGGATCCACTTTTGTTCCGATAGCACTCATTCTTTGTTTTTCTGCAGTGCGCTCTAATATAAGGTCAAAGTTATTATTAATACTTGCCTGCCAACCTGGCTCAATGACGATTGTTGAGGTATCCTCAATAATGACCGCTGGGCCAATAATCTTGTCATTAGTAGAAATATTATTACGATGATAAAATGAAGTTGGATTTGAATCTCCATTCATCACTACATTTAGCCTAGCTATAGAACTAGCACCAATCTTTGTCCTCTTGTTATTTTTGCTTTCAACATGCTCACTTGGACACGAAACTTCAACTTGAATTGATTCAACAATCAGTAATTTTTCTGGGGAGATAAAGCCAAACCTTGCCTGATGAATGCTTTCAAAATTTGACTTTATTTCTTGATATTCAGAAAATCTAACTGCTAAAGCACTGTCAGAGCCTTCATAGCGAAGATAAATTCGACAGCTATAACGAAGTTTCTCAGAATTTAAATTCTGAGCTACCATTTCTTCTCGTCCTTGTTTTTTTAAATTATTAAATTGAATTGAGAGTGATTCAATAATGTCTTTATTTAGGTTTAATTCAATAGCTAGATCATTGATTGTTCGACTATCCGCAAGACCAATGCCATAGGCTGATAATACTCCTGCATACTGGTGCAAATGAATTTTTTTCATACCAAGACTATCTGCAACTAGGCAAGCATGTTGTCCACCAGCACCACCAAAACAAGACAAGGTATATTTGCTAACATCATAGCCACGTTGAACTGATATTTTTTTAATGGCATTTGCCATACATTCAATTGCTATTGATAAAAATCCTTCTGCAACCTCTATAGGGGAGACTGTTTTTTTTGTTGCATTTGAAATTTCTTTAGCTAGAACATTAAATTTTTCTTTAACGATATTAACATCTATTTGTTGGTTTGCGTTTTTACCAAATACTTTGGGAAATAATTCTGGATTTAATTTACCTAGCATTACATTACAATCAGTAACTGTTAGAGGTCCTCCATTACGATAACATGCTGGACCGGGGTTTGCTCCTGCTGAATCTGGACCGACTCGATAGCGAGATCCATCAAAGTGAAGAATTGATCCGCCACCAGCTGCTACGGTATTAATTAACATCATAGGCGCTCTAAGCCTTACACCTGCAACCTGTGTTTCGAGGGTTCTTTCATAGTCACCGTTATAGTGACAAACATCGGTGGAAGTTCCCCCCATATCAAAGCCGATAAGTTTTTTAAAGCCTGTTTTTTCTCCGGTCTTTACCATTCCAACTACTCCACCAGCGGGACCTGAAAGAATTGCATCTTTCCCTTGAAAAAAATGTGCGTCAGTTAGTCCACCATTTGATTGCATAAACATCAATTTTCCTTTGTCTTTCTTTTCAGTTCCCAATGCATTTTCAAATTGATTCACATAACGTCGCAAAATCGGTGATAGGTAGGCATCAATAACTGTGGTGTCTCCTCTTGGCACAATTTTCATTAATGGGATAACTTTGTGACTCACTGAAATCTGTTCAAAACCAATTTTTTTAGCAATGAGATTTATTTGATTTTCATGTTTTTTATAGCGATATCCATGAAGCAGAACAATGGCAATTGAGCGATAACCGTTGTCAAATGCTTTTTTCAGTTTTACTTCTGTACCAGACTTATCAAGTTTTTTAATTATGTTTCCATGAATGTCTACACGCTCATCAATTTCTTCAATTTCAGAGTAGAGCATATCTGGCAGTTTAATATCGAGAGCAAATAAATTAGGTCGTTGCTGGTAACCAATTCTTAAGATGTCTCCAAAGCCTTTTGTAATTGCTAATAGAGTTCTTTCCCCATTTCGCTCTAATAAAGCATTAGTTGCAACAGTTGTACCCATTTTTATAAGGTCAATTTTATCTATTGGGATTTGGTCATTAGACTTTAAAGACAATATGTCACGAATACCTTGTAT
>JAQWLF010000138.1:0-2029 GCA_029247465.1 Candidatus Thioglobus sp.
TATTGATGATGCAATGTTTTGCATAATCATTGTCTTTCCAGCCTTTGGCGGTGCTACTAGTAAACCTCTTTGCCCTTTACCAAAAGGAGCAACTAAATCAATAACTCTCGCAGTAATATCTTCAGTACCTCCATTACCAAGTTCAAGCTTTAATCTTTCATTTGGATGCAGTGGAGTTAAAGAAGCAAATGGAATTCGGTTTCTTACATTTTCAGGCGAATCTTCGTTCACTTCAGAAACTTTGACTAGTGCAAAATACTTTTCACCTTTCTTTGGCGCTCTAATCTTGCCAGTAACCACGTCACCAGTAGATAAATTAAAGCGCTTAATTTGGTTAGGGGAGACATAAATATCGTCTGGCCCTGAAACATAAGAGTCATTCGAAGATCTTAGAAAGCCATAACCTTCCTGCAAAATATCCAATACTCCATCGCCAAGTACTTCTTCATCATTGTCAGCTTTATTTTTAAGTATCGCAAAAATTAGCGTCTGTTTTTTTGCTCTTGAGATGTTTTCAATGCCTAAAGATTGAGCTAAATCTAGAAGTTCAGCGGGTGTTTGAATTTTAAGTTCTGATAGTTTCATAAAAGATTATTAAGTAAGCAATAGAGATTAGCAAGACGCCAAGTTAGAAATTAATAGTTTTTTATGTTGAAGGTTTTTTGTTGAAGGAGTTTTTTGTTATTAGTAAGTTAAAAATAAATAATGATTATATATTTGAGTCCAAAAAAGCATTTAAGTTTGCCTTAGAAAGAGCACCGACTTTGGTTGCATGAACTACACCATCTTGAAATAGTAGCATAGTTGGGATTCCTCTAATGCCATATTTTAGTGGTAACTGAACGTTTTCATCTACATTAACCTTTGCTATAGTTATTCGGCCATCATACTCATCTGCAATTTCATCAAGGAGGGGAGCTAAAGACTTGCATGGGCCACACCATTCGGCCCAAAAATCAACTAAAACAGGTTGTGAGGAACTTATTACGTCAGCTTCAAAAGAAGTATCACTGACTACTTTAATTTTGTCGTTCATGTATTAAAAAATTGGAAACAGAAAAAGAATATAAATATTTCTTAGCTACTATTATAACACTTATCGTCTTTAAATCTGTTTTATTAAAAAAATTGTTTAATAATTATTCTTAGTTACAATTAGCTAATAACAGCCAAAATAACAGGTATTGTAATAAATGACAATGCAACCTGTGTTGTAATAATACTTGTCATCAGCTGTGCATCACCACCAAATTGCTTAGCCAATGCATGGGACGAGGCGGCAGTTGGAACTGAAGCAAATATAACCGCTACAATAACTTCTAACTGGCTAAGACCCATAAATTTCGCAACAAAATAAGCGATTACAGGAAAAGCAATCAATTTGAGAGAATTAGAAATAAGGATTGGTGTGATTTTTAAAGCAAGATCCCTAACTTTTATTTTAGCTCCTATAGTTAAAAGCATTATTGGCAATGCTGCCGAACCTAATAAACCTGAAGTTTCATTGATAATTACTATTTTTTCTGAATCAATCAATGAAAAAATAAGACCTACAATCATAGCAAGAATAAAGGGGTTTTTTATAAGTTCAACAAATATATTAGCTATTCCTTTTTTAGAATCAGTTTGACCAGGTTGGTTCAAATTAGAGACCATAATGGATATCACAACAATATTTATACTAGGTACATATAAAAGCATAAACACAGCACCAACTGCCAAACCTGCATCTCCAAATAAACTTCCTGCTATTGCAAGTGCAATAAATGCATTATGTCTAGCAGCACCCTGTAGAATTGATGACCATGATTCAGATGAATAACCAAGAAGCTTTCCAAGGCTTATAGCTACTATTGTAACAATAAACAATCCACTTAATATAATTACACCATAACTATAAAACATTGATGAAGACAAATTAATTTGAGATATATGATGAAACAACAGAGCCGGAATTAGAACCCAATAGACAAGCTTATCATTTACATCCCAAAAAGATAGATCAGGGACTCCAATTCTCCTAAGAATA
>JAQWLF010000163.1:0-9602 GCA_029247465.1 Candidatus Thioglobus sp.
TAGCATTCAACAAAGAGATACAAGAAGTTTTTTTTATTAATCAATAATTTTTTCTTAGGAGGAAATCATGGAAATATCTGAACTAGAACCAAACTTGAAAGATACTCAAGACGAGTTAATAAAGCATCTAGAAAAAACTCAAAAATTTAAAGAGTATGTTCAAGGTTTATTTATAGATGTTTACACTCAAGATGAGTTTAGAAGAAGAGTAGATGCCATCTTTAATGAAACATTTACCAAAGATAAAAGATAAATTAAATACTAATCAATTTTTTTAAACGAAAATAAAGATGAATGATAAAAATAACACTATCAATGAGCAACTCGATAGCATTGACAACAATCTTACAAAGCTAGAAAAACACTCACTACGAATTCGAGACAATGTTGGCATGATATGGCTTATATTGATTGTCTATATAGTCTATATAGAGTTTTTTAAATAATTATTTATCTAATGGAGTAATACTAATGAAGCAATACCCTGTAAACCTAAAAATTGATTACTCAGAAATATCTAATAAACCATCAGCGTTTATTAGGTTGGTCTTAGTCATCCCAATAATCATAGTGGTTGCTCTTATTTCCTCTTATGCGGAAGCTTTGTCACTGGCAGTAGCTTTAATGATTCTTTTTAAAGAAAAATACCCAAAGTGGTGGTTTGATTGGAATCTCGCTCTTACTAAATTCTGGCTTAGAATTGCTGCCTATGGGTTATTAATGAGGGACGAATACCCTTCAACTGACGATGAACAAGCAGTAAAAGTTGATATACCTTATCCAGACGTTGAGAAAGATCTCAATAGGTGGATGCCACTTTTCAAATGGATTCTAGTTATCCCACACATAATTGTCTTAATATTAATATTCATTGCCGTTGTTTTTTGCACTGTTTTTGCTTGGTTTGCTATTCTATTAACAGGTCGATACCCGAAAGGAATATTTGATTTTGTAGAGGGTTTCTTGCGATGGTCATTAAGGGTTAATGCTTAAGTGTTTTTATTAACAACTGATCAATACCCTCCTTTTAGACTAAGAGAATAAGAACATTTCAGTCCAAATTTCGTTTGATGTGTAAGGGAGGGTTAAAAAAAAAGGCCCTGTATAAGGGCCTTATTTTTTTTCTGGTTCTCTATGACTATTTTATTTCTGTCCAACAATTAAAAAGATTACTTCAAACTAGTTCCACTCCCAAATATCCCAAGTGGAATTTCCTTCTGCATCAACATCAAAATGGTAAACACAACAAACGCCATTAAGACTTGAAAGTGATGGTGCAGATGCTTGAAAATAACACGCCCCTCTAAAGATTGACCCGCCGTCAGCTGTAAAAGTACCCATTCCTGTTGCCCTGAATGTAGCTACTCCATCCTGTGTCATGATTACACCTTGATTAGGGCACTCGCCATAAAGTGTGCCATCTGCTCTCATAGTAGAACTATAAGTTGCCATACTTTGGACTTCTGCTCCTGCAAGTGTTCCAGTGCCTTCTGCAGAAGTGCTGAACTTAGGTAATGCACCTTCAGCTGATAACACTTTATTTGATACAGGTCCGGAAATTGAACCAATTTTTTCTCCTAACATATCATTTTCTCCTTTGATTTTGATAATAATTATTAATGCCTCAGATTAACCTTGGGCAGATTTTTCAGTTACAGTCATAAGCTATACAACCATAAATGAATTATATGTCAATTTGAACTTAGCTATAATCCAAATTTCCTTTGATGTGTGAGGAAGGTTATATAAATACATGGCCGAGCACAAGATGAGCCCGTCTCATTCTATTGCTTTATAATTTTATATTTTTATTAAAGGGAACTATTGTTCCTATTTATTGAACTTGGGAGATACTATTATGAAAAGTAAAACATTAGAATGGTTTGGGGTTGTAACTGCAATAATGTATTCAATGATGGTGGCATTGAATATTGGGGTCGAATTTACTGGCTTTCTTTTATTGCTAGTGTCAGCCTTTTCAATTGGATATTGGGCATACCTAGGAAGTCATAAAGGGATACTTTTTCTACAGTTCTTTTACGCAACAGCAGGAATTATTGGAATGGTTAGGTGGTATTAGATTATTTCTAAATTAAACTTAGTCAAAAACCACATTTCGTTTGATATGTGATGAAGCTATTGTATTCTATCTATAACTTACTTAAGTTTAGCCATCTCCATTATGTGAGTAGGTCTTGTTTCGCAACACCCGCCCAAAATTGTAGCCCCAGCTTCTTTAAAAGTTTTTACAAACTCTGACATTTTTTCTGGTGTTAGATCTTCTCTTTGACCTAAAAACTCATTTGGATTTCCTGTATTACTTTTATTAAAAGTACTTGTATAACCAGCTTTAGGTTTAGTTGTTACAAATCCATTTAGCTTAAAACCAAAAGGGACACCTAGATTTTTTATTTCATCAAGGTTTTTCGCGTAATTTTCTGGTGATACACATGAGAGCATTAATCCTAGAAGGTTGTTATGTTTAATTTTATAAATAATATCTGAAATTTTTTCGCCACTTGGCAATTTAACACCCTCTGAAATATGAGCACCTATCAAGTAAGGCTTATTAAAAGTTATTATGGCTTCAATGGCTAATTGAATTTCCCTGACACTGCTCAAAACATCAAAATAAAAAAAATCAACAAAAGGGCTTAATAGTTTAGCTTGTTCATGAAAATTTTCTTTAATCTCTCCATCAGACCTTGTGTCTGATTCATAAGTTAAGTATTGAGGGGGTAATCCTCCTGCAACCAAAATATGAGGATTTAAGTCCTTTGCTTTTTTTGCAATCTCCCCTGCTTTAGTATTTAAATATTCAAATTTATCTTCAACATTGTTGTCTCTTAATCTCAGCCTTCTAGTGGTAAATGTTGCTGTTACAATAACTTCAGCTCCTGATTTTATAAAATCTAGGTGTGTATCAAGTAAAAGCTGATGATATTTTTCTTGTAGTAAAGCATTGGCACTCCAAAGAGTACCATTCGGCTCCATACCTCTTGCCAATAATTCTTGGCCCACACCACCATCTAAAATTCTTGTTTTTTTAAAAAAATCGATATTCATTTTTTCATAATCTATACATATTAAATAATTTTATTGGCATACCATTGAGCAAAAGTTGCAACATTTGCCTCCATTAATGTTGAGAATTGTCCCTGAAGAGAAGGAGATTTATTAAGACCCTTCTGTTGATTTTCTAGTGCGGTAATGTCTTCATCAAGCGCATCATCAAGTCGCTGATAATAAGCTTGAGATTTTTCTTGAAAATCAGGAAGCTCTGTTGTATTTTTTGGAAAGCAAATACTTTGTCTAACCTGACAGCTCTGTGAAGTAATTGGGTTTGCTTCGTAAACCCAAATTGCTTCTTGACTTGCTGCAAAGGTCATATTTGGAAAAACCCAACTATATCGGGCACCAAGATTCCAGGGATCCCCTAAATTTTCCATTTTTGGCAAAGCGTTAGATTGATGAGCTTCTAGTAATGCCCCTGTGCCCGTGGTAAATCCAAACTGACTTGCGTAATCTCCAGTTGTTTTATCTGCTTCTTCAGGCTTAATGTAAAGGTTATCGATACTGGTTGGATGGATATTACTTAAATGATAGTATTCATTAAAAACATCTAAAAATGCTTTCCAATTACACTGCACCTCAAAAACTTCACGCCTAGTTGTAATTAATTCATTCAGAGACCAAGGCTGATGTAATTCAGAAAAATCACCAAGTTGAGAATCTAAATCTGTTGGCTGATTTCCAAGGAAAGCAAACAGAAAACCCTGTAATTCTTTTAATTTATATTCAATTAAAGAGTGCTCTGAAAAGTCAAAATTAGGGTTTTCTGACATTGTTTTAGCATACTTTAAGTTGCCATCCAGAGTGTATGTCCAGCCGTGAAAAGGACAGCTGATAGCTTGACATTGACCAGTTCCATCCAATAGTTTTGCGCCTCTATGACGACAAGTATTTGCATATAATCTCAATATATTGTCTTGGTCACGTATCAAAACTAAGGATTGACCACAAAGCTCAAACGCTTCATATTCTCCAGAAGCTTCTAATCTATCAGCCCTCCCCAACCCAAGCCACTGGTTGGAAAAAATACGCTTTTGCTCCTGAATCAAGATTGAGTCTTCCCAATAGCATTCGAAAGGCAGACTTCGTCTTTGAAGAGGTGGTAACTTACAAAGCTTAATACGCTCTAGTAATTTTTCCTCTATTACTTGGCTATTCTGCACTTGATTTGGTGTTTTTTTCATTTAATAACTTCAGCCTCTAACGTTTTCGTTATAGCTTCTTCAAGTCGATTTGAAGAAGTATATGATAAATCACCGTCACCCCACTCATAGCTTTCATATTCAGCAATAAGTTCTAATACTTTACTTTGGTAATTATTCATTGATGATTGGTCTGCTAACGAACAAACTGTTTTTAAAATACTTGAAGCAACAGTTTCAGGTGGTGGATAGTACCAACCTACTATGTCTTGTATGTCAATAACACCTCCACCGAAAGTTTCATCTTTACCATCTCCCATTGGTTTCTTATAAGTAACGATTTGTAAGAATGTATTGCGAGATGATTCACAATCACCTTTAATGAATATCTGGGTACTCATATCTCCATCTTCATTGGATTCAGGTAAATCTCTCATCTCCCACCAAAGAACATATCCATTTCGCTTTTTGACTGTTTCAAAATCTATGTAATAACTAACACCATTTACATCCATATTTGTTTTCGTCCATTCACCATAGGAGTTAAAGGAAAGGGATATTAATAAGAGTAGGAGTAGTTTTTTTATATACTTCTCCATTTTTCTAGTGCGATATAATTTTTAAAGTACCAATCTTTAAATTCAGGATTGGATTTAAATTCTTCTGTCATTTGCTTTGATGTAAATTGGTCTGACCTAAAACGCTCTGCCAACAATCTATAATCTTTTAATGTTTTCTCTTCGTCAACAAGTTTGTCAAATTGTACTTGTTCTTTTGCTTTCTTTAATGAGAATATAAGTTGAAGGAGTTTTTTCATATTATCCTTTTAAGTATTTCTTGTGTTTCGCCTAAATGGAACCATTGAAGAACGAGAAAAACCATTTTTAAGATAAAAACGATGGGCATCTTGATTATCATCATCAGTAAGTAAGGTAATTCGTTGGCAACCTCTCTTTTTCGCAAAATTAAGTGCATATGATAGGAGTTTTGAACCTATCCCGCTATTTCTGTATTCAGGTAAAACTACAAAATCTTCAAGATTCCCTACTCTTCCACCCAGTGCAGTAGAGATTGTATAAAGAATATTCACCATTCCTATTACTTTATCAGATTCTCGGACAACCAAAATTACTCCAATATCTTCATTGCTTAGAATCTTACTTAGCCCTCTTCCTTGTAATTCATGATCAGGCGTGAATTCTGCTTCTTGGCTAAACAGTTCGTCTAGCAGAATACAAAGTTGTGGTATATCGGTTAAATTAGCCTGGTCAATTTTCATATCACTATCCAACCCATATTAAATACCAACTATTACAAAAGCAAAGGTTTGAACTATTATCTTAAGAAGATTATTCATACTAAGATTATAAGTCGCCTTGACCTAAATTAGTAACTAGGTATATACTAAGTTTACACAGTGTTATAAAAAATTTATTATTAAAAAACTTAGGAGAAAAAATAATGAACACAATGGTAATGATTGAAATCAATAATGGAACGTTTGATGATTGGAAAAAAGGTTTTGATGACTTGGCTGATATGAGATCACAATTCTCAAGAAATGCCAAAGTAGGCAAAGTAGATGACCATACCGCTATTGTAGTAGTAGATGTCTTTGACCCAGCAGGCATGATGGCAATGTTTAACTCGGACGAAGCTAAAAAAATAGCCGAAGAGATGGGTGTAGTAAGAACACCATTTAAACTACAAGCAATGGGTTAAAGAGGGGTAGTGCACTCCTTTTAAAAAACTAGCTAAAGTCCATTCCTTTCTGATGTGTGAGGGGTGGTGTATATATCTATTTACGAGGTCAAAACAGGTATGATTATGGTGAATAATAAATAGTTAGGCCGCTTTACACAAATAATTTATCCAGTAGAAGGAGGGAAGTATGACATCATTAGTAGATAACCAAATTGAAGCTGCAGAAAAAGAATGGCTAGCCCTTTGGAAGCAAGGTCCATCACGCCTTAGATGGACTAAAGTGCCACTACAAGTTGGGGACTTAGCTCCTGATTTTGAATTGCAAGACACATCCGGAAAATTAGTTCATCTACGCGATTTTTGGAGCAATGGTCCAGCCCTAATTTTGTTCTGGCGGCATTACGGTTGTAGTTGTGGGATTGACCGTGCTCATCGACTGCAAAATGAATATGCGGACTACATCAAGTTGGGTGCATCCGTCGTCGTGATTGGGCAAGGTGAACCTGAGCGTTCTAAAGACTATAGCCAAAAGCACGGCATACCTTGTCCTGTCTTGTGTGACCCGACTTATCGCGTCTATGAAGCCTACGACTTGTTGGAAGGCAAACCCTCTCAAATAATCTACGATTCGCCGGATGAATACCTACGCATTGATTATGAGACTGGCGCCCAATTACAGCAGTCTCGTCAGGGCACAGACGGTGCGCTGGTAGATAGCCCGTGGCAGTTGCCTGGTGAATTTGTCGTTGATCAATCAGGCATAATTCGCCTTGCCCATCGCTATCAACATTGCGAAGATTGGCCTAATCCATCGATGCTGATTCCGGCTATCAAGGAATCTATCTGGGAAAGCCAACCATAAAGTAACCTGAACTAGAGTCCTTTCGTTTGATGTGTGAGAAAGGCCTAAAAGCTACTCAAAACTAACTGGGTTTTGATGCTTATTATTCACAATTAGCTTAAAAATATCTGGTCGAGAATAATGACCTGCTACATCAAGTTTTCTATGAGCTGCTGAGGACTTTGAGACATCAATATTAGCATACAATATTCCCTGTTCTTTATTCATGGGTCCTGCAACCAAAGTGCCACCAGGAGCAACAACAACTGAGTCTCCAGTATTAATCCATTCATCAGGCTGAGGATAAAGTATATCTTTACCAGGGAAGGTATCAGGAATATCACTCGCCTTTATAGCACTTCCACTCCCAATAACCCAACAAGCCCCTTCTTTGGCAATATGTTTCATTGTTGAAATCCAATCATCTCCCTGGTCCCAAGTCGGTGCAACATATACTTCAATACCTTGAGCATAGAGAGCATATCTTGCTAGAGGCATGTAATTTTCCCAGCATATTAAGCTACCGACTTTGCCACAAGGGGTGTCGACCACATTTAATCCCGAAGCATCTCCAAATCCCCAGACCATTCTTTCAGGATTAGTGGGCATTAATTTTCTATGACGGTTAATGATTTTACCTTCATGACTTATGATTAAATTTGTGTTATAAATAGTCGTTTGACTATTTTCAGAGTCACGCTCATTAATATTACAAACTATAGTGACGTCATTTTTTCTGGCACTTTCACAAATACTATCTAAATCATTTGTTTTTAAGTTGACAGAATTACTCAGCAGTTTTGCATGAATCTCATCAGTCAAATCTTGATCATTTTGCGGCCTTAAACGCCACATCCAATCTGGATAACCTGGAATAAAGGTTTCGGGGAAAACAATTAATTTTGCTTCAGATTTTGCTGCCTTCTCTACGAGTGATATTACTTTTTGAATAGTTTGATTCTTATCAAGAAAAACAGGAGATTCCTGAATTATTGCAACTTTATACATATCTATTTCCTTTTACTGAGTTTCCTTATATTTGAATTATAAGTCAATTCAAACTAAAGTCCAAATCCTCTACACCACAAAAACCGCTATGATAATTGCTGGTATTAAACATGACAGGATGAGTAATACTATATAAATATTGGTGATTCTTCGATTCGTAAAAAAAGTAGTCAAAAATCCAAATAAAATTGCTAGTCGTTTATTCATACTAGGATTATATGTCTATTAGCACTTAAAACTCCAAATTTCGTTTTATGTGTGAGGTATCATTCTTTATGTGTATTTAGAATGATAATTTAATTAATAGGGAGGTAAATTATGACGGATAAAATGGTTAATGGAATACTTTTTATAATCGCTGGTCTCGGTTCAATCGCTGTCTATATACTTTTAGGCGACACAGGTCTTCTAAGTAAGGGTCATACAGAAAAAATTGCAGCTTATGGATTGGTTACTATCCCACTGGCTTTTATGATGACAAGGAATGTTGAAAAAAATGCTTTTATAAAAGTTCAGACATACATTGACTCTGGGTTACTATTAATAGTTGTTGGTTTGATTATGGGGCTTGTTTCAGATGCTATAAATAGTGCAGAACTAAGTGCTGAATCTGATTTAATTGGCGAGGCGATTGCCTGGACAGGCTGGTCTATTATGTATCTTGGAATGTTCTTCACTGGATTGGGATATTTATGTACCAACCTTTTCCCTAATTGGCTATCGGGTTTATTATCACTTGCCTCCTTTGTAATGTTTGCTTATCTTGCTATCCTGAGTCCTGAGCAGTTATCAAACAGTGGAGACAGCATTGTGGCACCTTTATGGATGATTAATAGCTTAGTTTTGGTTATCTTAGGCATATTCACTATAAGAAGAAAGGAGCTGGATTAAAGCAATCGTTTCAAATACAAAATGAATTATTGAGAGTTAATTTTCTTAACTGTCAACTTGAACCAAAGTCCAAATTTCGTTTGATGTGTGAGGGAGAGCTTATTACGTGACTTGTTACGTAGAAATTTCAACCTCAGCTTCAATTTCTACAGGCGCTCCAAAAGGAAGTTCTGCCATACCAACCGCAGAACGTGAATGATTGCCTATCTCTTTTCCAAAAACATCAATAATCAAATCTGAAAAACCATTAATGACAGGAGGGGTTTTTACAAATCCTGGCTCAACATTAACCATACCAAAAACCCTAAGCCAAGCAGTTATGTTATTAAGTGTGCCAAGCTCTTGCTTCAGACTGCTTAATATAGCTAAGCCAGTTTGACGTGCTGCTTCATAACCTTGTTCAACAGTAACTGCTCCTCCAACCTTGCCAGTAACTTCAGAAATTGAACCGTCTGAGTTAAGAGCTATATGGCCAGATATAAATACTCTATTTCCACTTACCCGAACCCAAGAAAATTGCATTTCTAAATTTGGAGGAAGTTTAATCGGTTCAGGTAATATCAAATTAAGTTCTTGAATTTTTTCATCTGGTGTCATGAATCACTCACTATAAGTTAGTTAAAGCTAGTATACATAAAACTCCAAATTTCGTTTGATGTCTGAGGTATCATTCTTTTAGAATGATAATTTAATTAATAGAGAGGTAAATTATGACAGATTCAATAAAATATATATTAGAAGAAAATAAACTACCTAAAACTTGGTATAACATAAATGCTGATTTACCGAGTCCACCACCGCCGCCATTACATCCAGGTACAAAACAACCTGCTGGGCCAGATGATTTTGCGCCTTTATTCCCTATGGGTTTAATTATGCAGGAAGTTTCAACAGAAAGAGAAATAGAGATTCCTGGACCTGTAAGGGAAATTTACAAACAATGG
>JAQWLF010000170.1:0-1845 GCA_029247465.1 Candidatus Thioglobus sp.
GATATTTCTAGATCATGGATTTGTGAGGGAGGCAAGGGTAATACAGAACAAAGAATTGCTTATCAACATGCTTATGACGAAGTTAACTTTAATATCGAGTTGATTAAATCAGGCATGTCTTTTTTAGAATTATCAAAAAAAGCATTTGAGAGAAATAAAGCCTTTAAAGCAAATCACTACCCTTGTGTTTTTCATGGCGCTGGTTTAACAGACGAGTATCCTAAAATTTATTACCAAGAGGACTGGCAAAGGGATGGTTATGATGGTTTGATCGAGCCCAATATGGTTTTATGTGTAGAAAGCTATTCTGGCAAAATTGATGGCGAAGTTGGGGTAAAGCTTGAAGAGATGGTTCTTGTAAATGAGAATGGTGTAGAGCGTCTAAGTCATTATCCATTTGAGGAAAGCTTGCTTAACTAATTAATTATAATTACCAAATAACTTTTTAATTACAAATACAATGTCAATATTGTTATCATCAACTGACTTTTGGGAGGATATGGAGGTCTGGTCAAGGGGTCTTCAATTGGCTATGCCAGATATGGATGTAAGGGTCTATCCTGATGATGGTGACGTGAATGATGTTGAGTTTGCAGTGGTTTGGAAACATCCGCGTGGCATTTTAAAAAGATATCCTAATTTAAAGGCTATTCTTTCTTTAGGTGCAGGGGTTGACCATATTATGAGTGACCCTGATTTGCCTAAAGAATTACCTATAGTTCGTCTGGTTGATAAAAAATTAACCCATGAAATGTGTCTCCATTCACTCCACTGGGTGTTGCACTTTCATAGTGATCAATACCTTTATAGAATGCAACAATCCAATCGTCAGTGGATACAACAAAGTTCTATCCAGACCGAGGATCGAACAATTGGCATTATGGGTTTAGGGAATATTGGCAGAAGCATTGGTGAATTATTAGTCACTCAGTGCTTTAATGTAATAGGCTGGGGTGCCAATAAAAAGCCACCACTCAAGGACATTAAATATTACTATGGTAAAGAGCAGCTTGGCGATTTCCTAAGTAAGACAGACATATTAATCAACGTCCTTCCATTGACTGAAAACACTACTAATATTCTTACACAAAAGGAGCTTGAGTTTCTCCCTAAAGGCTCATTTATTATTAATATTGGAAGAGGTGGAATTATTAACGAGCAAGATTTATTATTTTTATTAAATAGTGGTCATATTGCTGCAGTCGCTTTGGATGTTTTTGCAGAAGAGCCGTTGCCAGAAGATAATTCATTTTGGAGTCACCCTTCTGTCTACATTACGCCTCATATTGCGGGACAAAGTAACCCAAATTCTGCATCAAAAACTATTGCTGAAAATATTCATCGTATTCAGAAAGGAGAATTGCCATATCCTATATATAACAAGACCGATGGTTATTAATCTCTTTCCCTTATGATTTCTTACTCTGGAGTTTTATAAATGAACGACACTAAAAACTTTGAACTCTTGAGTAAAAGCGCCGAACTTGACCAGGGACCGGGGCAATACAGAATTGGTCTAGTCGCTCTATCTAACGATTATGTTACCGAACGCGATTTTATGAATATGCGCCCCAGTGATGATGTCGTTGTTTTTACAAGTAGGATACGTAATACACCGGAATGCACAGCTGAATCTCTTCGTCAGATGGAGCCGCTCATTACTGAAGCGACCTCTCTTATTGTCCCTGAGGGGCGTTTAGACGTAGTGGCATATAGTTGTACTTCTGGAACGGCCGTAATGGGTTTTGATAAAATATGCTCTCTCATACAAGCCGCCCGCCCTGGTATTGCGGTTGTGACACCGATTACATCATCTTTGGCAGCTCTTGATCTTTTCGGAGCAGA
>JAQWLF010000174.1:0-4396 GCA_029247465.1 Candidatus Thioglobus sp.
CATGATAACAGCAGAAGCACTATCGTTTCCAATATCTCGAATTTCTAAAAGCTCAACAATTGCAAGCTCTGCCAAAGAATTTACTGTATGAATATCAGCATCGACAAGTGCCATTGCGAGTGCATCATCGACGCCCTCAACGGCCAGTAGAATCTCGACTGCTTCGGAATCATTAAGTGCCTTGACTAATTGAGCGTCTTGCGCTCTCTCTTGAAGATCATCTACCAGTTTGGAATCGAACTCCTCAATTCCTGACAAGGCTTCAGCTTCAGCTTCAGCAATCTCGTCCAGATTGGTATAACCCTCATCTATCAAAACACCTGCAACTTCAGAATCTATCCCTAGTGTTTCAGCTAATTTTTCACCTGTTTTCTGAAGTTCTTTTGCATTTAAATCATCTGCATCTGCAAGAGACATAACATTCAATTTCCAGCCAGTAAGCTTACTAGCCAATTTAATGTTCTGCCCGCCCCTTCCAATTGCCAGTGCTAACTGGTCTTCTTCAACTGCAATATCCATTGATCCTTTTTCTTCATCCACCACAATAGAACTAACTTCTGCTGGCGCCATTGCATTAATTACAAACTGTGCTGGATCTTCATCCCAAAGAATAATGTCAACTCTTTCACCATTAAGTTCGTTGGAGACTGCCTGAACACGTGCACCACGCATGCCAATACAAGATCCTATTGGATCTATACGCTTATCTTTTGCTTTAACGGCTAACTTTGAGCGAAGCCCTGGATCTCTGGCGCCCGCCTTGATTTCAATTACACCTTCACTAATTTCAGGAACCTCCATCTCAAATAGCTCGAGAAGCATCTCATTCACTGTTCGACTTAAAAAGATTTGAGCACCTCGTGGAGTTGGCTTAACTTCTTTAATAAATGCCCTTAATCGATCATTTTTTCTGATTGATTCATTTGGTATTAAGTCGTACTTCGAGAGCATTCCATCGATACCGCCCATATCAACATAAACATTCCCTCTGTCTACTCTTTTTACTGTAACCATAACGACTTCACCAACGCGATCGGAGTAGTTCTCAACTACAACAGTTCTCTCTGCTTCGCGTACTTTTTGAATAATGACCTGCTTCGCAACTTGCGCTGCAATTCTGCCAAACTCAATAGACTCCATTGGTTCTTCAAGATATGAATCCACAGATAAGCTATTGGCATCGGCTTGGTAAATGTGAAGTTCTGGGTCAAACTTTTCTCCATCATCATCAACGAAATCTTCTCCATCTTCAATTACTAGCCAACGCCTAAACGTTTTAAATTCACCGCTATGCCTATCAACCTCAACGCGAACATCAATATTATTGCGTTTTTTTGTTGCTACAGCGAGAGCTTCTTCTAACGATTCAATAACATCCTCTTGGGTTATATTTTTCTCATTTGAGATTGCCTCAATCATTAAAAATAGTTCCTTACCGTCCATACGCTTCTCCTAAAAATGAGCAACTAAATTTGCTTTTTCAATTAAATCTATATCTAGGGTAACAGGCCCAAGCTCTGTTACCAATTCGAATGAATTGCTAGTTTCACTTACACTGCCGATAGCGCCAGTAAAATTTCTCCTGCCATCTATTGGCCTGTATGTTCTTATACGAACATCATGCCCTAGAAACCTCTGGTAGTGTGCAACTATAAAAAGAGGTCGCTCAATACCTGGAGACGATACCTCAAGATTATACTGACCACTTATTGGATCTTCAACATCCATTATAGCGCTTACCTGCCGTGAAACAGCCTCACAATCATTCACTCCAATTCCTTCATCTCTGTCAATATATAGCCTTAGTACTGAATGTTTTCCACTCGAAACGTATTCAATACCTAGCAATTCGTAACCCAACTCATTGATGCTTGAGTTAATTATTGAAAACACTTTATCAGCTATCTTTGCCATAAAAAATTCCTAATAAAAACCCCCAAAAGAGGGGGTCTAAATTGGTAGCGGGGACAGGATTTGAACCTATGACCTTCGGGTTATGAGCCCGACGAGCTACCAGACTGCTCCACCCCGCACTAAAGAGGCGAAATTATACGCTCAAAACCCCGATACTTCAATAACTTTTGCCCTGTATGCTTATTTATACACAAACTGATTACTTTATAATAACCGCATGAAGCCAATTACTCTTGCTGTGCTGATGGATGATATTGCCAGCATTAATCCAAAAAAAGACTCTTCCCTTGCAATGATGCTTGAAGCAAGGAGGCGAAACTGGGATATCTACACTTTTGATAGTAGTGATATGTTTCACCTCAAAGGTGAAGTATTTGCTAAAGCACGAAAAACCCTTGTTGCAGACTCTCAGAGTAACTGGTATGAGTGCGAGGAAGCAGAAATACTTCAACTAAAAGAAATAGATGTCGTGTTCATGCGCAAAGATCCTCCCTTTGATATGGACTACATCTATGCAACATATCTTTTAGAGCAATTAGAAGCGAGCGGTGTTATGGTTGTTAATAAGCCTAGCTCATTAAGGGATGCTAATGAAAAACTTTTTGCTCTAAATTTTCCAGAGCTTATACCTAAAACACTTGTCAGCTCGAACAACGAAAAGCTTTCTGTTTTTATCAATGACAATGTCGATGTTGTTGTCAAACCACTCGATGGAATGGGCGGCACAAATATATTCAAACTTAAAAAGGGTGACGATAACGAAGAGTTGCTATTAAAACTAACGAACAATGGTCAACGCTACATCATGGCTCAAGAATTCTTGCCAGAGATAAAGCACGGTGATAAGCGCATTTTATTGATTAATGGCAAACCAGTTGATTATGCCCTTGCTCGAATGCCTGCAGAAGGTAACTTTAAAGGTAACCTAGCTGCTGGGGCTATAGGGGTTGGTCAGCCACTATCTGAAAGAGATCGATTTCTATGCAAACAAATTGCTCCAACGCTGATTGAAAAAGAGCTGATATTTGTTGGTCTTGATGTTATCGGTGATTATATTACTGAGATCAACGTAACCAGTCCGACCTGTATTCGCGAGCTTGACAGTCAATTTGGCCTTAATATCTCATCCGAGCTGTTAGATGTAGTAGAAGAGAAGTTAGCTTTGCGCTAGATTAAATCCGTACTTTGCTAATATTACCCCAAGACTTGCAGCCAAAAGAGAGAGGGCAATATTTAATAAGATATTTAATAGTGCTTGGCTATAGCTTCCACCACTGAGCATTTCAATTGACTCTATTGAAAGAGCAGACATTGTCGTCAATGAACCGGTTAGTCCAACCAATAGCATCAAACGATAGGTCTCGCTGAGCAAGAACTTTTCCAAGACGAGGACCACTAATATTCCAGCGATGAAAGAGCCAATAACATTCGATATCAAGGTGCCGTAGGGCAATGCTTTGCCAAGATACTGCATTGACAAAATGCCTATATAATAACGACAACTTGCGCCAACAGTAGCGCCTATTCCTATACTCGCAATTGATGAAATTGTATTCATAAATGTTCCCTCAGTTGCTTCAACTTTTCCTTAATTTTAATCTCAAGTCCTCGGTCGGTGGGCTCATAATAAATTTGTTCTCCCATTTCTTCAGGGAAATATGTTTGACCCTGACTGAAGCCGCCTGGCTCGTTATGTGCATATCGATAACCCTTGCCATGTCCGAGCTCCTCCAACAGCTTTGTAGTCGCATTCCTGAGATGCACAGGAACGTCAAGGTCACTGGTATCTTTTGCGGCTTGTATTGCCTGGTTAAAGGCGCTATGAACTGCGTTGGATTTAGGTGCACAAGCACAAAAGACAGCGGCATGTGCAATAGCGCGATTCCCCTCTTTATCTCCCAAACGCTCATAGACATCCCACGCATTAAGGGTAATTTGTAACGCCCTAGGATCGGCGTTACCTATATCCTCTGATGCTATTGCCAAAAGACGTCGCGCAATAACTTTTGGGTCACATCCAGAAACAATCATTCTGGCCATCCAGTAAAGAGCACCATCCGGAGAAGAGCCACGCACAGACTTATGAAATGCGGATAACTGCTGGTAATAGATATCCCCGCCTTTATCAAAATTACTGACCTTGCCTTGGAGTGTTTTAGCGATATCTTTCTTACTCAGAGTTGCTTTTGATTTTTCAGTTAACTGCTCAATGATATTAATAAGTCGGCGCGCATCGCCATCACTACTGTCAATAATTAATGACAATGAGCCATCCTCTTTGAGCGTAATTTGTTGTCTGTCAAGCGCTCTTTTAGCAATAACCTTTAGATCATTATCAGTTAACTTATCGAGCACATAAACCCTAACTCTGGACAACAATGAAGAGTTAATTTCAAATGATGGGTTTTCAGTGGTTGCGCCAATTAATGTAATAAGTCCAGATTCAATATGAGGCAAAAAAGCGTCCTGCTGTGCTTTGTTA
>JAQWLF010000182.1:0-2095 GCA_029247465.1 Candidatus Thioglobus sp.
CCATTATCAGGAAATCTTACTTTTTCTCCAAATAGCTCCAAATAACGTAAAAAGATACTAACAGTCAAAATATCCATCTGCCTGCCTGCATCGTTAACATAATATTCATTATCAACTTTAAAGCCGACCGTTCTTAATAGGTTGGAAACGGTTGCACCATACGCTGCACCCCTTCCGTGACCTACATGTAACGGCCCTGTTGGGTTTGCCGAGACATACTCTAAAAGAGCACTTTGACCCGCACCTATATTTGAAACACCATAACCTTTACCACTATCAATAATTTCATTAATCACGGAACTGCTGGACTCACTTGATAGAAAAAAATTAATAAATCCTGGACCAGCAATTTCTGTCTTTTCAATAAATTCAGCAGCACCTAGTTGCTTAATAATAGTTTGCGCTAGTTCTTTTGGATTCATATTGGCTTGCTTTGCCAATATCAATGCTATATTCGTTGCATAATCTCCATGACTTTTTTCTTTGGTATGGTCTAATCGAATCTTTGATGGCATCTCACTAATTACACCTTGGTCAATTAAATCACCAATACATTTAGTAAGTAAATTTTGCAACTGCTCTTTCATTTTGTTAGCAAATGATTATGTTTATTTGTAGATGATATTTTAGTTTAACTCAATAACAAACTTTTACCCAAATTTAGCATTCTAATTAAATCTAAAAATGAGTAATGGCTGATACTTTGAATCTAATGTGCTTCCTGCCAATTTGACCCAATCCCCACATCAACAACTAAAGGAATACTAAGTTTCAGAGCATCTGACATCATAATTCTTAAATTTTCTGCATACTCCTGTGATTTATCAGCTTGAATTTCAAAGACGAGTTCGTCATGAACTTGCATAATCATCTTGATACCATTATTTTCTTTATCAATCCAAGACTGAATATCAAGCATAGCTTTTTTTATAATATCTGCCGATGAGCCCTGCATAGGGGCATTGATAGCTGTTCTCAATGCATGCTGTTGATGCATTTTATTTTTTGAATTTATCTGAGGCAAATAAAGCCTTCTCCCTAAGATTGTTTCAACAAAGCCCTGTAATTTAGCTTTTTCTTTAGTTTCATCCATAAACTTTAAAACACCAGGATAGTTTTCAAAATAGCCATCAATATATTGTTTAGCTTCAGTCCTAGAGACATCAATTTGTTTTGCTAAACCAAACGCGCTCATTCCATAAATTAGTCCAAAGTTTATTGCTTTAGCTTTACGGCGCTGATCTTTAGAGACTTGCGAAAGCTCAGTATTAAATACTTGCGAAGCTGTAGCGCTATGAACGTCTACATTATTAGTAAACGCCTCAATTAAGTTTTTATCCTCTGAGATATGCGCCATAATCCTAAGCTCAATTTGGGAATAGTCTGCTGCCAATATTACATTTCCTTCATTGGCAATAAAGGCTGACCTAATCTTAGCGCCCTGCTGTGTTCTAATTGGGATATTTTGAAAATTAGGCTTCGAAGAAGACAATCTCCCCGTTGCAGTTACCGCTTGGTGATAAGAAGTATGTAAACGTCCCGTTTTTCGATTGATCTGTTTTGGCAATGCCTCTAGGTAAGTAGAATTTAGTTTTGTCAAAGTTCGGTAAGACATTATCAAATCAACTAAAGGGTGGTCTAACAACTTTAGCGCCTCTTCATTTGTAGATGGCTGACCCTTTGCTGTTTTCTTTTTTGGTTCAAGACCAAAACCTTCTTCACTAAATAAAATTTGTTGAATTTGCTTGGGTGATTCGAGATTAAATTCATCTCCAGCAACTTCAAATGCTTGGTCTTGAATTCTCTTCATTTCAGATTTAATCTCTATTTGTTGACTAAAGAGTGATGACTCATCTACCAGAGCACCATTGCGTTCTAATTTCAACATAACCTTAATTAAGGGTAGCTCTATACTTTTATATAATGCCATCACTTTTGGGTATTGCTGGAGCCTAGACTCCAATACATTGTTAAGCTCATTAGTAACGATAACATCTTCACAGGCATATGGCATTGCCTCTTCAATACTTACCTGGTTAAAAGATAGTTGATTTTTGCCACTCCCAGCCACATCAGCATAATGAATTGTTTTATA
>JAQWLF010000211.1:0-2211 GCA_029247465.1 Candidatus Thioglobus sp.
ATGGGTTACGGTCAGAAATCAATTATTGATGCAGTGAATGAGCAAATGAAAGAACTTGTTTACTATAATAATTTCTTTGGTTCGAGCCATCCATCTGCGATTAAGTTATCAGAAATGATTGCAGATAAAACGCCACCAGGCATGAATAAAGTTTACTTTACAGGTTCTGGATCTGAGGCAAATGATACAGTTGTTAGGTTAGCAAGACATTACTGGGCTGCGAAAGGAAAGCCCTCTAAATCTGTAATCATTAGTAGAAAAAATGCTTACCATGGCTCTACAATGGCTGGTGCCAGTTTAGGAGGAATGAGTGCTATGCATGCACAAGGTGGGTTACCTATTCCAGATATTGAGCATGTAGATCAGCCCTACTATTACGACGCATGTGTAGAGGCAGGTGGAAAAATTGATGCAGATGAATTTGGACTAAAAGTAGCCCAAAGTTTGGCTAATAAAATTGATGAACTGGGTGAAGATCGAGTTGCAGCATTTATTGCAGAACCAATCCAAGGCGCTGGTGGAGTTATTATTCCTCCAAAAACATATTGGCCTGCAATAAGTAAAATTTGCAAAGAGCGAAATATATTGCTAGTTGCAGATGAGGTGATTTGTGGTTTTGGAAGGACTGGTGAATGGTTTGGTTCTGGGCACTTTAATTTTAAGCCTGATTTAATGCCTTTTGCAAAAGGGGTAACCTCTGGCTATCTGCCAGTTGGTGGTGTCATTGTTCGTGACGATCTGGTTGATGTATTAGTATCCGCCAAACAGGAGTTTGCACATGGCTATACATATTCTGGGCACCCAACATGTATGGCGGCTGCAGTAGCTAACCTAGAGTTGATGGAAAAAACTAACATATTGCATCAAGTTAAAAACAATACTGCTCCTTATCTAGCGAGTAAATGGAAGGCTTTGGAAGATCATGAATTGGTTGGAGAAGCTCGCAGTCTTGGAATGCTTGCAGCTATTGAAATCGTTCAAGATAAAGATAACTGTATTCGATTTGAAAACAGTAAAGAGATTGTTGTAAGATGCCGTGATTATTGCTACGAAAATGGCTTAGTAATGAGAGCAATCGCTAACAAAATGGTTATTGCACCACCTTTAATTTGTAACAATGAGCATTTAGATGAAATTATTGAAAAGGTTTGGAAGTGTCTTGATCTGACTGCTCAATCGATTAAGTAGTTTAATTTTCACGTGCAATCTTACTACCAGGCTAGTAGAAATAAGCAAATAGACCAACCAACTCTTACTGGTGAAAATGTTGCGGATGTTTGTATTATTGGGGGCGGATATACGGGATTATCTTCAGCTCTATATCTGGCAAGTGAAGGTGTCAATGTTCTTCTTATTGAATCAAATAAGATAGCATCTGGAGCATCTGGGGCCAATGGTGGGCAAGTTTCGGGTGGAATGCGTAGAGATCAATTTTATTTGGAAAAGGCTTTGGGATTTGATTATGCTAAAGTTTTATGGGAAATTGGAGAAAAATCAAAATATCACGCTAAAGAGCTTATTGATAAATACCAAATTCAGTGTGACTATAAAAAGGGGATTGCTCATCCAAATCATAAGCAGAAATATTGTGAGGAATCAAAACAATATGTTGGCCATATGATTAAGAACTATGACTATAAAGATATGGCCTATCTTAATGATAATGAAATGAGAGAGGTCACAGGGTCAAGTTCATACTATGGTGGAAGTTATGATGAGGGTGAGGCTCACTGTCATCCACTAAATTATGCTCTTGGTATTGCAGAAGCTGCTCTTTCTATGGGTGCTAAACTCTATGAAAATTCCTCCGCACTTAGTTATAAGGTTTCTGATAATCATGTAAGAGTAACAACTAGAAATGGTTCTATAAAAGCTGACCGGGTTATTCTCGCATGTAATGGCTATCTTGGTAATTTAGAGAAGAGCTTAGCATCAAAAATACTGCCAATGAATAACTATATTGTTGCAACTAAGCCACTTGATGATGAAACGGTTCAAAAGATAAACCCAAAGGATATTGCCTTTGCTGACTCAAGATTTGTAATCAATTATTTTAGAATGAGTGCGGATAAGCGCTTACTTTTTGGAGGTGGGGAGAATTATTCACAAGAATTATCAAAAAATATAGTACCCATAGTTACTAGACCACTAGAAAAAATTTATCCATTTCTCAAGGGAATTAAAATTGACTATGCTTGGGGTGGTAAGCTT
>JAQWLF010000004.1:0-2938 GCA_029247465.1 Candidatus Thioglobus sp.
AGGTGCGATGCTTGGAGTAGCATTCGCGGGTAATTTTTCTAAAGGAAAGTCTAATTTTGGTGGATTCGCTAAAGATTTTCATCCGGGCGATCAACAGCGCGTTCAAGCAGCATTTTTTAGTAGTTTATTTTCAGTTATGGGTTATATTGCCAAGGTAGATGGCAAGGTATCAAAGTCTGAAATTCTCTTAGCACAGCAAGTTATGCAACATATGCAATTATCAGACGATATGCAAAAAGTTGCAAAAGACCTATTTAACCAAGGCAAACACAAAGATTTCAACCTAGACGAAGTGCTTGAACAGTTCCGTACTGAAAGTCATAGGCGTACACACTTAGTACGCATGTTTTTAGAGATTCAAATCCAAGCTACTTATGCTGATGGTGTGTTTGATGATAAAGAACATGATGCACTTAAATATATCGCGCAAAAACTACACTTTCCTATTCATGAGCTAGAGAGTCTGATTCAGCAATTTTCCGCTACTAGCAACAATACTAATCAACTAACAGTTGACGATGCTTACGTGATATTGGGTTCGGATAAAAGTCTAACTGACAAGGAGCTCAAACGAGCCTATCGCCGATTGTTATCTCAGCATCATCCGGATAAATTAGTTGCTAAAGGCTTGCCAGAGGAGATGATAAAAATAGCCAATGATAAAACCCAAGAAATCATTAGCGCTTTTGAGCTCATTAAAAAGGACCGTGGCATGCGCTAATTAAGGTGTAATTAAATTTTTTTCTACGTAGAGTTAGTAATCTTAAATAGATTACTAAACAATCACACGTAATTTCTTGTCGAGTATTTGCACTTCAAGATATCGAGTTTGAGGATAAGGTATCTCACCATCAGCTTCGACTACTAAAAACTGCTGTGACTTTATAACAACTCTACGAGCTCTGTAGTTTTGCAGAATAGGCTCATTGACGTGCGTTCCCTTCATGATTTTTGGAATCAAACGCAAGATTTTTAGTCGACCAACACTCTGTGTTACCATCACATCAAGCAAGCCGTCATCCACCTGGGCTTCAGGACAAACCCAAAAACCACTACCGAAACAGCGACCATTGGTAATCGCCGTCATTGTTGTCGATTGCTCGAAAGCCTTTTGATCATCAATCTGGATACTGACGTTTGGGATACGATAATCAATCAGTGTCTTTAGAATCGCGGCAAGATAAGCCACTATACCGTTAAGAAAACTTGGTACTTTAGTAAAATTAAGTGCGGCTTGTGCACCAAATCCAATATCCATACCATTCATAAAATACTGTGGTTTATTGTCTTGTTTTGAAGGCAATTGATTGCCTGACATGCGTCCAACATCAAACAGTTTGGTCTGTCCCTCAGTAATTTTTTCAATCGCTACTTGCCAGTCAAACACCTTGCCGCCAATTGTGGTTTGTGGTGGGATCATTTTAGCAAAATCGTCACCATTTCCGAGTGGTACAACACCTAGAGTAATCGTTTCTCCTTCTCTTGAAGCACGCAGCAGTCCGTTAACAACTTCATGAACCGTTCCATCGCCTCCAACAGCGATTACGGTCGAGTATTTCGTTGCTGCTTTTTCAGCCAACGTCACTGCTTCAAGTGGTGCAGAAGTAGCAGTCACATCAAACTCAATACCGGCGTCAATCAGTCCTTGCTGGACCTCTGGCCAGTGCTTTTTAACACGACCCCGACCAGCTATTGGGTTATAAATAACGAGAATTGAGGGCATTTTATGAGTTTATACTATCACTAAAAATATTGATATGAATTTATCCTTTATGAGAAGTAGTAGTAATCTTATTTGGATGGTGGAGATGGGGAACATTGAACTCACTCCTTAAATCAGTGTTAGTAAAGGATTTACCATTTACAATCTAAAATTATATACTCACATATATACTCAAATGAAACTGGTACATAATTATGTACTTAATAATTAATTACTATTGATTTACTATGTAAGTCATTGATTTATAATGATAAATACCCACTATCACTCGCATATTTATTCAGACTTTCAAGTTACTGGTAAGTTTTAACTTTTTATCTTTCTTGGGTTTTTCTTTTCTTTTCTAGAATTTTTTCCCTTAGCCATAATTTCTCCTAATAATTAGAATTATCTTACAGTAACTTTTTTCTACGCACCTTGAATGCCTTATTAATATATATTCACACTTTGACCCCCCAGGGGGAGGCTCATTGCTCTTGGCTATGTATTAATACAACCTCCCTCACACATCAGATGGAGTTTGACCGTATACATTGTCTGGGTATATACTGTAGTTTAAGTTGATATTTTAGGAGAATGAAATGTATAACTCAGAAATGGATGAAATTGATTATTTAAATTCAATATTAGATAAAATAATTGATGCAAATTTAGATAGCTTTAAGGAAAATGATTCTTTTCAGGTAAGGCCTGGTTATTCCTATGATAACTTTTATTTAGATAGGGTTCAAGGTTCATATGATGGTTCATTGAATGGATTAATACATCATATAATGTTTGAAGATGGAGTTTACAAAGATCTTTTGACTGATGAGCAATTTGAAAGATGTAAAAAAGCAGTAGATGATGAGCCAGAGGGAATTTGGCTTGATACAAGCACTTCAGAAGATCATATACCAGACGATAGTTTAGTTGATGAACTAGAGGATATATATGCATCTGTTATTCAGCATGTTTGTGAAAGACTAAATAATGAAGGTTTTGAAGTTGAAGAATTAGATGAGTATTGTGAAGATTTTTAACGATAAGAAGATGGGCAACTATTCACCTGAAATATGACAAAATTTAAAATTACAATAAAAAATAATGATACCAAAGCACGTTATTTGCTTCTACCGCATAAGAAAAAAGATCATGATGATTTTCTAAAAAAAATAAAAGTAGACCTTTATTTAATTACTTATGATGATTTCGACTATGACGAAGATGAATATG
>JAQWLF010000023.1:0-1611 GCA_029247465.1 Candidatus Thioglobus sp.
AGCTAATGTTTTAACTCATTGTAATGCTGGTGCTTTAGCAACAGCAGGTCACGGAACTGCGTTAGGAGTTATTAGGTCTGCCGTTGAGTCAGGAAAAAAAATTTCTGTAATTGCTGATGAGACTAGACCGTTTTTACAAGGTGCTCGACTTACTGCATGGGAAATGGTAGAGGAAGGAATTCCTATAACCTTGATTTCTGATAATATGGCAGGCCATTTAATGAGTCATGGCGAAGTTGATGCTATAGTTGTTGGCACTGATAGAGTTGCAGGGAATGGTGATGTTGCTAATAAAATTGGAACCTATATGGTTGCAGTTTTAGCTAAAAGACATAATATTCCATTTTATGTCGCATGCCCACTTTCAACAATAGATCGCTCAATCACAAGTGGTTCTGATATTCCTATTGAGGAACGTCCTATCTCAGAAGTAACAGGTTTTCAAGATAATCATTGGGCGGCAAAGGGTATTTCAGTTCGTAATCCAGCATTTGATGTAACCCCTGCAGAATTAGTTACTGGATTAATTACTGAAAAAGGTGTTGTTCTTAATCCATCTACTGACAAAATTAACCATTTATTTAATTCTGATTAAATTTATTTATTCAGTAATAATTTGTTGTATTATCATAACTTTATTTTTCGGAGTTAGAAATGCCAGGTTTGTTACCAAATGTAGACCCTGATGGGCTTCTAGAATATTCAGTAGTTTATACTGATAGATCTCTTAATCATATGTCTGATTCATTTCAGAAAGTAATGAATGATGTTTCTTCATCTCTAAAAGAGGTCTATAACGCAGAAAAAGTTGTCTTAGTTCCTGGAGGAGGAACCTATGCAATGGAGGCTGTTGCTCGGCAATTTGCAACTGATAAAAGTTGTTTAGTTTTAAGAAATGGTTGGTTTAGTTTTCGCTGGTCACAGATTTTTGAAATGGGTAATATTCCTTCCGAAGAAATAGTCTTAAAGGCAAGCCGTGTTAGTGAGGATTCACAAGCGCCATTTGCCCCACGAAATATTAATGAAGTTGTAGAGTTTATTAAGAAGAGAAAACCAGCTATGGTTTTTGCTCCTCATGTCGAGACCTCGTCAGGCATTATTCTTCCTGATGACTATATTCGATCTATTGCCGCCGCCGTTCATTCTGTTGGAGGAATGTTTGTATTGGATTGTATTGCATCAGGTGCAATATGGATTGATATGAAAGAATGCGGAGTAGATATTTTGATTAGCGCACCTCAAAAAGGATGGAGTGCTTCTCCTGCATTTGGGATGGTTATGCTTTCGTCAGTTGCAGCTGAGAAGATAAATGAAACTAAAAGTACTAGCTATTCTTGTGACTTACTTAAATGGCTCCAGATTATGCAGGCTTATGAAAGTGGTGGCCATGCCTATCACGCAACAATGCCAACAGATGCAATTAAGCACTTTCGTGACACCGTTAATGAGACGGCTGAGTTTGGTTTTGAGAATGCGCGGAAAAAACAACAGGAACTTGGCGATAAAGTTAGTGCGTTACTTGAAAGAAATAATATTACTAGCGTTGCTGCTAAAGGATTTCAAGCACCAGGAGTTGTTGTTAGCTACACCACTGATAAGGAAATACAAAAC
>JAQWLF010000026.1:0-5934 GCA_029247465.1 Candidatus Thioglobus sp.
TGATTTCTGTCAAAAATATAGTGCCCATCTGATTTAAAGTGAACAACAATTTGGGTTGTTTTAGATGCCATCCTTTTGCCAGTTCTTACGTAAAAAGGGACTCCAGACCAACGCCAATTTTCAATCTGAGCTTTAATACAAACAAAGGTTTCAGTTGTGCTTTCGGAGTTAGCACCTTCTTCGTTCAAGTAGCCAGGCTTTTTGTTATCTAAAATTTGACCATCAGAGTACTGAGCTTTAATAAAACTATCTGCGATGTCGTCGTCAGTTATAGGTCTAAGTGCCTTCAAGACTTTGACTTTTTCTGAACGAATACCCTCATCATTTAAGCGACTTGGAGGCTCCATGGCAATAAGGCATAGAAGTTGAAGAATGTGGCTTTGAACCATATCCCTCATCTGACCAACGCCATCAAAATACCCCCATCGTCCTTCAATTCCTACAGATTCAGCTGCAGTGATTTCGATATATTCAATACTTTTGCTATTCCACTGACTTGAAAAAAGAGAATTCGCAAATCGCAAAGTAATAAGGTTTTGTACTGTCTCTTTACCTAGATAATGATCAATTCGATAGATTTGTGACTCACTAAAGTACTTTGAAAGCTTATCATTAATTTCTCTTGAACTATCTAGGTTATAGCCAATTGGTTTTTCAACAACAATGCGGCTCTCATTAGTAAGAATCTGAATACTATTTAAGCCATCACAAACCGTCTCAAAAAGATTAGGTGGTATCGCTAAATAATAAGCAATAGGTTTACTCCAAGAGCTAAGACTGCTATTTATTTTTTGGTAATCATCAGGATTTTTTAGGTCACAGCAACAATAATCAATCCTCTTAATCAGCTTGTTGCACACTTCAACATCAAAATATTCACTTGAGACATACATCTTTAGAGCTTCGACAACCTTTTCTTGGAACTGCTCAGTTGAAATATCTTGTCTCGCAACAGCTAAGATTTTTAATGAGTCGTCTAACTTACCGGAGCGCTCAAGATAAAACCAGGCAGGCATCAACTTACGAAAGGAAAGATCTCCTGAAGCACCGAAGAGAACAAAGCTGTTACTTTTTTGTGGTAAATTTTCCATAGCTCTATCTCTTATCTATCAAACATTTAGCCGTTTTGCGAAAGCCAATCGGTATGAAAAAATTCACCAGAATTCCTATCTAAGCGCTCATAAGTATGCGCACCAAAGTAATCACGCTGAGCTTGGAGTAGATTTGCGGGCAACCTTTCAGTTCGGTAGCCATCAAAATAAGAAAGAGAAGATGTCATCGCTGGAACAGGAATTCCGTTAGAAACAGCTATCGAAACGATTCTGCGCCATCCAACTTGAGATTTTGTTATCTTATCTTTAAAAAATGGATCCAACAACAAATTCTTTAGTTCCGAATTATTGTCATAAGCATCTTTAATTTTAGTTAGAAATGCTGAACGGATAATACAACCTCCTCGCCACATCAGGGCAATTCCGACATAGTTTAGGTTCCAATTAAACTGCTTTGCAGCATCCGTAAGCAAAGTGTAACCTTGCGCGTAAGAAACCATTTTTGATGCATATAAAGCGTCATGAATATCTTTTAAAGCTTGCTCTTTGTCGCCACTAAAATTAATACTTGGACCACTAAGCTGTTTTGATGCCTCGACTCTTTCCTGCTTTATTGAAGAGAGGTACCTAGCAAATACAGCCTCCCCAATTAAAGTCAGTGATGATCCAAGTTCTAAGGCAACCGCTGCGGTCCATTTACCGGTACCTTTTTGGCCTGCAGTATCAAGAATGTTATCAATCAGGTAGGTACCATCTTTTTCTTTGAATTTGAGAATGTCTGCGGTGATTTCAATTAAATAACTACTCAGCTCACCCTTATTCCATTCTTTAAACACTATATGCATTTCGTCATTCGACATTCCTAGAACATCTTTCATGATTTGGTATGCCTCGCAAATAAGTTGCATATCTCCATACTCTATACCGTTGTGCACCATTTTTACAAAGTGGCCGGAGCCATCTTCACCTATCCAGTCACAGCAGGGCTCGTTATCCTCTACTTTGGCTGATATTGCTTGAAATATACCTCTTACTTCAGGCCAAGCAGAAACTGAGCCTCCTGGCATGATTGATGGACCCTTTAATGCACCCTCTTCTCCACCAGAAACGCCGGCACCAACAAATTGAAACCCTTTTGATTCTAATTCCTTGGTTCTTCTTATTGTGTCAGGGTAATGAGAGTTACCACCATCAATAATTATGTCACCCTGATCAATCAGAGGAATAAGTTTTTCAATATAATCATCTACTACAGAGCCCGCTACCACCATCAGCATAATTTTTCTAGGTTTTTTAATTGAATCAACAAACTCTTTAAGATCTTCAAAACCAAAAATATTGTTGTTTTTTGATCTATTTTTGACTAATTCGTCGATTTGGGGAGAGGTGCGATTATGAACAGCGACACTAAAGCCATGGCTTTCCATATTTAAGGCCAAACTTGACCCCATTACACCCAAGCCAATCAAGCCTATATCTGCACTAATATCATTCATATGTATACAATAAAATTACTGTTAGTATGATGTTAAAAACGAAGTAAAGTTTAAACTATAGAATTTTTCCTAGTGTGTCAAAGTGTTGCAAAGTGTACTAAACAAGTTCACAACAAACCTTGTTTACGGGCACTTAAAAACTCTTGAAACTTAATAGCACTCTGTTTGAGTGTCCTTTTTTGAGTTTCATAGTCTACATAAACTATACCAAAGCGCATCTTATAGCCTTCTGCCCACTCAAAATTATCCATCAAGCTCCATGCAAAGTAGCCTCTAACATCAACGCCTTTTTTAATTGCTTGATCAACCATAGATAGGTGGTTTTGGTAATAACGATAACGTTGCTCATCATCCACAACCCCGTCAATCACATGGTCATCTACCGCTGCGCCATTTTCAGTAATATAAATTGGTGGTAAATTGTATGTATGATGTAAATCAGTTAACAGCTTAAAAAGCGCTTCTGGGTATACTTCCCAGCCAATATGAGTTCGTTCTACTTCTTCTAAATCTACACTTTTATAGTGAGTATTTTTTTGATTCATTAACTTCTGTAACTGATCACCCTTGCTGTCATCAGCTGAAATATCATTCGATTCTTGAATACGCACTTCTGCACGCTTGATTTTTCTTAAAATGGTATCAGAAACCTTTCCTTGCCTTCCACTTTCAACCATACTTCGAGAGTAAAAATTTAACCCTAAGAAGTCAATTTTTTCACTAATAATAGCCATATCATTTTCACCAATAGTAGGCATTATATTGATAAAGTGTTGGAATACAGATTCAGGATATTTTCCCTCTATAATTGGCTTAATAAACCAATGTGTATGCTCATCATCGGCAAATTTTGCAGCTTCGATAGCTGAATCATTAACAGGATAATTGGGAGTAAAGTTTAATACAATTCCATGCTTAGAGTTTGCAGCATTTTTTCTTAATATCGGCATAGCTAAGCCGTGAGCAAGTAGTAAGTTATGACATGCCAAAAAACCAGATTTTTCATCCGCAATACCAGGTGCATGTATACCAAAACGGTATCCAAGATAGGCGCTACACCATGGCTCATTCAAGGTAGCATAAAAATCAATTCGATTACCAAAGTAGGAGCTTACAACTTCAACATATTGAGCAAATTTAGTTGAGGTTTCTCGGTTTAACCAGCCACCATTATCTTCAAGATACTGAGGTAAATCCCAGTGATAAAGAGTGGCCATAATTTTAATCTTTTTTTCTTCTAAGGCACTAATCAATCTGTCATAGAAATCAAGCCCTTTTTGGTTAACACTTCCATCAGGCCTTATGATTCTTGGCCATGCAATTGAAAGCCTATAGGCATCAACTTCTAATGATGAAATCAAGTCAACATCTTGCTGATATAAGTTGTAATGGTTACATGCAATATCGCCATTATGCTGTTTATATACTGCGCCTGGCTTTGCACAAAAAGTATCCCAAATTGAAGGGCAACGTTCATCAACATTGGTAGATCCTTCAATTTGATAGGAAGCAGTGGAAACACCAAAAAGAAATTTTGGGTCATTTAATTCTGAGTCTTTTGGAAATTTATACATCGTTACTCCGTAAATATATATCTGTAAAAAAATAATTTATATATTTGTTTCAATTATCAATCTTGAGTCGCGTTTACAAGCGTTCCTCATTGCCAAAATCAAAGATTGACGCATGAGCTGGATCAAAACCAATTGTAAGCGTGTCACCAACGTTTAGTGAGGTGTTACCATCAACCATAAAACGAATCTCCTGACCACCTATCTTTGACCATACCAATGTGTCGGCCCCCATAGGTTCGAAAACTTCTACTTCGAGACTAAAGTTCACTGGCATATTTTTGGCATCATCTCCAAACACAATAGCCTCAGGACGTATACCTAACCAGACTTGCTTTTCAGCTTTAATAGTTTCTTGAAATTTGTAATTACTCAGATCCGGTGATTCGCACCATCCTCCTTCCAACTTAAATGTAGGTTTGTCATTGTGCAATATTGTCCCTTTTAAAAAGTTCATGCCTGGTGAGCCAATAAATCCAGCAACATACTTGTTGACAGGATAACTATAAATTTTCTTAGGGGTATCGAATTGCTGAATGAGACCGTCTCTCATAATAGCAATTCGGTCTGCCAAAGTCATGGCTTCAATCTGGTCGTGGGTCACATAAATCATGGTATTTTCAAGTTTCTGGTGTAGTCGCTTAATCTCGACTCTGAGCTCAGTACGTAACTTAGCATCCAAATTAGATAAAGGTTCATCAAAGAGAAAAACTTCAACATCCCGAACCAAAGCACGACCAATTGCAACTCTCTGGCGTTGGCCGCCAGATAACGCAGCAGGTTTACGCTCCAAAAGTGATTCGATCTGCAGAATCTCAGAAGCGTGCTTAACGCGTTTTTCAATTTCCTCTTTGGGTAGCCCTGCATTTTTCAGACCGAACGAAAGGTTGCCCTTGACTGTCATTTGAGGATAAAGTGCATAGGATTGAAATACCATACCAATACCTCTCTGCGCAGGTTCATGCCAGGTAACGTTTTTCCCATTGATAAAAATCTGCCCATCAGTAACATCCAACAATCCAGCGACGCAGTTCAGTAATGTTGATTTGCCACAACCTGAAGCTCCCAAGAGCACCAAAAATTCTCCTTTTTCAATCGTTAGATTGAGGTCCTTGAGGACTACAACTTCGCCAAAATTAAGAGACAGTTTTTTAATTTCTATGCTATTCATTTTTTAATTATCCTTTAACTGCGCCGGCAGCAATACCGCGCACGAAGAGTTTTCCTGAGATAAAGTAGATGGCCAAAGGTACCAGTCCCGTCAACAAGGTAGCAGCCATATTTACGTTATATTCTTTTACCCCTTGAACAGAGTTCACAATGTTATTTAGTTGAACAGTCATTGGGTAGTTTGCCGGCTTGGTATAGATCACTCCAAACAAGAAGTCATTCCAAATACCTGTGACCTGCAAAACAATAGCGACGGCGAATATTGGTAGTGACATCGGCATCATGACGCGGAAGTATATTCCCCAAAATCCTGCCCCATCGACTCTAGCAGCTTTAAAAAGCTCTTCGGGGATGGTGGTGAAATAATTACGAAATAATAGTGTCAAGATAGGCATTCCAAAAATAGTATGAATAAGAATTAAGCCAGGTAATTTTGTATAAAGTCCTAAATCACGTAACAGTATTACAAGTGGATAAATCATAATCTGATAAGGAATAAAGGCGCCAAATATTAATATAGTAAAAAACAGATTGGCTCCCTTAAAGCGCCAGTTTGCCAGAGCGTAACCATTAATTGATGCGATTGCTATTGATACAAAAACTGAAGGAATGGTTATTTTTACTGAATTCCAGAAGCCTCTAGAT
>JAQWLF010000028.1:0-2401 GCA_029247465.1 Candidatus Thioglobus sp.
CCATTAAAAGGATCTTCTTGAGTATATTTTGCTATTAAGCATGCTGAATCAATAGCATTTTTTAAACTTGCTTTACTAAGATCAGCACTGGTCGCTTGACCCTTATTTTTTCCAATATAAACGCTAACATTAAAACTTGCATCTAAGTGGTATTGCAGTGTTTCTACATTAGATAGTCGCACTGTAGTAGAGACACCGGAACTCTTACCTAGTGAGATTTCAAAATCAGATACTTTTTGTTGTTTAATTAACTCAATTGCTAGCTGTGTTGTTTGTTCAAGTGTATTCATAACGCTGAATTATACTTAGCCATTAGCTGCTAAAGATAGCACTATTAAGAGTTACTTGTCTCTAGGGGCGCCTCAACAATGGTTTTAATACGCTTAACTTCTAGTAGATGGAGTCTTCGAGAGTCAGTTTTTAATACTTTAAACTGAAAATCATGAAGATTAATCTTACTCATTTGTTCAGGAAGATAACTAAACCCTGCAATAACTAATCCTGCAACAGTATCATAATCTTCACTTTTTATAGTAGTTTCAAAGAATTTATTAAACTCACTCAAAGTTGTGTTAGCTTGAAGTAAGTAACGACCATCACCATAATCAATAATGTTGTCCTCTTCCTTGTCATGCTCATCTTCAATTTCTCCAACAATTTGTTCAATAACATCTTCTAGAGTAACTAAGCCGGCTATCTCGCCATATTCGTCAAGTACTATTGCCATATGAGACTTTTTTTGCTGGAATTCTCTAAGCAATACTCCTAATGGCTTGCTTTCAGGAACAGATAGAGCAACTCTAAGATATTCTCTATAATTAAACTCATCTTTATTATCTCCAGCAAAATGCGCAAGCAAATCTTTTGCTAATACAATACCTAAAATAGAGTTTTGTTCAATATTATGGATAGGGAAACGGGAATGGTATGAGTTAACCATGACTTTCAATAATTCACTTGTAGGGGCTTCTGAGCTAATCATAGTCATCTTAGATTTAGGTACCATAATATCTCGAACCCTTAGACTTTCGACTTGCATTGCACCTTCTATCACAGACCTACTATAAGGGTCAATAACTAAATTGTCCTCTGCCTCTTTTAAGGCCTGCATTAATTGCTCTCTGGGTTTTAAAGTTTGTTGAAAAAACTTATTGAATAACTTTTTTAATAATGATGGACTCGGAGGTTTTTCTTCGCTCATTTAATTTAACTTTGTATTATGAGCTAACGATTTTACCTTAATTTTTGGCTTTTTTATTACTTCGCATTGCTTTTCCCTCTGCAGCACGCTCTTTACGAACCTTTTTTGGGTCAGCAATTAGAGGTCGATATATTTCAACTCGGTCCTTTTCACGAAGCACAGTATCGAGGGTTGCAAATTTAGAAAAAATACCAACCCTATCCTTGTTAAGGTCTATCTGTTCAAAAGAATCAAGAATTCCAGAGGCTTCGATGGCCTCTTTAAGAGTAGTTCCTTTTTCAACTTCTAAACTGACTAAGCTTTGCTTATCAGGAAGTGCGTAAGCTACTTCAACGATCATAAATATCACTCATTGTTTGTGCATCATTAAAATCAAGCATGCCCTCATAAATAGCTCTACCAGTTACAGCTCCAATTATACCGTGATGGGCATTTTTTAGAAGTGCAGCAATATCATCAAGATTCGTTATGCCTCCAGATGCTATTATTGGAATTGTGGTTTCTTTTGCAAGGTCTGCGGTCGCCTTAACATTAACACCCTGCATCATTCCATCTCTTGCAATATCTGTATATACAATTGAACTAACGCCATCCTGTTCATATTTTTTTGACAATTCGACTACATTGATATCTGTTTGCTTTGCCCATCCATCTGTAGCTACAAGTCCATTATTGGCATCTAAGCCAACAATAATTTTGCCTGGAAACTCTCTACATAACTCTGAAATAAATTCAGGGTGTGTTACAGCCATAGTGCCAATAATAAGATAACTTATACCTGCCTCAATGTATGTATTAGCAATCTTAATGTCACGAATTCCTCCGCCAATCTGAACTGGCAGATCTGGGAAGGCTTTGGTTATCTCATTAACGCACTCAGCATTAACTGGCTTACCTTCAAATGCGCCATTTAGGTCAACTAAATGTAGCCTTCTTGCGCCCTCACCAACCCATTTAGTAGCCATTTCACGGGGGTCATCAGAAAAAACTGTTGTATCCTCCATTACTCCTTGTTTGAGGCGAACACATTGCCCATCTTTTAAATCAATTGCAGGAATTATAATCATCAAATTTGGTAATTAATCTAGATTTACTGAGTTAAGCTTAATATTATAGGCACTTAAGTGATCTTTAAGGCTACTTTCACTTCTAATGAAAATAGCATAAGCATTAAATTGAAATACTTAATAAAGTTATACT
>JAQWLF010000031.1:0-8200 GCA_029247465.1 Candidatus Thioglobus sp.
CACATCATTTAATGTAACTGTTGATCCAGTCATTCCATATTTCTTTAGAATTCCAATAGCTTGCCTGGCACCACTAAGATTAGTTCTGTCAGATAAACCTATATAAAAATGATTACCCACCATCATTATATCTCCAGCCTCTATTGTTCCTGGTGCCTCAATCACTTCAATATTTTTGAATTTTTGTTTTAGTACATATACTATTTCATGCACTTCACCTCTTCGAGAAGGAGCCCCAGGACGATTGATAATTACACAATTTGGAGTTATAAGCGCGACATCTTCTACAAAAGTAGAGTCAGGATATTCTTCACATGGCTCCAACACAAGAACATCTAAACCACATTTTGTTAAAACATCGATATATGATTGATGCTGGATAATTGCCTGTTCATAATTTGGCAATCCAAGAGTTTTTGAATCACTTAAACCATCAACAATACTCCTTCCTGGAGTTCTTACAATAGCATTAGTAAACATAAGATTACTCATCAATTAATATTCACCACTCTACCCAGTTGGTGTTTCGACAAATAGCTTCAAGTCCTTTTGTAAGAGTCTTTTCATCTTTTGCATAGTTTATTCTTATACATTGGTGCTGGTGTTTCCACTCATCATCGAGGCCAATAAAAAAATCATGCCCGGGTATGATGTAAATGCCTTCAGCTTTGAGGTCTTTGTAGAGTTGTTCAGACGTTATAGACAAATTTGGAAACCAAAGCCACATAAAAAATGCACCCTCAAGCTTATGAAGATAAACATCTGTATCAGCAAGAATAGTATTAAAAAGACTGACTGCCGTTGTCGCCTTTTCTTTATAGTAAGGTTTTATAACCTCATTACAAAGTCGCAATAATTCCTGATCCTTAATCATTCTTGTGAGCAAGCTAGGCCCAACACTACTTGGTGCTAAAGCCATAATTCCACTAATTCTGCTTATAGCTTCAATGGTTTCATGATTAGCAATGACGATACCAGTTCTAAGACCCGGAAGGCCAAGCTTTGATAGAGACATGCATAAAATCATGTTGGTATTCCACTTTAGTGATGCCTGGGTATAAATAGCGCCTGGAAATGGCTGTCCATAAGCATTATCAATAATCAATGGCACTCCATACTCTTGAGCAATTAAATCTAATTGATTGAGCTCATCATCGGTAATAACGTTACCAGTAGGATTTGTCGGTCGTGAGATACAAATTGCTCCTATATTGCTAGATTTCACAACATAAATTAATTCTTCAAAATTGATTTGATATTTAAATTGCTTGTCATCCAACATCTGGATTTTTGGCTTTATCGAGACAAACATGTCATCTGTAATTCCTTGGTCTGCATAACCAATATATTCAGGAACTATTGGCAACAGAATTTTTTTATGGGAACCGTTCGACATTTCTCCTGCAAACAAATTAAAGAGACTGAAAAAACTACTTTGAGAGCCGTTTGTAATAGCTATGTTTTTTTCATCCAAATCCCAATCATAGTGATCGTTAAGCATCGCCACTAACGCTCTAATAAACTCCTCGCTCCCTTGCGGACCGTCATAAAATCCAATCATTTGATCAACACCGGAGCCGGCAATAAGTTTTTGTAACTCATCTACAAATTTATCATGGGCGGCTGGAATAATTGCTGGGTTGCCGCCTCCTAGCATCACTGTATTTGGATCATTACTGTGATTAGCTTTTCCAAGGTCAGCCATCAACTGAGTAATGCCACTTTCTCTAGAAAACCTTTTGCCAAACTTTGAGTAGTCTGTGTTCGTCATTTTGCTGATATAGAAAAAATTTACTTGAGGATATTTTGAACGAGTTGAACCCAGTAACTGGTCCCAATGGTAAGTATTTCGTCGTTAAAGTCGTATTGCGTATTATGCAACATACAGCCACCTCTAGGGCTATCCTCAGGAACCAATCCGTTGCCAATCCAAATATAAGCACCCTCTGATGCATTTAATAAAAATGCAAAATCTTCAGAACCCATAGTTGGAGGCTCACTTCTCAGAACATTCTTATTCCCCACAACCATTGCCGCTGCATTAGCACAAAGCTCAGCATGTTTTGGGATATTAATAGTGGCAGGGTAATTTGGAATTGATTCAAATGTTGCAATTGCACCCATAGAGCTACTGATACCATTAACAATGTTTTTAATGTTCTCCTTAACATCATCACCTACTTCTTTTGTGAAATACCTTAAAGACCCTGTAAGATTCATTTCATTAGGTATAACATTAGAAGCATAGCCAGCATCGACCATGGTTATGCTGACCACTGCAGAATTAAGTGCTGCTACATTTCTAGCAACAACACTTTGAAGAGCATTAATAATTTGAGCACCAATAACAACTGGATCAATACACTGCTCAGGCATTGCGGCATGACCACCTTTACCTATAATACTTATTTTAAGTGTTTCATTTGCTGCCATGACGGCTGTATCATGAACTGCAAACTGTCCCTCAGCTATACCCGGAAAATTATGCATTCCATAGACAGCTTGACACGGGAACTTATCAAATATCCCCTCCTCTACCATCACTCGACCGCCGCCGCCGCCTTCTTCTGCAGGCTGAAATATAAAATGAACCGTACCTGAAAAATCATTGTTTTCTTTTAAATAAACTGCCGCTCCAAGAAGCATCGTAGAGTGTCCATCATGGCCACAAGCATGCATCTTTCCATCGTGGACTGATTTATGACTAAATTCATTCTGCTCATGAAGAGGGAGCGCATCCATATCCGCGCGTAAACCAATTACACCGCCCTCTTTTTGTCCATGAATTGTTGCAATAATGCCTGTAACAGCCATTCCACGATGCATTTCAATATCATGAGACTCCAAAACCGATGCAATATAGTCGCTAGTTATCTCTTCTTTAAAGCTGAGCTCTGGATGCTTATGAAGATGATGTCTCCATGACACCATTTGCTCATGTAGATCAGACTTTTTTTCAATTGTAGACATAAATTTTATTCTTTTAAGTAAACGAATATTAAACCATATTTATTTACAAAATGCTTAGCAAAATTCTAAAGATACATTTTAATAAGGGGATTAGCTATAAAGAAAAACTATCGCCCTACAACAAATTATTTTCGATATGGAAATAAAAAACTATGATCTTAGGCATTCATTGTTTGGGTCAAAAGGCGATTCCTCAATAACAATAGCTTTATACTTTTCACCTAAAATCTCTATCTCAAGTTCAGTACCAATAGCTGCTAATTCAAGCCTCACTAAGCCTAGTGCAAGTGACTTACCACAACGCCAACCATAGCCTCCTGAGGTAGCTCTTCCAACCACTTCTCCATCTTTATAGATTGCTTCTGAGCCACGAGCATCAGCATCAACAATTCCCAATACTTCCATAGTCACAAAGCCGTTAGTTGGACCAACATCCTGCCATTGTGACAATGCAGTTTTACCTATAAAGTCTTCTTCTTTATCAAGCCTAACAAAACGATCAAGTCCAGACTCAAAAGCGGAATATTCAATCGACATCTCTCTTGGGATTAGGCGGTAAGATTTTTCTAAACGCATACTATCCATTGCACGAATTCCAAATGGCTTAATATCAAATTCTGATCCTGCTTCCATTACTTTGTCAAAGATGTAGTTCTGCATTTCTATTGGATGATGCAGCTCCCAGCCTAACTCACCAACAAAATTTACTCTTAACGCTTCAGCAGTTGCATAACCGACATTAATTTTTTTACCAGTTAACCATTTAAAGCTTTCATTAGATAAATCAGTATCAGTTAGTTTTTGCAAAACATCACGTGATTTTGGTCCTGCAACGACTAGTACTCCTGTCTGAGTAGTTACCCGCTGGATACTGACACTGCCATCTTTTGGTGCAAGCTTAAATAAATAATCATGGTCATGGGTTTCAAAAGCACCAGCAGACACTAGGTAATAGCTCTGAGGACCGGTTTTATAAACTGTGAATTCTGCACGAACGCCTCCATTTAATGACAACATATGAACCAAGCTAATGCGTCCAATTGCTTTTGGCATTTTGTTTGCAAATATGTACTCTAACCATGCTTCAGCACCTGGACCTTTGACGACACATTTTGCAAACGCAGACATATCTAATAGTCCAACTTTTTTGTTTACATGTTTGCATTCATTCCCAACATGCTCAAAATAGTTTGAACGACGAAAAGAATTCTTCTCTACAATACGTCCATCATCTAGAGGCTTTGAATGGTTTTTATTAAGAATTACTTTGGATGGGTCAGATTGATTGAGTTCTTCACTGGTAAGTTCATAGTCAGCACTTGGCATAAACCAATTAGGTCTCTCCCAACCATAAACTGAACCAAAAACAGCTCCCAATGCCTTCATGCGATCATAACAAGGGGCTGTTTTTAGTGGTCTTGCGCCACCACGCTCTTCATCAGGGTAGTGTGTCGTAAAGACATTTGAGTATGCCTCTTCATTTTTTTCCTTTAAGTAACCACGAGTTGCATAAGGTCCAAACCTACGAGGATCAACCCCCATCATGTCAACCGTAGGCTCACCATCAACTATCCATTCAGCTAGCTGCCAGCCAGCACCGCCAGCAGCAGTAATCCCAAAGCTGTGGCCTTCATTTAGCCAGAAATTTTTCAGTCCTGGTGCCGGCCCAACGATTGGATTTCCATCTGGAGTATAGGCAATTGCGCCGTTATAAATATCCTTAATTCCAACTTCTCCAAAAGCTGGAACACGATTTATACAAGCATCAATGTGAGGCATTAGGCGATCAAGCTCGCCATTAAATAATTCGTATTGACAATCATCACTTGGTCCATCTACATAACAAGCAGGTGCGCCTTTTTCATAGATGCCTAAAATCATCCCGCCTGCCTCTTCACGTAAATAATAAGCTGCATCAGATTCACGTAGAACAGCCATTTCAGGTAGACCTTGTTTTTTTCTTTCCAAGATTTCAGGATGTGGCTCAGTTACAAGGAATTGATGCTCTACAGGGATAACAGGAATATCTAAACCAACCATCTCACCAGTTTTTCTTGCAAAACTTCCTGTACATGAAACGACATGCTCACAAGAAATATCTCCATTATCCGTCTTCACAATCCAAGTACTGTCTTTTTGCTGCTCCAGTGAAGTAACCATAGTGTGTTCATAAATCTCTGCACCACGATTTCTAGCGCCTTTACATAAAGCCTGAGTTAAATCAGCAGGCTGAATATAACCGTCATCTGGATGTTGAATAGCCCCGACTAAACCCTCTGTATTACATAGTGGCCATACCTCTTTGATCTCGTCTGGTGACAAAAATTTAACATTAACGCCAACTGTACTTCCAACTCCTGAGTAGTATTTATACTCATCCATTCGATCTTGACAATTAGCAAGACGAATATTAGAAACAACACTGAAGCCAACATTCATTCCAGTTTCTTCCTCTAATTCATGATAGAAATCAACTGAATATTGATGCAATTTTCCTACAGAGTAGCTCATATTAAAAAGAGGTAATAACCCTGCTGCATGCCACGTAGATCCAGAGGTTAAATCTTTACGCTCAATCAGAACAACATCCGTCCAACCTTTCTTTGCTAAATGATAGAGCGTCCCTGCACCAACAACACCTCCACCAATAACTACGACTTGAGCTTTATTTTTCATGAATACTCCGAAAATATAACGAACTAAAAAAGGGAAATTATATACCTAAATTATAGCAATTTCATCAATTACTTAATGGTAGAATTTCTCAAATTTTAAATGAATTATTATTTAATATATTTCTGGAGAATTAAATGAATTTGACTGTAATCAAATGGCGTGACATACCGACACAAGTAATGATTAAAAAAAGCAGACGGGAGGTCGAAAAAATACAGCTAAATAATCGCTTTATGGAGGCAGTTGATTCAGCAGCTTCAGTTGCAGATGCAACCGATGCTGATGCGTATCTCACTGATTGGAAAAATGAAGTAATTGAAATACCTGATGGTGATCTTAAAGGTCCTGTAGCTAATAAAGCAGCAGAGCTAGAATCAGCCTTTACTCAAGAAAAACTGATGAATTACGTTAATAATGGTGGCTACAAACCCTAAGCTTTATTGAGTATATCTTCCGTGTAAAAACTTTAGTGTCTCCCTAGACTTTGACTCCTTAAGAAGGTATCTAATAATGTTATTAGGAGATTCTAACAGCTCAGCATAATCAAGCCCAGCTGGCTTTTTGGAGACTTTATTATTAAATACCACTGAAATAGTTGTCCAGTGTCTACTAAGCTTATAAAAGCCTAATGTTTCCTCAAGTTGAGCCAATTTATCACTCAAATAAACATCATCATTTAGTAAGAGTCGCTTTGAATCAATATTAACAATTCCATCAACATGACTTGCAGCTTTATGTTCTAGAGCAAACTCTAGTAACACCATACTTTCGCGGTGAGCGATAGCAACAACCTCTTCATCAGAAGACTTATTATGATGAATTAGTGTACCCGCTGAATCAGTAAAATTATTTTTAGCAACAATCGGTGTCTTAGTTTTTAAAGAAGCTTTAATTGCTCGAGGGTGGATTACTCTTGAGCCTTCATCCGCCATATCCAACATCTGATTAACACTTATTAATTCAAGGTAAGAAGATGCCTCAACTTGTCTAGGATCACAATTTGCAATACCATCAACATCAGAGAATATTTCGACTTTTTCTGCACCTAATGCGGAGGCTAAGGAGACTGCTGAAGTATCACTACCACCACGACCAAGTGTACGTATATCACCCCTATCATTTACCCCCTGAAAGCCTGCAACAACAGCAATCTTTCCCTCATCAAGTGCTTCAACAATTCGAGAAGGATTAATTTCCAGTATTTCAGCATTTCCAGCATTATCATCAGTCAAAATACCGGATTGACGTCCATTAAAAGAAGCAGCGGGCATTCCATTATGGCTTAAAAGGTGAGAAAAAAAAGCCGAACTGAGAGTTTCACCAACACTCATAACAAGGTCTAACTCCCTTGGATTAATATTGTGGCCAACATCTTTTAACAGCGCAACAAGTGTATCAGTTGCATAGGGCTCTCCCTTCCGGCCCATAGCTGAAACAACTACAACAATTCTTTCTCCAGCATCAGAATAGTTCTTAATATGTTTTAAAGCGTGCGCACGAGAATCCTCATCCCTGAGACTTGTTCCACCAAATTTCATTACTATAGGAGCCATACTCTTCGCCATTTCTATCTATAAAAAAAAGAGGCAATTATAGCCTTTGAGAGGAAACATAGCAAATTTGAACTAGTTGTTCAAAATATATAAAACTAAATATTAAATGTTTGTTTAATTCCATCTAATATAAAGTCAACCGAGACCATCACCAATATGATGCCCATTAATCGTTCAATCGCTATTAATGCCCTATTACCAAGTTTTCTTCCTAGGGTCTCTGAAGAGACTAATATAATGCCTGTAACTAAGAAGGCAACAAACACTACAAAAGTCCACTCAATCCATCTGCTGGGCTCGCGAGCCATAAACAAAATTACAGCTGCAATTGCCGATGGACCGGCCAACATTGGAACAGCAAGAGGAACAACTAGTGGCTCTGTTTTTTCGTCATGAGTGAACATAGGCTTTGTGCCAGGAAAAATCATTTTAATAGCAATTAAAAATAATATAATTCCCCCAGCAATTCCTAAAGAAGACTGCTCTATCTGAAGTAATTGAAGAATATACCTGCCAATAAACATAAAAAATAAAAGAACTACTAGAGCTATCAATAACTCTCTGATAATTATTTTTCTTCGTCTTTCGATTGGTATATTTTTGAGAATGCTTAAAAATACAGGCACATTCCCTATAGGATCCATAATTATAATTAATAATAAAATTGCAGCTAATATAGTCACTTAGTAAACCTTCATGAAATAATGAGATGGGCGATTTTATATGAATAATCTTCTGACAATTAAGTATATTTTCAAATATAAAGAAGAAACTATATTGCATTTGATAAATCGAAGGGTGATAATAAACTTATCTGTTGTGTTCGTGCTTTGATTTATTTACCTGAGCCGATTAAGTATAGAAAAGGAGATGAGATTGGTTGCTATTGTGTAAGCCCACCTTGAAGTGGGAAACCTACGGTAAACATCGAACTTCCGCCTTGAGCCATATGGTTCAGGACCATGTCAACACGGCACAACGGACCCTATCCCAATAATATC
>JAQWLF010000006.1:0-1565 GCA_029247465.1 Candidatus Thioglobus sp.
ACTCGCGTAGATAATAATAATACTGCAACTATAAGACCATTAGCTGGTACACGCTCCAGAGGTAAAACAACTGAAAAGGACCTGCAGCTTGAAAAGGATCTTTTGACTGACGAAAAAGAGATTGCAGAACATTTAATGTTAATTGATTTAGGTCGTAATGATTTAGGCCGAATTGCAAAAACAGGAAGTGTGACCCTTACTGATAAAATGTTTATTGAGAGATACTCTCATGTTATGCATATTGTTTCAAACGTTGAGTGTGAATTAAAAGATGGCATGAGTTCTATCGATGTATTAAAAGCTACTTTTCCAGCGGGCACTTTGAGTGGCGCACCCAAAGTAAGGGCTATGGAAATAATTAATGAAGTTGAAAGCTTGAAGCGTAATATTTATTCTGGTGCTATTGGAAATTTATCTTGGCATGGTGGAATGGACCTAGCAATAGCAATTAGAACAGCAGTAATAAAGAATGAAGTGCTTTATGTGCAAGCAGGAGCAGGTATAGTTTATGACTCATTACCTGAAATGGAGTGGCAAGAAACTATGGATAAAGCTCAAGCCTTAATCAGGGCAGCGCAAAATATATAATTAAATTTCGATCTGAATTATATGGTTTAGAATTAGGCTTTTAAATTTATAAAATGCCCTAAGATGGATATAAATTTGTTTGTAAAATAAAGAGTTATTCTTCATATAATTTTCCTATAAATGGGCGCATCAGATTTTGTTCATCTCCAATGTCAAAGTGAGTATTCTGTAAAGAATAGTTTGATTCGTGTATCAAAACTTATTCAAAGTGTTCAAGAGGCAGGGATGACTAGCATTGCCTTGACAGATGATATGAGTCTTTTTTCAGCAATAAAATTCTATCAAAAGGCATTTTCAGCTGGTATCAAGCCTATTATTGGAGCGAAAATAACAGTAACTTCAGAATTGGATAATTATGATGTCTTGTTATTATGCCAAAACCATGAAGGCTACCTTAATCTCTCTGAACTTATATCTAAAGAGTACTTAAATGAGCAGGGAATTTCAAGTGTAAGCGTTACTGAAGAGCAACTCATCTCACACCAGAAAGGTTTAATTATGGTTGCAACTGCAGTGAGCTCTGATATAGCACAACTACTTTTATCTAATGAGCATGCTCTTGCAGAAAAAAAAGCCATTGGGTGGAAGTCTATTTTTAATGATCGGTACTATATTTCAGTTCAAAGAACTAATAGGTCTTTAGATGAGAATTTACTTAATCTCACTATAGACTTTGGATTGCAATTAGAAATTCCAGTAGTAGCAACTAATGATGTACAGTTTTTGAAAAAAATGATTATGAAGCCCATGAAGCTAGAATTTGTATTGCCCAAGGTGGTCTTTTAGACGATGCTCAAAGACTTAAAAATTTTAGTGAAACTCAGTATTTAAAAACTCCCAGTGAAATGTCAGATTTATTTTCTGACTTCCCCAATATTTTAAAAAATACTGTTGAATTATCAAAGCGGTGTAACTTGCATTTTGAATTATTTGAGAAGAATTATCTTCCTATTTTTCCAACACCAAAAGGAAAATCA
>JAQWLF010000040.1:0-2017 GCA_029247465.1 Candidatus Thioglobus sp.
ATATGATGAAAGAACAATTCCTGTGACACTATTTACAAAAGGTGGGTCTGCTTGGCTCGAGCAAATTGCAGCAACTGGGTGTGATTGCGTTGGTCTTGACTGGACAATAGAAATCGGAGAAGCTGAAAGACGAATCGGCTCCAAGGTAGCATTGCAGGGTAATCTTGACCCTTCGGTCCTGTATGCCTCACCTGAGATAATTACTGCGGAAGCTTATAAAGTCCTTGATCAATTTAAGGGTCAAACAGGGCATGTGTTTAATCTTGGACACGGTATAACCCCTGATGTAAATCCAGAGAGTATGAAAGTTTTAGTTGATGCAGTTCACTCTTACACAAAGTCAAAATAAATGAACTTTTCTTGGATAGACATTAAATTGTGTTCTAGCGTGTCTATGTTAAAATTTAGACCTTAAAAATAATAATAAAAACAATGTCACAAATCTCTAGTATTTTTAATAAACTTAATAAGTCTGGCGGCAAAGCTTTCATCCCGTACATCATGGCAGGGGATGGAGGGCTTGATAATTCAGAGGCTTTAGTATTTACTCTGGCCAATAAAGGTGCTGACATTATAGAATTAGGAATGCCATTCTCAGACCCTATGGCTGATGGACCAGTCATTGCTAAATCTCATGAAAGAGCAGTCGCTGATGGCGTTAGTTTGAATGACGTATTTGCTATAGTCGAGAGATTTCGAGAGCATAACCAAAGCACTGGTATTGTTTTAATGGGCTATACCAATCCAATTGAAGTTTATGGATATAAGGCCTTTGCGCAAAGGGCACAAGAGACTGGGGTGGACGGTGTTTTAGTTGTGGATATGCCACCAGAAGAAGCTCATGAACTTAAATTGGAATTAGATAAATTAGAAATTGACTTTATTTTTTTGGTTGCTCCTACTACTACTGATGAGCGATTAAAGCATATCGCAAAAATTGCAACTGGCTATATTTACTATGTTTCCTTGAAAGGGGTAACTGGTGCCGGAAATTTGGATATCGACTCTGTTAATTATCACTTATCTAGAATGAAAAATTACATTAAATTACCAGTTGGCGTAGGTTTTGGGATTAAAAATTCAGAAACAGCTAAGCAAGTTAGTGAGAACGCTGACGCGGTAATTGTTGGAAGTGCACTTGTCTCTATTGTTGAACAGTTGTCAGGAGATAAGGATAAAATGATTACTAAAATTGGTAACCTATCAAATGAAATCTCAAGTGCTATTAATTAACTAAGGCTTACTATGAGTTGGTTAGAGAAAATTTTGCCATCAATTGGTAAAAACGCTAAAAAAAATATTCCTGAAGGTCTTTGGAGTAAGTGCCCTGAGTGTAATCGTGTGCTTTATCAAGAGGAGCTTGAGCGTCTGCATTATGTTTGCCCTAAGTGTGATCATCATTTACGAATTTCTGCAAGAAAGCGCCTAGAAAGTTTTCTAGATGTTGAACATCAGTTTGAAATTGCTATTAATCTTCAATCAGTAGACCCTCTTAAATTTAAAGACCAAAAAAAGTATAAAGATCGCTATAGTGATGCTCAAAAATCTAGCAAAGAAAAAGATGCACTAGTTGTAAAAAAAGGCCTATTAAAAGGAATCCCAATTATAGCTGCTGCATTTGATTTTAGTTTTATGGGGGGCTCAATGGGCTCTGTTGTTGGTGAGAAGTTTGTTAGAGCGGCAGATGCTTCTATTGAAAATAAACATCCCCTCGTCTGTTTCTCTTCTAGTGGTGGTGCACGAATGCAAGAAGGACTTTTTTCTTTGATGCAGATGTCTAAAACATCCCTCGCTGTTAAATTGTTATCTGATAAAAAAATTCCTTTCATTTCAGTATTGACTGACCCAACAATGGGTGGTGTTTCAGCAAGTTTGGCAATGCTAGGAGATATTCAAATTGCGGAGCCTAAAGCAAGGATTGGTTTTGCTGGTGCTAGAGTTGTAGAGCAAACTGTTCGTGAAGAGTTGCCAGAGGGTTTTCAGAGAAGTGAATTTTTATTAGAGAAGGGTGCAATAG
>JAQWLF010000051.1:0-2998 GCA_029247465.1 Candidatus Thioglobus sp.
AATGGAATTAACGACTTGACTTGTGGCTTTCCATCTAGCCCAATAACATTCATGTTAACTCGATAATTTCTCTCAAGATCAGTAGTGGCAAACAAGTGCAACATTAGTTGATCACAATCTACCCTATTAGATCTTGGAACGATAACAATTCGAGTTGGATTCTCATGATCAGACTCATCACGAAGGTCCTCAACTAATGGTAGCTTCTTGTTACGCATCTGAGTGGCAATTTGCATAATAACTTTGGCACCAGATGTTTGATATGGAAGGGCTTCAATAACAATTTCACCATCTTCTTTGATGTAACTTGCCCTCATTTTTACTGACCCATGGCCAGTCTCATAAATTTGATAGAGCTCCTCTTTAGAGTTAACAATAAACGCATCTGTTGGATAGTCAGGGGCAGGTATTATCTTAATCAATTGGTCTAGGTCAGTAGAGGGCTTCTCAAGAAGTTGGATACATGCAGTAATTACTTCAATAAGATTATGAGGAGGCACATCAGTTGCCATTCCTACAGCAATACCTGAAGTACCATTAAGCAATAAGTTTGGAACCTGTGCAGGCAATTGCTGTGGCTCTTGAATTGTGCCATCAAAATTATCTGTCCAGGAAACCGTGCCTAAATTGATTTCACTAAGAAGTAAATCTGCATATGGCGATAATTTTGACTCTGTATATCGCATTGCTGCAAACGATTTTGGGTCATCTGGAGCCCCCCAATTTCCCTGTCCATCAATAAAGGGATAGCGATAAGAAAAAGGTTGTGCCATAAGCACCATTGCCTCATAGCAAGCACTATCTCCATGTGGATGAAATTTACCTAAAACATCGCCTACAGTTCTGGCTGATTTTTTAAATTTTGCAGTAGATTTAAGTCCAAGCTCACTCATCGCATAGATAATGCGCCTTTGGACTGGTTTTAAACCATCACCAATAAAAGGTAGTGCACGGTCAAGAATGACATACATTGAGTAATCAAGATAAGCGCGCTCACTATAATCTCCAACGCTTTGTCGCTCAATGCCGTTTTGGCTCATTATTTCCTTAATAAATTTAAATCGAAAGTCACATCTAAAAGATTAATGTGAATGAGTGTTATTTTAATTCAACTCTTGAGCTAGTGCACATTAATTATTTAACTTCCAATAAGAAATTAACCTGGCGGCCAAGTCATTTGACGCCCACCTAAGCAATGTAAGTGAATGTGAGACACAGTTTGACCACCATCACTATTACAGTTCATTACAAGCCTATAGCCTTTTTCAGCAAAACCATGCTCTTTAGCAATATTTGAGGCGGCAATATTCATTCTGCCCAATAATGCTTCATCAGTAGCATCATTTACTGTAGAAATATGTATCTTCGGTATTACTAAAAAATGTTCGGGTGCTTGGGCATTAACATCTTTAAAGGCTAAAACTTGATCATCCTCATAAAGTTTTTCAGCAGGTATGTCGCCATTAATTATTGAACAAAAAATACAGTTTTCCATAATTCAATTTTATATCTTTCAATATCTAATATAAAGAAATACTAAAAGAACTTATAATCAAGCATATTAATTCAAATATTAAGGATAAATTATATGCTTTCAACTTCAAGTCTAGATAAACTTTTTACAAAAGCACGAAGTCATAAAAGCTGGATAAATAAAGATATAACTGAACAGCAAATCAATCAAATCTATGATTTACTTAAATTTGCACCAACTTCTTCCAACACTTGTCCAGCTCGATTCACTTTTATTCGAAGTAAAGAAGCCAAGGAAAGACTTAAGCCTTCATTAGATGAAGGAAACATCAATCAAGCTATGAATTCTCCTGCCGTTGTTGTTATTAGTTATGACACTGAGTTCTATCAAAAGCTTCCCTACCTTTCACCACATAATAATGCTAAATCTTGGTACGAGGGTAAGGATAAAAAAATAAAGTCATCTGCTGAATTTAATTCAGCGCTCCAAGGAGCATACTTTATTATGGCAACCCGTTCATTAGGTCTAGATTGTTGCCCAATGCTAGGGTTTAACAAAGAAGAATTAAATCAAGAATTTTTCCCTGACAACAAATATAAAGCCATCTTTATATGTGGGATTGGTTATGGAGATGAATCCAATTTACATTCTCGGGCACCACGATTAGACTTTACAGAAGCTTGTAAAATCTTGTAATATTGACTTATCCAATTTTAATACTACTTAAAAACTGAAAAATTATAATTATTACCAGTATTTAGGATAGCTTCGATTTTTAGAAATGTTGTTATAAAAAAGTGCTACCAACACTATTAATAATGAACCTATAAGAGTTGGCATCCATAAATAATCCCAATTAGCGCCCAGCAAAAAAACGATAAAAGGGTTTGATCCTGCAGGAGGATGGGGCACTCTTAAGAACTGCATTGCTGCGATAGCAAATGCCAAAGCCAAAGCCATACTCCACCACTCTGAGCCAACTAAATGATAAAAAATTAAGCCAACAAGAGTTGTAACAAAGTGACCAATAATGACGTTTCGAGGTTGCGCAAAAGGAGAGTCTGGCAAGACAAACAGAACAAAAATTGAGGCACCAAATGAACCCATAATAATTGGTTCATTTGTGTAATAAGCCAAAAAACCAACAACACTAGCTGCTAGAAAAGCACCTATAGAAATAAAGCTTAGCTCCTTGAGTGGTAGACTAGGTGGAATTACTGCTGGTGAACCCTTAAGCTTTGTAAGGTATGACATATATACTCCTTAGGCGAAAAATTGAGGGATTATATATTAAACTAATTAACTTCCGAATTCTTTCTTGTGAAATACTTTTGTAAAAATAATCCTACGCAAATAAGGATAACGCCAAAAATAGTTGAAATTAAGATAGCCTCTTTTAATACAAAATGAAGAATCAAAAGAGAGAGAAAAGGAGTAATAAAAACTAGACTAGCAACCCTAGAAACAGTTGTTGAAGTTTTTAAAGCTACCTGCCAAAGAACGACAGAAATGCCCATCTCAAAT
>JAQWLF010000059.1:0-9500 GCA_029247465.1 Candidatus Thioglobus sp.
GTAACGGTTAGCATTATGCTGCTAAAGCGTAGTTGTCTTCGTTTGCAACTATTATTTAAAGAACGTTTTTACGAGCAATCTTTATCCTCGACATGCATCCTTGAAATCCAACTCCTCGTCGAAGCCATGTCATCCCCAGATACTTATATTATACGCTTGATTATTTAAAATTAGCTAATTGTCACTCTTGCAAATTTTCTTTTACCAACTTGGTAGACGGACGTACCTTCTTCAGGAGTCAAATCTTTATCACTAATCTTTTCCCCATCCATTTTAGCTGCACCCTGCTTAATCATTCGGAAGGCTTCAGAAGTTGAGCTTACAAGGTTAGAGTCTTTAAGTAGGTTCGCAATCTTAATTCCCTTTGGAAAGGTAAACTCATCCATCTCATCAGGAGTTTGATTTTTTGAAAATCTATCAATGAAGTTTTGCTGCGCTTTTTTGGCTTGCTCATTGTCATGAAAACGAGTAATAATCTCTATTGCTAAGCGGAATTTAATATTTCTTGGATTTTCACCGTTCTCAACCTCTTCTTTCCATGAAGCAATTGTTTCGAGCGATTCAAAACTTAGAAGCTCAAGGTAGCGCCACATCAGTTCATCTGATATTGACATAATCTTGCCGAACATACTATCAGGAGTCTCATCAATACCGATATAGTTATCAAGCGACTTACTCATCTTTTGAACACCATCAAGACCTTCTAATATTGGCATAGTAAGAATGACTTGAGGCTCCATATCTGCTTGTTTTTGCAGATCCCTACCAACCAAAAGGTTAAATTTTTGATCAGAGCCACCGAGCTCCATGTCAGCCTGGAGTGCGACAGAGTCAAAGCCTTGCACTAGTGGGTATAAAAACTCATGTATTGAAATTCCTTGGCCAGATTTGTATCGCTTGGAAAAGTCATCACGCTCAAGCATTCTAGCAACCGTTTGCTTTGATGCTAAAGAGATCATTGCCGCAGAACTCATCTTGCTCATCCATTCTGAGTTGAAAGCTATCCTGGTTTTATCTTTATCCAGTATCTTGAAGACCTGATCCTCATAGCTTTTAGCATTTTCAAGGACCTCTTCTTTTGTGAGCGGCTTACGAGTAACATTTTTCCCTGTTGGGTCGCCGATCATCCCTGTGAAGTCGCCAATCAAGAAAATAATCTCGTGACCAAGGTCTTGGAGCTGCTTCATCTTATTGATTACGACTGTGTGACCGAGGTGAAGGTCTGGAGCGGTTGGATCCATACCCAACTTAATCCTTAATGGCTTATTTTTTTCAAGTTTTTTCTTGAGTTCATCAAGAGGCAAGATTTCGTCAGTACCTCGCTGAATGATGGCTAGTGTTTCATTAATTGTCATTGTATATCCACTCTCTATGGCCTTATTTGTCCGTCACCTATGACGATATATTTTTGGGATGTTAAACCCTCAAGTCCTACTGGGCCTCTGACATGAAATTTACCAGTACTGATGCCGATTTCAGCGCCTAATCCGTATTCAAATCCATCAGCAAAGCCAGTTGAAGCGTTAACCATAACTGAAGATGAATCGACCTCTGAAAGGAATTTTTTTGAACTTTCATCATTTTCTGTCACGATTGCTTCGGTATGCGAGGAGCCATACTTTTCGATATGAGATATCGCTTCATCAATTGAGTCAACGATTTTAATTGAAAGAATCGGTGCAAGATATTCCTCACTCCAGTCTTCCTCAGATGCTTTAGTAATATTACTTGAAAGTTTTTGCGCTTCATCACACCCACGAAGCTCAACTCCCTTTTCAAAATAGAGTTGTATTAGTTCAGATAGAGCTTCTTGATCAAAATCCTTATGAACAAGAAGGGTTTCGGTAGCATTACAGACACCATATCGACGAGTTTTTCCATTGAACGCAATGTCAATTCCTTTTTGAGGGTTAGCATCCTTATCTAGATATGTGTGACATACTCCGTGAAGATGTTTGATAACCGGTACTTTAGCGTTATTACTGACATTTTTTATTAGCCCCTTGCCGCCTCTAGGAATAATAGCATCGACATAGTCACTAGCTTTAACAAGTTCAGTTACCGCTTCGCGATCAGTGACTTCAATTAGTTGGACCGAGTCTGGATTAAGCCCAGCTTTTTCAAGTCCACTTTTTATACAATGATAAAAGGCCATATTGGAGTTAATTGCTTCAGAGCCACCACGAAGAATAATGGCATTACCTGATTTTATGCACAAAGCTGCAGCGTCTACGGTGACATTTGGTCGAGATTCATAGATCATCCCAATAACCCCAAGAGGTCCTCTCATTTTTCCAATTTCAATGCCGCTTGGTCTTTTAACTAGTTCAGATACTCCACCAATAGGATCATCTAGAGATACAATCTGCTTAAGACCCTCAACAACGCCTTGAAGTCTTTCATTATTTAGCATAAGGCGGTCTAGGAGAGCATCATCAGTATTGTTATTTTTTGCAACAATTAAATCTTTGTTGTTTGCATCAAGAATAATATCTTGATTCTGTTGAATTTCACTAGCAATATTAAGTAAAGCAGAGTTCTTTGTATCAGTACTTGCGACACGCAAAGTATTAGATGCATTTTTGGCCTTTTGGCCTATTCTTGATATCAGTTTTGCTATCGAATCCATTGAATTTTTCCTGACAAAGTAATTAATATACTTCGCAACTCATCATAAACGTCTAGATTATCCATACCTTTGAGAGAGCGGTCAATACGACCTAGGGCTAAAAGCAATTTTTGAAGTTGCTGATAACTATGAACTTTGAGGGCATTTGTAATCAAAGGCTTTCGTTTTTGCCAAACACGGTGATTATTAAGGATTGCATCTATTTGCTGGTTTTGTTTGAGTTCAATTGACATTACAATGAGGGCCTTTATTTCACGATAGAGTGATGAAATTAAAATCACAGGCGGGGTAGCGTCATCAACTAGGGAATTGAAGATTTTATTAACTTTTTTAGAGTCACCCTTAAGTGCAGCGTCAATAATGCCAAAGATTGTGTAATGTGACTGTTGGTCAATTTGATTAAGATAGTCATCAACATCAATATGTCCATCAGGGTAGGCAATTTGAAGTTTTTGTATTTCCTGCATTGAAGCTAAAAGATTACCTTCAGTACAATAAGCGATTGCATTTGCAACCTCGTTATTCGGCTTTAAGTCAAGCTGAGCCATCTTATTATTGATCCAGCCAACAAGATACTCACTTTGCACTTCCCAGTGCTGAATAGTAACACCTTTCTTATCTAAGGCCTTAAACCACTTGTTTTTTTGCTGAGCCTTATCTAACTTTCCTGAGGAGACAATGAGCAAGATATCATCTGGAAGGCTCTCGGTTAATTCTGTAAGTGATTTAGAACCTTTGACGCCGATTTTGCCAGTTGTTAAGCGGCATTCAATGATGCGCTTTTCAGAAAAAAGTGACGGACTTGAGATAGCACTAAAGATAATATCCCAGGAAAAATTGCCATCAATATCAAAACGAATACGGTCATTAAATCCTTGTTTTTTTGCAGCATCTTTAATCGTAGTTAAAGATTGTTCAACCAGAAGAATTTCAGAGCCAAATATAAAATAAACAGGTTCCAGTCCATTTTGAAGGTTATTTGGGAGCTGTTCAGGTTTAATGTTCATGTTTTTAAATGAGTATAAAGTCGGGTAAAAATGATACAAAACAGGATTCAACCTAGTGATAGCCATTATGTCATAATTATAAAAATTATTTCATCAAACCTTGAAAAATGGCATCAAAACCTATATATAAGAAATCAATAGGGTATATTTACCTTTCTAATTTAGGTTAAATTTAAATATATGTATAAGAATATTTTACTATGGTTGGTTCTAGGCAGTGTACTTGCCTCCCTTTTTGGGCAGTTTAAAGTTACAGATGAAACAAACGAGATTAGTTACTCTCAGTTCATCCAAAACGTTAAGCAAGGTAACGTTGCTAGTGTCAAAATCGCTGGTAGTAATATTAGTGGTGTGACTGCGATCGGTGAGAAATTTGATACCTATAGTCCTGGAGACTTAGGCTTGATGGGGGACCTGCTTAATAATGGGGTTTCAGTTCAAGCAACACCCCCTACTAAAGAAAGTTTTATAAAACAATTGTTAATTTCGCTTGCACCTATTTTGTTGCTTATTGGTGTCATTATGTACACTATGAGAGGCGCAGGTGGCGCGATGGGTGGTAAAAACCCAATGTCATTTGGCAAGTCGAAGGCGAGACTAATTACTAAAGATGAGTCACATGTGACGTTTGAAGACGTAGCGGGTGTTGATGAGGCAAAAGAAGAGGTTGGTGAGCTTGTTGATTTTCTCTCTGATCCTGCTAAATTTACTAAAGTTGGTGGAAAAATTCCAAAAGGAGTTTTAATGGTTGGACCCCCGGGCACTGGAAAAACATTATTAGCCAAAGCAGTTGCAGGTGAGGCAGATGTTCCATTCTTTTTTATTTCTGGTTCTGATTTTGTAGAAATGTTTGTTGGTGTTGGTGCCTCTCGAGTTCGGGACATGTTTGAGCAGGCCAAAAAAAATTCTCCTTGTATTATTTTTATTGATGAAATTGATGCAGTAGGACGCCAACGTGGTGCTGGAATGGGTGGAGGCCATGATGAGCGTGAACAAACACTTAACCAAATGCTAGTTGAAATGGACGGTTTTGAAGGTTCAGAGGGCATTATCGTTGTAGCAGCTACCAACCGTCCAGATGTTTTGGACCCTGCTCTTTTAAGACCAGGAAGGTTTGATAGAACGGTTACTGTTGGTTTGCCTGACATTAATGGTCGTGACGCTATTTTAAAAATCCATATGAGAAAGCTACCAATTGCAAAAAATGTTAAATCAATGGATATTGCAAGAGGAACACCTGGATTTTCAGGCGCAGATTTAGCTAACTTAACTAATGAGGCTGCGTTAATTACGGCGCGCCTAAGTAAAGAGTTAGTTGGAATGAGAGAGCTAGAAAAAGCCAAAGACAAGATCATGATGGGCGTAGAGCGTAAAGGCATGGTTATGGATGCATCAGAAAAGGAAATGACAGCATTACATGAGGCAGGCCATGCAATTGTTGGACGATTAATGCCAGAACATGATCCAGTTTATAAGGTCAGCATTATTCCTAGGGGGAGAGCGTTGGGAGTTACCATGTTTCTTCCTAAAAAAGATAGCTACAGTATTTCAAAACGCAAACTGAACTCTCAAATTGCCTCCTTATTTGGTGGACGAATAGCAGAAGAGCTTGTTTTTGGAAAAGAGGCAGTAACAACTGGCGCTAGTAATGATATTGAACGTGCAACTGAGATTGCTCATAAAATGGTCAAGCTTTGGGGAATGTCGAATGTGATGGGACCTATGGCCTATGGAGAGGATGAGGGCGAAGTATTTTTAGGTCGCCAAGTAACAAAACATAAACATATTTCAGATGAAACTTTTACTAAAGTAGATAGCGAAATAAGAAAAATAATTGATTTTAATTATTCACAAGCATACAAAATCCTTGAAGATAATAGAGATATTTTGGATGCAATGGCTGCAGCATTAGTTGAATTTGAAACCATTGATACGTATCAAATTGATGATTTGATGGCGCGAACCCCTATGCGTGAGGCTGCTGAAGTTGTTGATTCAGATGAAGTTTCGACAGACCTAGGAACTGGCGGTGAAGAAGCAAAGAAATCTAAATCATCTGCAGATACTAAAACTGAATCTGGCGGCAGTACTGAGCAGTTTGCATAGCCTGAGGTAATCATGGTGGTCAGTCAACCAATCATCATGGGCGTGCTAAATATTACACCAGACTCTTTTTCAGATGGCGGCTTATTTTTTGACTCCAAGAGCGCAATAACTCAAGCTGAAGTCATGGTTCAAGAGGGCGCTGGAATTATTGATATTGGTGGCGAGTCAACTCGCCCAGGAGCCCCAGAAGTAAGTATTGAAGACGAATTAAATCGCGTAATACCAGTTATTGAAGCTTTAAGTAGTAATATTGATGTTCCAATATCGATTGATACCTCTAAACCTATTGTGATGGAAAAAGCTTTTAATGCAGGTGCAAGTATCATCAATGATGTTAATGCGCTTCGTTCTGAGGGTGCTTTGAAAATGGCCGCTTCTTTACAGGCGGATGTGTGTTTAATGCATATGCAAGGGAGCCCAAGGACGATGCAAAAAAATCCTACATACGATAATGTTGTTAGTGATGTTAAGGCTTTTTTTGAACAGAGGATTGAGGCATGCAAGAGTGCAGGCATCAAACTTAATGCGATTACGCTTGACCCGGGATTTGGTTTTGGGAAGAATTTAGGACATAATATAGCTTTGTTAAAAAATCTGTCTGAGTTTCATGAGTTTGGTGTGTCGATTTTGGCTGGGCTCTCAAGAAAATCAATGATTGGCTCCCTGCTAGGGGATAAAGATGTTGACTCAAGAATGATTGGAAGTGTAACTGCTGCATTGATTGCGGTAGAGAACGGCGCTGATATTATTCGAGTTCACGATGTTGCTGAAACAAAAGATGCGCTCGCAGTTTGGCAACAAATTAAGAATTTTAGGGAGTAATTTTTGCACGAATTTTTTGGTACTGATGGAATTAGAGGAGAAGTTGGGAAGGCTCCAATTACAGCAGACTTTTTGTTAAAAGTTGGCTGGGCTGTAGGCTCTGTTTTAAGAGAGAGCGGAGATGCTAGTGTCATTATTGGAAAAGACACTAGAGTATCTGGGTACTTATTTGAGTCTGCTCTTGAGGCTGGCTTTTTATCTGCAGGAGTTAATGTTGGAATGCTGGGTCCGATGCCTTCGCCAGCAATTGCATATTTAACCCAAGCCTTTGGAGCAACTGCTGGCGTTGTGATAAGTGCTTCTCATAATCCTTTTCAAGATAATGGCGTTAAATTCTTCTCTAGTAAAGGTGTAAAGCTAAGTGATGAAATCCAAAAGGCCATCGAAGAAAAAATCTCAAGCACTATGGTTAGTGTTGATTCTGCATCTATTGGTAAAGCAAAAAGATATGGCCAGGCGGTTGGTAGGTATATCGAATTTTGTAAGTCAACATTTGATAGAAATTGCGATCTTTCGGATTTAAAGATTGTAATAGATTGTGCAAACGGTGCAACCTATCATATTGCGGAGGATGTTTTTACTGAATTAGGCGCTACTGTGGTGATGATTAATAATCAACCTGATGGGTATAACATTAATCGTGATTGCGGAGCTACTGATACAAAACATTTACAACAAGAAGTATTAGACCAGAATGCAGATCTTGGTATCGCTTTTGATGGCGATGGTGATCGATTAATAATGGTTGATCATAAAGGTGAAAAGGTTGATGGTGATCAGCTCGTTTTCATTATTGCGGATGCATGGAAAAAAAATGGTAGCCTTAAGTCAAATATAGTTGTTGGTACCAAGATGACAAATCTGGGAATTAGAGATGCATTTTCAGATTTGGGTATAAGTTTTATTGAAGCAGAGGTTGGTGATAGACATGTTATGGACCAACTAATTAATAATAATGCTGTCTTGGGCGGTGAGGGTTCGGGTCATATTATTTGTCTTAACAAGTCGACCTCAGGCGATGGAATCATTGCTGCATTACAAGTTCTAGAGGTTTTGTGTAAATCAGAACAATCACTTTATAGCCTTAAAAAAAATATGAATAAGTACCCTAAGGTATTGATTAATATTAAAACTGAGACTGAAGTGAACTTAATTAATAATGAAAGACTCAGTGACGCAGTAAAAGTTATTGAATCTAAACTCTCAGATAAAGGCCGAGTACTTATCAGGAAATCAGGTACAGAGCCACTGATAAGGGTAATGGTAGAGAGTGTTGATTCAGATTTAGCTAACGAGAGTGCAAATTATTTATCTGAAATAATTAAATCAAAGTAATTATTTTCTGGACCTTTTTATCAACTTCTTGAGAATGTTATGAGTTTTACGTTTTTGGAATTGTCCTTAGTTGCTTTGATTTTTGTTTGGATTGGATTTATTCGAACTGGCCTTGGTTTTGGTGGAGCTGTGCTAGGCCTCCCAATTTTAATGCTCATCGGTGGTTCTCCTATTGACTGGCTTCCAATAATTGGAATTCATTTATTATTTTTTTCAAGTATAACCCTTTCAAATTCACTTAAAAAAGTTGATTGGGCTTATCTGAAAACTTCACTGCCATGGATATTGCCTGCAAAAATTATTGGGGTAATAGGTCTTATAAGTCTTCCTCCAAATATTATGACTGTAATTGTTTATTTAATTACTAGTTTGTATGCCTTAACTTGGATAAATGACAGTCAAATTATTTCTAAAAAGAATTGGGTGAATAATTTACTTTTAGTTTTGGGTGGTTATTTATCTGGTACTTCTTTAATGGGAGGCGCGCTTCTAGTTGCAGTTTATATGCGCCATATAGATATAAAAAAATTAAGAAATACCTTATTTGTTTTATGGTTTTTCTTAGTTTCAATCAAGATGGCAGCCTTCCTGACAGTTGGAGTGAATATAGATTGGCGTTTTTCTTTAATGCTTATTCCTGTAGCTGCTTTAGGTCATTTCGTTGGCCTTAGGGTGCATGATAAGATTATTGAAAATGATACAAAATATAAACGCTGGATGGGCAGTATTCTTATATTAGTTTGTATAATTGGATTGGTAAAAGTTTTTTTCAGTTAATTTGTCTTTTTACTGAGTTTTTCGAGTTGACTAAGAGGAATTTCGGTTGTGCTTTTGATTTCTTCAATTGCAAAGTGAGAGGTTACTTTTAGAAATTGAACTTTCTCAATTAAATTTTTATAGAAAGTGTCATAACTTTCAATATCGCTTACAACAACTTTAAGTAAGTAATCAATCTCACCACTCATCCGATAACATTCAATAACCTCAGGAATTTCTAGAATAGTTTCTGCAAAGATTTTGATCTTTTGTTGATCGTGAGTGTTTACAGTTACGAATACCATAGTAGTAACATTTGAGCCAACTCTTTTTCGGTTAACTAGTGATACTGTTTTGTTTATGTAACCATTATTTTTTAATTGCTTAATTCTTTTCCAACACGGAGTGGTTGATAAGTGAACTTCAGCTGAAAGTTCTTGAATGGTTAATTCAGCATTCTGTTGAAGGAGTTCTAATAATTTAATGTCTATAGCATCCATAATCTCATCCAAATTTAGGTTAAATTATAATATTTTTCTATAAAAATATATTAAATAGAAATATTATTATCATTTCTTATAAAATTAATACAAATATAGAACATTTTACTATAATACCCATCATAATTTAAAAAGAATACTAATATGTATCAATACAGTCCTGAGGATAGTAAATTTTTAGTCGAACGAGTCGATCAGTTTGAGAAGCAATTAAACCGTCATTTAGCGGGCGATTTGGATGAAGCTAAATTCAGAAGTCTTAGACTGAGGAATGGACTATATATGGAGCTGCATGCACATATGTTGAGAGTTGCGATTCCATATGGGACACTCAACTCATCTCAA
>JAQWLF010000068.1:0-4546 GCA_029247465.1 Candidatus Thioglobus sp.
CCTATCTATCGATCTTGGAACTGCTAATACACTTATTTATATGGATGGAAAAGTTGTCTTAAATGAACCCTCTGTAGTTGCATTAAGGAATGAAAAAGGTGCTACTGAGTCAACCGTTATAGCGGTGGGTCAAGAAGCAAAAAATATGCTGGGTAGAACGCCAGGCTCAATTGAGGCTATAAGGCCAATGAAAGACGGCGTAATTGCAGACTTTAAGGTGACTGAAAAAATGCTTCAATTTTTTATGAAAAAGGTCTTGAAGTCTGGTTTTTTCTCACCAAGCCCAAGAGTACTAATTTGTGTTCCATGTGGCGCTACTCAAGTTGAGAGACGTGCAATTAAGGAGAGCGCAGTAGGCGCAGGCGCTAGGGATGTCTATCTAATAGAAGAGCCAATGGCTGCTGCTCTTGGAGCTGGAATGGCAATTGAAGAAGCATCAGGTGCAATGGTTCTTGATATTGGTGGGGGCACAACTGAAATTGCAATCCTATCCCTTAATGGAATTGTTTATTCTGACTCTTTAAGAGTAGGAGGAGATGTTTTTGACGATACCATTGTTAAATTTGTACGAAGAGTGCATGGAATTATTATTGGAGAAGCTACTGCAGAACAAATCAAGGAAGAGGTTGGTAGTGCTTTTGAATCAAAGATAGTCAGAAAAAATGAATTTAGAGGTCGCGCAGTTTCTACAGGGTTGCCTGTAAGTTTTGAGATTACTAATGCTGAAATACTAGAAGCCTTAAGTGAGCCTCTCGGTATGATTGTTAGCGCTCTAAGAACAGCTCTAGAGCAAACTCCGCCTGAGCTCTCATCAGATATTGCACAAAATGGACTAGTAATTACTGGAGGTGGAGCTCTTTTAGATGGAATTGATCAATTGATCAATAATCAAACAAACTTACCAGTTACTATTGCCGATGACCCCCTTACTTGTGTTGCTAGAGGTGGAGGTATCGCTTTAGATATGATTAATCAACATGATATGGGGTTTTTGGCTGCAGAATAACTCTTAGTAAGTCGAAATCTTAATAATGCGACTTTTAAAACTTATTTTACCAATACTTATTTCAATAATACTTATTGTGCTGGATACTCGTTTTTCGTACTTAGATAATTTTAAACGGTTCACCTTAACTCTTCTTTCTCCGATTTATTTTGTTGTTGATTTACCTAATCATGTTGTTGATTGGGTTAACGATAAAGGCAGTGAGAATGCAAAATTAGTTAGTGAAAATGAATACTTAGAAGGCAAACTGACTGAACTCAAGGCAAGACTTCAAACCTACAATAACCTAGTCTTGGAAAATCAAAAAATATCAGGTTTGCTCGATTCAAGCTACGCTATTCCAGAACACCAAATCAAACTAGCGCATGTTAAATCAATTTCACAATCAAGACTTAAAAAACAAATAATTATTGATAAAGGCTTTAATGATGGGGTTACTTTATCTCAACTAATAGTTGGCTCTGATGGTGTGGTTGGTAATGTTACCCAGGTCACACCCCTATATTCAACTGTCCAACTGATTACAGACCCTACTCAACACATGCCTGTTAAAAACTCTAGAAATGGCATCAGAGGAATAACGAAGGGTTTAGCTTCTAATGAAAAAGGAATGATTGTTGAATACGTTCCGTTAGAGTCGGACGTTAAATTGGGTGACATTTTTGTAACAAGTGGAATTGGAAATTCCTACCCGGTTGGCTATCTTGTTGGAAGAGTGACCCAAATTAATAATCTCTTAAACGATTCTTTTTTATCGATTACACTCCAACCCCTTCAAAATATGAATAAATTAGAGCTAGTACTCATCGTCTCAGAAAAAAATGACTAACCAAAACCCTATGTTGCTTCTTAGTAAAATATCAATTTTTGCATTGATTATTGGTGCAATTTCGTTGCCTTTAGTTATTGAGTTGTCTTCACCATTATGGATGTTAGTTTGTTTTGTTTACTGGGTGATTTATACCGATGGTAAATGGATATATCTCTCTGCTTTGATACTTGGACTATTAATGGATATTCTCCAGGGAGGTATTCTAGGTCAGAATGCTTTGTCACTAGTCATAAGCTCAGCGTTCATTTTTAGTGTTAAAAAATCATTTTTTGTTTCAAACTTGACAACTCAGCAGGTCTATATTTTTTTAGGCTCTCTCATTTACTTAATTACTTTTTTATTAATCCATATATTAGTTCAAGGTTTTGATTTTAGCTGGTTGATATTAATTTCACCATTTTCTAGTGCAATTATTTGGCCTGTTATTCGCTTTTTACTGGCAAAACTTAAACATTAAGTAGAAAGTTAATATGGAAAAAATTGCAAATACTAAACGTGAGAGAAAAGTATTTAAATCAAGAATAATGATTGCTTCTTTATTTATGATAGCAATGACTTTCATTTTGGTTTTAAGGCTATTTAACCTACAAATAACTAAGTATGAATACTACACTGAGGAGTCACTTGGAAATCAAATGCAGACTCTTCCTATTACTCCAATACGAGGAAATATACTTGATCGAAATGGTAAGGTTTTAGCTACCAATGAGTTTTCATATAGATTAACGATTACTCCGGAGAAAATTAATGATTTAAATGGCACTTTTTTGGAATTACAGACAGAAAATTTAATTAATGAAGATGATATTGCTAAGTTCAATAAAAATTTGAATCGCTATAAAAAGTTTCATAACATACCAATTAAATACAATCTATCTGAATCAGAAGCTTCATCATTCCTTGTTAAAAATCAACTACCTGGAGTAGAAGTTGAGCCGTATTTTCATCGGGTCTACCCTAATGGAATTTCTAGTGCTCACATCATTGGCTATGTCTCATCTATGAGTAAAGAAGATAAAATCTATTATGATAAAAATAATTATAGTGGTACTAACTTTGTTGGAAAAACAGGCATTGAGAAACAGTATGAAGATCTACTTCATGGTCAATCGGGTGAGTAACAAATTGAAAGAAATGTTGCAGGTCGTGTTGTTGATTCTACTATCATTAAAGACTCTATCCCTGGTAAAGATATTTATCTGAATGTCGATATAGATCTTCAGATGACCGCTGAATCTCTATTGGGTGATAATCGAGGAGCAATAGTCCTTATTAATGTAAAGGATGGCTCAATATTGAGCCTAGTTAGTACGCCCACTTTCAATCCAAACTGGTTTGTTAATGGGATTTCATTTGATCAATATAATGAGCTCTATAACGACGAGAATTTGCCACTTTTTGATCGAAGCATTAAAGGCCTTTATCCACCAGGATCAACAATCAAACCAATGGTCGCTTTGGCTGGACTGGAAGTAGGCAATATTACTATTAAAGACCAAGTTTTTTGTCCGGGTTTTTATAAGCTTGCAGATTATTCAAGAAAATTTAATGACTGGAAGCGTTATGGTCATGGTCATGTCGATGTGGTTGAGGGTATTGCACAATCTTGTGATGTATTTTTTTATGATTTAGCCTATAAATTAGGAATTGATCAAATTCATGATAGCCTTGATCTATTTCAATTTGGGAAAAATACAAATATTGATTTACCTGGCGAACTAGGAGGGGTCTTACCTTCAAGAGAATGGAAAAAAATTAACAAAGATGAGCCTTGGTATAGAGGCGAAACTCTGATTACAGGAATTGGACAAGGCTTTATGACTGCTAGCCCACTTCAATTAGCATTAGCAACTGCAGCTATTGCCAATAAAGGTCAGTTATTAACGCCACAAGTAATGATGCACTCTCAAACAAAAAATGGAGATATAACACTAGACCAAAAAAAAGCTTCGCGACAAATACCTATCAAAGATATTAATAATTGGGAAGTAATTATTGAAGGTATGAAACAAACTGTTTATGGAAAATTAGGAACCGCAAAAAGACTAAACAACAAACTAAAATATACTTTAGCAGGAAAGACAGGAACCGCTCAGGTTTTTGGCCTAGACCCAGAAGAAGAATATATTGCTGAAAATATTGATGAAAAATTAAGAGATCACGCACTTTTTACTGGGTTTGCTCCTATTGAAGACCCTCAGGTTGCTATAGCCATTATTGTAGAAAATGCAGGTAGCGGAAGTTCAAAGGCCGCACCACTTGCGAGGTCTCTATTAGATGAATACTTTAGTAAAAATCCAGTTGTAAAAGCAACAGTAGAATGAAACCTAATTAGAAATTCTGTTTAGTAGAGAATATTTTTCTAAATTCAGAAAATGTATTAGCTTCAATTGCTTTTCTAATTGAATTCATTAAATCTTGATAATAGTATAAGTTATGAAATGTATTTAAGCGAGAGCCCAATATCTCATTTGTTTTTTGAAGATGATGAAGATAAGCCCTTGAATAATTGATGCACGTTGAACATTTACAGTTAGGATCAAGTGGCCCAATATCTGACCTGTATTTTGCATTTCTAATTTTAACGACACCTTTTGAAGTAAATAAATAACCATTTCTTGCATTGCGAGTAGGCATTACACAATCAAACATGTCAATCCCGCATGCAATAGCTTCTACTAAATCTGAAGGTGTCCCAACGCCCATTA
>JAQWLF010000073.1:0-4892 GCA_029247465.1 Candidatus Thioglobus sp.
GAGCATTAATCGTTCAAATGGATTAGATGTAAAAAGTAAAAAAAGTAAAAATCCAAAGCTCAAAGCACCCAACACTATTAGAATTTGATTTAATAAATCTGATGGAATTCGCTTTGAAAAAAGACTTACCGCAACGCTCCACAAGGAAAGCACAAAAACCCATAAAAGCAAAGAACCTTCATGGGCACCCCATACAGCAGAGGCTTTATATAGTATTGGAAGCTGAGTATTTGAATTGTCAGCAACATACTTCACTGAAAAGTCATTAGTAAGAAAAGCACTCATTAATACAAAGAAAGCTACTGCAATCCAAAAGCACTGAACCCAAACTAAAGGTTTCGAAAGCTGTGCCAGTGAAAATTTATTCTGATAAAGACCAATCGAAGTCAAAACCACCAGCAATATAGAAAATATTAATGCAAGAACGAGAGCAAAATGTCCAACTTCAATTAACATAATTCACTACTTGTTAAAAACAAAAAATAGGCTTAAAGAGGCTAATATTTTACAGTATTATTGTGGTCCTATATTGACTCACATTGTTTCATTATTCTGATAATTACTAATGGAAATTAAATCTACTATTATCTTTAATAAAGCAAATATATTAAACATTTAGCTTTAAAATTTACAATCATTAATTTAGCAATTGCAAAAGAAGAATTATGGAAATTATATTCACCATATTAAATATAATTAAATACCTAATTTACATAGTCATTATTATTGGCATAGTAGTGCTTCTGTTTCTTAATTTTTCCCCTGTCTTTGGAGGTTCACCTGACAAAGATAGTAACAAACTAATTCAAAGCTCAAAAAACTTTGTTGATGGAAAATTTGTTAATTTACAAACAACTTATATAAATTTACGAACTTCAGAGAAAAACGCTTCTTTAATGGATTGGATTTCTCCACCAAAAGATAAAAACCCACTTAAGCCTCTTCCTACAAAACAATTGAAAAGTAGCGATTTAACAACAGGTAAATTTGCTTGGCTTGGTCACTCAACTCTTTTGATGAATACTGATGGAATCATTATTATGACTGACCCAGTCTTTAATAGAGCCTCTCCACTGCCTATTTTTGGCAACTCTTTTGCATATGAAAATCCAACTAATATTGATGATCTTCCAAAAGTAGATGTAGTCGTCATATCCCATGACCATTATGACCACCTTGACTCAAAAGCAATTATAGAACTTTCTAAACGAGTCGATCACTTCTTTGTTCCTTTAGGAATTAAAGCGCATTTGGAGCGATGGGGCGTGGAAAAAGATAGGATTAGTGAGCTTGATTGGCATGACAGTGAAAACTATAAAAATATTAAGTTCACATTAACTCCTGCTCAACATTTTAGTGGACGAGGACTAACAGACGGAAACTCAACACTATGGGGTTCATGGATTATTTCTTCTAATTCAATGAAAGCTTACTTTAGTGGAGATGGTGGATTTTCAGAAACATTTAAAGACTTAGGTGATCAATATGGTCCTTTCGATATAGCCTTTATTGAGAATGGTGCCTACAACGCTGGCTGGTCAAAAGTTCATATGTTTCCTGATGAGGTTGTTCAAGCTAATATCGACTTAAAATCAAAAGTACTTTTCCCAATTCATTGGTCTAAATTCGACTTATCTATTCACCCTTGGGATGAGCCAATAATTCGTGTTACCCAAGAAGCAAAAAAAAGAAACATCGACATTGCAACACCTATGATTGGTGAAATATTCGATTTGGTTGACCTTCCTCAGACTCCCTGGTGGAAGCCCCTTAGAAATTAAAATGAACCACTAAAGAACTATAGAAAAAAGATTTGATGGTGCGGAAGGAGAGACTCGAACTCTCACGTCTTGCGACACTGGAACCTAAATCCAGCGTGTCTACCAATTCCACCACTCCCGCGAAGAATTCTGAATTATACCCAATTAGAATTAAATAAGATTTACTAATTCTTTAAATTGCCATACCAGTTTAACTTTTCATTCAGTTTCACAATCTCCCCAACAATCATCAATGTAGGGGCATGAATATTCTCCTTTATTAATAAATCTGGTAAGGCCAATAAAGTTGTTATATAAACCTTCTGTTCAGGCATAGTTCCTTTTTCAATAATTGCAATAGGCATTTCTTTTCGCATGCCATGAGCAATCAGCTGTTCGCATATGTGGTTTGCACCACTCAAAGCCATATAAAAAACAATAGTCTGCTGTTCTACGACTAACTCTTTCCATGGAAGATTGCTAGTTCCATTTTTTAAATAAGCCGTTACAAATCTGCAAGACTGAGAGTAATCCCTATGAGTCAGAGGGATACCAGCGTAAGAAGAACAGCCAGATGCTGCTGTAACTCCAGGAACAACCTGAAACGGAATTCCATTTTCAGAAAGAGTCTCTATTTCTTCACCCCCACGGCCAAAAATAAACGGGTCACCACCCTTCAGTCGACATACTCTCTTTCCTGATTTTGCCAGCTCAACTAACTGATCATTAATATCTATTTGTCGAGTAGACTCATCACTACCACCTTTTTTACCAACATATATGAGTTCAGAGTCCCTCCTAACTAACTCCATAACAACTTTAGATACCAATCTGTCATACAGAACCACATCAGCTTGCTGAATCAACCTTAATGCCTTAAAGGTCAAAAGATCAGGATCGCCTGGGCCAGCGCCCACCAAATAAACCTCCCCCATACTCAATTCAACCAAATCTTTAAGTTGTTTTTCTATATCAGCTTTTGCCTCAGCAATTCGTCCAGAAAAAACTTTCTCAGCAATTACTCCAGAAAAAGTAGTCTCCCAAAATGCTCTTCTATCTTTTATCTTAGAGAACCTGTCTTTAACTCTTTGCCTATACTCGCCAGCAATTTCAGCGAGAGTTCCATAAGCACTAGGAATAATAGTTTCTAATTTTGCTCGAATTATTCGAGCGAGAACTGGTGCTTTACCAGCCGATGAAACAGCAATTACGACGGGCGATCGATCGACAATAGAAGGCATAATAAAGCTCGATAAATCTGGTGAATCAACCACATTAACTGGAATACGTAACTCATGAGCAAGTTTGGATACCTCGGAATTTATTTTAGAATCATTGGTGGCAGAAATAATTACCGAATACTCAGTAATGTCTGAAGCTTCAAAATTCTTTTTAACTAAACTTAGAATATTTTCTTTAGCTAAATCATTTAAACCGTCACAAAAAACTGGAGAGACACAAGTAATACTTGCCTGTGCTTTTAACAATAAGTTAATCTTTCTAAGAGCAATATCACCTCCTCCTACAACAAGGCATGGTTTTTGTCTTAAATTAATAAAAATGGGCAGATGGTCCATATTTTTAGCACAATTAAAATTCTATTATAAAGCGTTCATAATGACTAATGATTTATTAGTTACTTCACGCTCTTAATAGAGATCGATAAATAAACTAACAATACCACTACATTAAGTAAAAAGCCCTTAAAGTCGAAGTGTTTTTTTAACAAAAGGAATTGTGATGGCTTTTTTTGATTGAAGTGATGCTCTATCTAACTGATCCATTGCAGATAATAAAATCTTCACGTCTCTGGAGTAATATTTAAATAAGTATTCATAAACCTTGGAATTAATCGTCAGATTTCTTTCGCTCATTTGATTGTTTATAACAGACATCGTTAATTCATCATTGAGCTCTTCTAACTTATAAACTGCTGCCAAACTAAGGCGAGTCTTTAAGTCTTTCATAACGCTCAAGTCAGCTGGCATATTAGAACCGCTAACTAAAATAGAAACTTTTGCTTGCCTCGCTCGGTTATATAAATCAAAAAAGAAGTCTTGGTTATCATTTTTAATAACATCAACATTATCTAGACTAATCAAATTTAATTGATCAATAGAATCTAATATGTGTTCTGGTAAAGAGTCATTACAATCAATATAAATAGCATTTTGATTGTCTGAAAGTGCCTTTAGGACAGTTCCCTGCAACACATGAGTCTTGCCAAGCCCTTGATCTCCATAAACATAAACTTCAACAGGGGTCTTTTTTTCATACAACTGATCAATAAATTCAAGAAGCTGTTTGTTACCAACAAAATTATCTAATAACATTTTAGAATCAAGTGAAATAGGTAACCCTAATTGATTCATTTTTTAGACTCTTGCAAAATAAATTTCTTAATCCAAAGCCACATATAATCTGCACCACTCAAACCTGTTGAGGTAGCAACTATAATAAATACCATTTCTATAAAGATAGCAAACTCAACATAAATCTGAATCAACAATAAAAACAAAACTAAAGCTATTTGTAAGACAGTATTGAACTTACTAATTAGAGTTGGCTGCAATAATTCGCTATCACTAGTCATTTCACCTAGGAAATATCCTAAAGCACCTGCAACAATAATAACGTCTCGAACAAAAATTAACATCAATAACCATAAAGGTAGAATTCCAACCCAATAAAGTGTTATAAATGTACACGTTAACAATATTTTGTCCGCCATTGGATCAAGAATAGAGCCGAGTCTCGTTTGAAAAGAGAACTGTTTAGCTATCCAACCGTCCAATGCATCAGAAATTCCTGCTAACAAAAATAGCAACAATGCTAAAAGATACTGCTCTTTTAGTAATGCTATAACAACTGGAACTGTTAAAATAATGCGTATTACTGAAAGCGCATTAGGTAGCATTGAATAGCTCATTAGTATGCCTAATTTAAATCATTTAGTTATAGACCTTAATTATACGGAAAAACCAAGATGTCATCATTGACTTACAAGGATTCAGGGGTTGATATTACCAAAGGAAATCAACTTATCGAGAAAATTAAACCCATTGCAAAATCAACTTTAAGGCAAGGTGTTTTAGCTGGTTTAGGAGGATTTGGTGCAATGTTTGAAATTCC
>JAQWLF010000074.1:0-7361 GCA_029247465.1 Candidatus Thioglobus sp.
CTTAGTGTTCTTATGCTTATTACCTTAATTGCAGTTGTACTAGCACCTGTAATAATATTTTTGTTTGCATGGGGTTTTTATTTCAACGCAGATATGGCACAGTTTCATTTGGCTTCAAATATGCTAAGAATAACTTTTCCATATTTACTCTTAATCTCTCTTACAGCTCTTTCTGGTTCAATACTTAATACTTATGATAACTTTAGTATTCCAGCATTTACCCCGGTACTGCTAAATATCTCATTAATACTTAGCGCCATTTTTTTATCGAAATTTTTATCAACTCCAATTATGGCCTTGGCATGGGGTGTGTTAATTGGCGGGGTAGCTCAGCTTTCATTCCAGATCCCTTTTTTATTAAAAATTAAAAGACTACCAAAAATACAGTTCGGTCATCATAAAATTCTTACAACATTAAAGAAAAGAATGATACCTGCCCTATTTGGAGTTTCAGTCTCTCAAATCAACCTATTAGTTGATACAATGATTGCATCAACGCTTATAGCAGGAAGTGTTTCTTGGTTATATTATTCTGATCGACTCTTAGAACTCCCATTAGCATTAATTGGAATTGCTTTAGCAACAGTTGCATTAGCAAAATTAAGTAACTACTACTCCAAAAAAGACAACAAAAACTTTATCGACACAATTGATAAAGCGCTTCTATATGCTCTCATATTGGGTTTTCCTGCATGTATTGGTTTAGTTTTTTTATCAGAAGAACTTATTGTGACTCTTTTTCAGTACGAATTATTTGATGCACACGCTGCCAAACAGACATCATTAAGTCTTCAAGCATATGGATCAGGCTTGATGGCATTCATTGCAATTAAAATCTTTGCACCAATTTTTCTTTCAAGAGGAGACACAAAAACTCCAGTCAAAGCAGGAGTTGTTGCAATGATCTCGAATGTAATTCTGAATTTAATATTGGTGCAATTCTATGGTCATATTGGTTTAGCCGCAGCAACATCAATTTCAGCTCTCATTAATGCAACATTGCTTTATTTTTTCTTAATTCAGCAGTCAATCTTTAAATTCAACATTTCATTTTATAAAATGCTAATTAAAGTGATATTTGCAGTTACTATAATGGCAATGTATATTTGGTACTTTGAAACACCTATAGAATATTACTTAGATTCTTCACTTTCAGAAAGGGTTTTATCAATATCTAGAACAATTATTATTTCGGCAGTGATATATTTTTCAACCCTCTACACACTAGGAATTAGACTAAAACAATTATGACTTCACTTTACTGCATTAAATTAAATAAAGAACTCGAGGGTTTAGAAAGAGCCCCTTACCCAGGCGAGCTTGGTAAAAAAATCTTAAGCTCAGTGTCTAAGGAAGCTTGGCAAATGTGGCTTGATCACCAAACAATGCTAATTAATGAAAATAATTTAAATTTATTTGAAGAATCCTCGCAAAAATATTTAAAAGATCAAATGGAGAAATATTTTTTTTCTGGTGATGATTTAGATAAGATTCAAGGATATATTCCTAAATAACTATGAAAATTTTGAATCAAAATGGCTGATCTATTTATTATAGCTGCACCTTCTGGCTGCGGTAAAACCTCTCTAGTTGATGCATTACTGAAAAAATCTTGCAATATATGTGTGTCTGTATCTCATACAACCCGTAAACCAAGACCTGAAGAAGTTGATGGTACTAATTATCACTTTATATCAGTTAATGAGTTTCAAGAAATGATTAAAGATAACAAATTTGTTGAGTTTGCTGAAGTCTTTGAAAATCTTTACGGCAGCTCTAGGCAATTAATTGAAGACAACCTTAATAATAATATAGATGTGATTTTAGAAATTGATTGGCAAGGAGCACGTCAAGTAAAAATTAACATGCCAAAAGCAATAAGTATATTTGTGTTACCTCCTTCAAAGGAGGCTTTACTTGAAAGACTAAAAAATAGAGCCCAAGATGACGAATTAACGATTAATAATAGGATGTCTGATGCCGAAAATCAAATGAGGCACTTTAATGAATTTGATTACCTAATTATCAATAACGATTTTAATGAAGCTTTATCAGACCTAGAAAGCATAATAATCCCATCAAACAAAGCTTCTGAGCGATTTAAGCTCTCTCTTGAAGAGCAGTCAAATAAACACAAAAATTTACTTAAAAAATTGATATAACTTTAATTTTTGGTATAATTTAGCACTTAATTATCGTTTTATAGAAAATTTATGAGTGAATTTGCATTATCGATAAACAACACATCTAGGGATCTAGAGGTACAAAAGTACCCCCCGATACTGACCGCAGAACAGGAGTATGACTTAGCTATTGAGTTATATGAGAATGGTAGTTTATCTGCAGCTAAAAAGCTTGTTTTAGCTCATATGCGCTTTGTCGCTTTTATTGCTCACGGCTACAAGGGCTACGGACTTGAGAATGCCGATCTAATACAAGAAGGAACAATCGGATTAATGAAGGCAGTCAAGCGCTTCAATCCTCACAAAAAAGTCAGATTGTCATCCTTTGCTGTTTACTGGATTCGTGCAGAAATTCATGAATATATTTTCAAGAACTGGAAAATTGTTAAGGTAGCTACTACAAAGGCACAGAGAAAGCTATTCTTTAAACTAAGAAAAGCAAAATCAAACATCTTTCAATCACTTACAAGTGAACAGGCTCAAGTAATTGCAAATGATTTGGGTGTTAGAAAAAAAGATGTAATAGAAATGGAATCTCGTCTCGAACTAAGTGATGTTGCTTTTGAAGTGCATGATGACGATGACTCTTATATGCCTGAACAATACATCTCAGATCCTGGAGCAACTCCAGAGCAATTAGCTTTAAACGATAATCACCAAGAAGACCAACACAATAAGCTTTATCAAGCACTTTCTTCTTTAGATGAAAGAAGTATCGATATTTTGCAATCAAGGTACTTGAAAGATGAAAAATCGACCCTACATACTTTAGCAGACAAGTATGGCGTTTCAGCAGAAAGGGTTCGTCAACTTGAAAACAAAGCTATTAAAAAGCTTAAAGAACGTCTAGAAGGTTAGACCTTCAACGACATTTTTTTTTGTCCAACACCAGGAGAAAATATGGAAATCCGTCCCTTACACGATCGTGTTATCGTTCGTAGAGTAGAAGAAAAGAAAACAACAGCCAGTGGCTTAATCATCCCTGATTCATCAACTGAGAAGCCCTCTAGAGGAGAAGTTGTTGCAGCTGGAAAAGGCAGAATAAGTACCCAAGGCGACTTAATTCCTTTGGATGTTAAGGTTGGCGATACAGTTATGTTTGGCCAATTTTCTGGCGCTGAAATCACAGTAGGAGAAGAAAAACTTCTAGTGATGAGCGAAGATGAAATTGTTGCAGTAATCGAAAATTAAAGGAGATATAAAATGTCAGCAAAAGACGTAAAATTTGGCTCAGAAGCTAGAGATTTAATGATGTCGGGTGTTAATACGCTTGCCAATGCAGTAAAAGTTACACTTGGCCCCAAAGGTAGAAATGTTGTTATTGATAAATCATTTGGTGCTCCTTCAATTACTAAGGATGGTGTGTCAGTTGCACAAGAAATTGAGCTTGATGGAAAATTTGAAAATATGGGTGCTCAAATGGTTAAAGAGGTAGCATCAAAAACTAATGATATCGCGGGTGATGGAACAACAACCGCGACTGTTTTAGCTCAATCTTTGATATCAGAAGGTGTTAAATCTGTTGCAGCTGGAATGAATCCAATGGACCTTAAGAGAGGTATTGATAAGGCGACTGAGGTTGTAGTTTCAGCCTTACAAAAATCATCTCAGCCTTGTAAAAATAGCGAAGCAATTTCACAGGTTGCAACAATTTCTGCGAATTCAGATGAGTCTGTTGGCGAAATTATTGCCAAAGCTATGGAAAAAGTTGGAAAAGAAGGCGTTATTACAGTCGAAGAGGGTTCAACCCTTGAAAATGAGCTTGACGTTGTTGAAGGAATGCAGTTTGATCGTGGTTATCTTTCTCCCTACTTTATTAATAACCAAGAATCTATGACTGCTGATTTAGAACAACCTTATATCTTGTTACATGACTCTAAAATTGCAAATATTCGTGATTTATTGCCAGCACTTGAGGCTGTTCAAAAGGCCGGCAAACCTCTACTAATTATTGCAGAAGATATTGAAGGCGAAGCATTAGCAACTTTAGTTGTCAATAATATGCGTGGTATAGTAAAAGTTGCTGCAGTGAAAGCGCCAGGATTTGGTGATCGTCGTAAAGCTATTTTAGAAGATATAGCTGCTCTTACTGGTGGTACAGTTATTTCTGAAGAGGTTGGGTTATCACTTGAAGGTATTACTGAAGAACATCTAGGAACTGCGAAACGAGTTGAAATTGGTAAAGATAATACAACTGTTATTGATGGATCAGGTGCAAAAAAGAATATTACATCGCGTATTGGTCAAATCAAAACACAAATTGAAGCAACAAGCTCTGATTATGATAAAGAAAAACTCCAAGAGCGTTTGGCTAAACTTTCTGGAGGTGTTGCAGTTATTAAGGTTGGAGCTGCAACCGAAGTTGAAATGAAAGAGAAAAAAGACCGCGTCGATGATGCACTTCATGCTACGCGTGCTGCTGTTGAAGAAGGCGTTGTCCCTGGAGGTGGTGTTGCATTTATTCGTGCTATCTCTTCGCTTAACTCACTCAAAGGTGACAATAGTGACCAAAACGTTGGTATTAACATATGCAAACGTGCCCTAGAGGAGCCTTTAAGGCAAATTGTTAGTAATGGCGGTGGTGAAGCCTCTGTTGTTCTAAATGAAGTCTTAAAAGACAAGGGTAACTTTGGCTATAATGCGGCTACAGAAGAGTATGGCGATATGCTTAAAATGGGTATCTTAGATCCCACTAAAGTAGCTCGTGCAGCGCTTCAGCATGCAGCAAGTATTTCAGGCCTCATGATTACGACCGAAGCAATGGTGACTGATCAGCCACAAGAGTCTGCTCCTGCAATGCCTGATATGGGCGGTATGGGTGGTGGAATGCCAGGCATGATGTAAAACTAAATGTTAATCTAATAAAAAGCCCCATTTTTTGGGGCTTTTTTTTGGTATTATAATTGCCAATTATTGCCTATACCAACTATGTCTAATTACGACGCATCTTCAATAGAAGTTCTAACTGGCTTGGATCCAGTCAAAAAACGTCCAGGAATGTATACAGATACTGAAAACCCTAACCATCTAGCGCAAGAAGTGATTGATAATAGTGTCGACGAAGCTGTATCTGGTTATGCAACTCAAATTAATGTAACGCTTCATAAAGACAACTCTTTATCAGTCGAAGATAATGGTAGAGGAATTCCTATTGATATTCACCCTAAAGAAGGGGCGCCTGCTGTAGAAGTTATTCTTACAAAACTTCATGCAGGTGGTAAATTTTCTAATGACTCGTATCAATTTGCTGGAGGTCTTCATGGAGTAGGAATTTCTGTAGTAAATGCTCTCTCAAAATCTATTGAAGTTTGGATTAAAAGAGATGCTAAGCATTACTATATGAAATTTAAATCAAGTAAAAAATCTAAAGATTTAGAAGAAATAGCTACTATTGGGAAACGCAACACGGGAACCTTAATAAAGTTTGTACCCGACCCTCAATATTTTGATACTGTAAAATTCTCCATCAAGGGGTTACGCCATAATCTACGCTCTAAAGCGGTTCTTTGTCCAGGACTAGAGGTTACCTTTAATAATGAGATAGACGAAACAAAAGATCGATGGGTTTATAAAGACGGAATTAACAACTACCTTCAAGCCTCCTTAGATGGATTAGACTGTATACCTACAACTCCTTTTGTTATATCATTTAAAACCAAAGAAGAACAACTTAATTGTGCACTAACTTGGACTGAAAACACAAACAATACTATTGCTGAAAGTTTTGTAAATTTAATTCCAACAATTGGAGGTGGAACTCATGTTAATGGCCTCAGATCTGGACTTACAGATGCACTAAAAGAGTTTTGTGAATTCAGAAATTTAATACCAAAAAATATTAAGCTAACACCTGATGATGTTTGGCAAAAAATTGCCTTTGTTTTATCAATTAAAATTTTAGATCCACAATTCTCAGGTCAAACCAAAGAAAGGCTTTCTTCAAGAGAGTGCGCTTCATTTGTATCTGGCGTTGTTAAGGACTCTTTTAGTCTTTGGCTTAATCAGCACACTGATATAGCTGAAAAAATTGCTGAATTAGCTATTCTTAATGCACAATCTAGACTTAAAACTGCAAAAAAAGTTATACGAAAAAAAATTGTCAGTGGCCCTGCCCTTCCTGGAAAGCTTTCTGACTGCACTAGTACTGACCTTGAACAGACAGAAGTTTTTTTAGTTGAAGGAGACTCTGCTGGGGGCTCAGCAAAGCAGGCAAGAGACAAAGACTACCAGGCAATTCTACCTCTTAGAGGTAAAATTCTTAATACGTGGGAGGTTGACTCATCTCAAGTTCTTGATTCAAATGAAATTCATGATATTAGCGTTGCAATAGGTTTAGAACCTGATAGTCATGATCTTTCTGGGTTACGCTATGGAAAAATTTGTATCCTAGCGGATGCGGATTCTGATGGCGCCCATATTGCTACTTTGATATGCGCTTTGTTTGTTAAACATTTTCCTAAACTTGTTGCTCAAGGCCATGTTTATGTTGCTATGCCTCCTCTTTATCGAATTGATGCAGGAAAACAAGTTTTTTATGCTCTAGACGATAAAGAAAAGAATGCATTTGAAGCTAAACTTTTAAAGGAGAATAAACGTCAAAAAGTTCAAGTACAACGATTTAAAGGTTTGGGTGAAATGAATCCTAAACAATTAAGAGAAACAACGATGCAGCCTGATACTAGACGATTAATACAGTTAACACTTGACCACCCATTACAGGTAGGCGAAATGATGGATAAACTGCTCTCAAAAAAACGTGCTGCAGATCGTAAATCTTGGCTAGAAGAAAAAGGTAATCTGGCTAATGTCTAAAGCCATTGTTCTTTTATCTGGTGGTTTAGATTCAACCACAGTCTTGGCAATTGCACAAGAACAGAATTTTGACTGCTATGCATTAAGCTTTGATTATGGACAAAAGCAACTCTCTGAGCTTGTCTCTGCAAAAATTATAGCCCAAAGGTTCGGTGTATATGAGCACAGAATCATGAAAATATCCTTAGCGGACATTGGGGGGTCAGCTCTAACCGATAAAAGCATCGAAGTCCCAAAGTATACTGCAAGTGAAGAAATTCCCATTACCTATGTACCCGCAAGAAATACAATTTTTTTGTCATTCGCACTTGCCTGGGCTGAGGTTCTCGAAAGTCAATCTATTTTTATTGGAGTTAACGCACTAGA
>JAQWLF010000077.1:0-5689 GCA_029247465.1 Candidatus Thioglobus sp.
CTTTCTTTTGGATTTATTGACTTATCTTATGCAGATAAAGATGTTGCTAATAGTGCTATTAGATGTTCAGCGCTTATTTATATAGAGATTTCTAGGCCGGAAATGTCAGGCCTCACTGCAGGAGAGGCGCTTATGAATAGACTTTACGCTTATCACATGATCGATGGAACTGACATTGAGATGACTAATGGACAAATCACTGCGGCACAAACTGAAGCGATAACTAAGCTATCTCAAGAATATATAGAAGGAACTAATCTTGCTAAAGAATACCGAGACTGTATTTACTGGATGACTGACATTGCTAAATTTATTGATATCAGCGAGTATGTCTCACCAGAGAATCAAACTGAAGAAGCTGAAGAGATGGCATTATTTTTATCCGCTCCCACAGAAACCTCTATTACAATCTTTAAAAACCCTATTGAGACATGGGAGCAGCAAGTTGATTTAGGTTTTGCTGCTTGGGCATCACAGGAGTTAGAGGTGCCTTATAAGAAAGCTATCCTTAGTAAAATTAGTGAAAAAATAGAGTAAATAAGAGAAGTTTAAATTTGACTATTAGAATTTTTGAGGTGTATTTCAAGCGCCTTCGTAGAGATTAATGTTTCGAGTAATGCAAATAATAACGAAGCAGTAATCATAAGTAGCCCAAAGCCAAAAATATATTTAGCAATATAATCTTGATTTATATAAATACAGATAATGGTAATTAGGTTAAAAATAAAACTTAATATTCCAAAAACCTGCATCCTTTTAATATAAGTAACACGATTTTTTAGAATATCTAGTTGCTCTTTTGCGTGCAAGGTCTTAGACTCATTGCTGCCATCGGTCGTCATAGCTCTAATTAGTACGCTTAAGGAGTGAAGTCGACTTGTATAGGCTACAAATAGTAAAGATATTGCAGGAAAAAGAAGTGCGGGAGTTGTTATATCCATATTTTTTTAGTTGGAGAGATGTGCTGGAATTAATCCACAACTCTGGTTAGCGGGGACAGATAACTTTATTTTTTTTGGAAGATCTAGCTTTAAACTGTTTACGTTTTTAATAAAAGTTTTTTGGTCAAATGTTTCTTTAATCATCGAGTTAAATTTCTTTTCTTCACCAATGGTACTCACTGAGAAGCCATTATAATCATGCGCAGGATAAACTTCAGTAGAATCTGGTAATTCAAATAGCTTATGAATCGATTTATAAAGAGTTTTAGCAGAGCCACCCTGAAAATCACACCGACCAGTACTTCTAATAAATAAGGAATCACCAGTAAATAATTTATTATCTATCAGGTATGACATGCAGCCTAAGGTATGTCCAGGTGTTTCAATTGCTTTAATTTCATAATTACCAATAGGTAAAACATGACCCTCATTAACCATAATGTCAGAGCAGGCCTCTGCATCAATATTTTCCATGCCCATCACAATTTTAGCTTTCGGGTAGTATTTTTTAAGAGGACAAGCGCTGGTTATATGGTCAGCATGGATGTGGGTTTCAATGATAAATTTTAAGTCAAGGTTTAGTTCTTTAAGTAAGGAAGTGTCACGCTCAATCATAATGTCTACAGCATCTATAATTGCTGCTTCCCTTGTTTCACTTTCAGCCAAAATGTAGGTGTAAGTGCAACTTTCATTTTCAAATAGTTGTTTGAAAATTAAACTCATCTTAATACATCCTATTTATAAATCTAGACTAACTTATTTAGATAATGTTAACACTTAACACATATATTCAAGGTACATTTTTTCTGTATGAATATAGTAATCATACAACTTAAGATTTGATGCGGCAAGATTATCTAAAACGACTACTGCATTTCTATGATTTTGAAGAACACTGCCAGGACAGAATGAAGAAACTGGCCCTTCAACTAGATCAGCAACTGCCTTACTTTTATGTTTACCAAGGCCAATGAGAATAATATTTTGAGCTTCCATTATTGTTCCAATTCCCATAGTAATTGCAATAGATGGCTGCACTTCATTATTTTCAAAAAAGCGTGAATTGTTTTTGATGGTATTTTGAGTGAGCGTCTTTACTCGTGTCCTTGAGCTAAGACTTGATGTTGGTTCATTAAAGCCAATATGCCCATTGGTTCCTATACCTAATAATTGAAGGTCTATTCCACCATTCTCTCTTACTTTAGATTCATAACTTTCACAGCTCGACTCATAATCCTTGTTAAAGCATTCAGGAATATAGGTTTTTTTATGATCGATATCAATGTGATTAAAGAGTTTCCGATTCATATAATGACGATAGCTTTGAGTATGGTCTGGTTGTAAGCCTATGTACTCGTCTAAATTAAAAGTTGTAATATTTTTAAAGCTCATCTCCCCAGATTGATACTTTTTAATTAAAGCCTCATAAGTTAAAAGAACAGAGCTACCAGTTGCCAAACCAAGTACTGCATTTTCTTTTTCAATAATTAACTTCTCAATGAAATCAGCTGCAAAATCACTTGCTTCTTGCTCGGTTGGAAGGATAACTACTCGCATAGAGCCTCTTGTCTTAACTGCTTACCAGCGACCCACACATTTTGAACCTGAAAATCTAAGTCAAAGTGAGTAAGATCAGCTCGGTAACCTGATTTTAATGAACCAAGGTAATTCGCAACACCTAAGTATTCTGCCGGATATCGAGATGCCATTGCAAGTGCTTCATTTAATGGGATGTTGCAACTTTGATAGGCATTTTTTATAGCATCTATTTGTGTAATTGAAGAGCCGGCTAATTTCCCTTCTGAGTTAATAATGCGTCCATTGGATTCACTAACTACCTCATCATAAAGCTCAAAAGAAGGCTCTCCATGATGAATTGTTGCCATTGAGTCTGAAACAAAAAATAGCTTACCTTGAGGTTTTTGCTTATGTGCCATCTGAATTAAAGATGGATGAACATGATGTAAATCAACGATAATGCTCACAGCAGCATTATCAAAAGTTAATGCAGAGCCTACAACTCCAGGTTCGCGTGCAGAGATTTGTCCCATCGCATTAAAAAGATGAGTAAAACCGTCTAGCCCATAATTAATTGCCTCTTCAAGTTGATCATAACTTGCATCAGTATGGCCAGCAAGAATCTTAAAGCCAAGAGATTTTAAGTGCTTCAACTGTTTATTAGAAATGCATTCTGGTGCTAAAGTGAGCATGACTGGAAAGTCTTTTAAGCTTTCAAATAAGTTTAAATAGTCAGAATTAATCGTATTGATGTATTGCTTTTGATGAACACCACGATACTTAACATTAAAGAAAGGGCCTTCTATATGAACCCCTAAGAGGGATTTATTATTTTCAATCTCTTCAGAGATTGTTGTAGTACATTTCTTAAGAACATTTAACGAGTCACTAATAACAGTTGGCATAATGCTAGTCGTGCCAAAATGTTGGTGTGCTTCTATTATTGTATTTAAACTCTCTTTATCTGGTGAGTTGTTAAATAGCTTACCACCTCCACCATTAACCTGAAGGTCAATAAACCCAGGAGAGAGAATACCGCCATTTAATTTTTGTATTTCAAAGTTTTTAGGAACGTCATGCTCATTAATAATATCGATAATATTTTCACCATCGATTAGTAGTGCTCTATTGTCAAAGAACTCTTTGCCAGAGAATAACTGAGCTCCTATTAGTGCTTGCTTCATCCGAGTTCCACCACATAGTCATAGCGATCACCACGATAATAAGATTGGGTATATTCAACTACTCTACCATTAGAATCCTTACCTCTCCTTTCAACAAATAAAACCGCACTACCTGGACTTACTTCAAGCTTGTCAGCTAAATTATCGTCAGCAATGATTGCATGAATATTCTGTTTTGCAGTAACTGGATTCATTTTTTTTGATTCAAGAAGCTCGTAAAGTGATTCGTCAATAGCAGAAGTAATGGATATGATTGATGCTGGAATAACAGCAATTTCATAAAGAAGAGGTTCATTAACTAAATACCTTACTCTATTTAAGCGATGAACAAAATCATCTTCATTTAAATTTAAAATAAGAGCTTCTTTTGGGCTTACTTTTCCCTCTTCACGTAGGATAATTCTTGAATAAGATTCAAGACCTCGCTTTTTCATATCAGCTGAAAAACTATTTAGTGAAGAAAGATTTTTATGTAGAACAAGATCAACACTTTCGGAAACAACTGTGCCAGCTCCTTGACGTTTTATTAACATACCAATATCAACGAGTTGATCAATTGCTTTACGCACAGTAATTCTAGACAGATTAAGTTTAGAGGCTAATTCTCTCTCAGGCATTAATGCATCACCAGGTAACAAAAGACCTTGTTGAATTGCACTGTTAAGTGAGCGAGATAATTGCTTATAAAGGGACTCCGAACTATCATTAGAAGGCATTAAAAAATTAATAAGATTGTTGTTATCGGTCATTAAATCAGCAAAAAATAAAAAAAATAAAACAAGCCCTAAGAGAAAATTAAATCTTTAGGCAATAATATTGGTACTAAATTGGTACTATTATATTCTAATACAATTTAATAAGTCAATGGTAAAAATAAAATAAATATTGTATATCTATACCATTCTTTTTGTATGTTTATTTTTATTTAAAGCTATTTTAAAGGCTTAATTAATAATTTATATTAAATCTTATTTGCTTTTTAATTAAGACCTGTTATATAATACCATTTCACTACCAATTATTTATGTGAACTGGTCAGCTTACTTAGCTGTATGAAGGCTTTTTGTTTTATTAAAGATCAGTTAAAGAGGAGAAAACATTGATCTCGACAGAATTTGTTATTACAACTGCAATTAATTCTGATGGCTTTTTTTGCTCAAAATTGATAAATAACAGTGAGCATAAAATTGATAACTTTTTATTTTGTTTTAGTGTGCTTTCTCCAATTAAATCTGTTGAGAATTGTATTGTTTCTAAAAGTGTTGGTGGTTATTCTGAGCTCTCACATCCTACACAATCCACACTGAATCCTGGAGAGGAGTGGAATTTTAAATATGGCTATGAATATTCTAGACACAAACCAATGAATCATAGATGGGCTCCTCAAGGGGGTTTTCTAAAAGTACAAAATGGAAATACAATATATTTAGATATGACGGATATAGATTATGAAAGAGTCTCCTCCGTGGCATCAATCCTCCAAGTTTCGGGAGATAAATTTAATTATGAATCATTAAGATTGGTGCCACATCCTTATTCATGGGATCCAAGCGCAGGCGTTTGTAATTTATGTTCGCCTATTGATGTAGTCTTTGATGATATTGAGATAATAAATAGTGCCTATCAATCTGCTTCAGAGCTAGGTGGTCGATTAAATCTTAATCTTTTTTCTGGCACTGCAAATGAGAAACATGAAAAAGCATCAACCTCATTGAAGCTTAAATTACAAGATCTCTCTGATGAATCTTCATACAAAATTACTATAACGAGTGATGATGTTGAGATAACTGCGGGAGATGAGGCAGGTTTTTATTATGGCCTTATATCTTTAATGCAATTAGCTCAAACATATCATCAATTAATCCCGTGTGGCTCTATCTTTGATAAGCCTCGTTTTAGTTGGAGAGGACAGCATTTAGATACGGTTAGGCATTTTTTCTCAGTAGACAGTTTATTGAAATTACTTGATTTAATGAGTCTCTTTAAACTCAATAAGTTTCATTGGCATGGGGTAGATGACGAAGCCTTTCGTTTCAAGTTAGATAG
>JAQWLF010000085.1:0-2061 GCA_029247465.1 Candidatus Thioglobus sp.
GGTTATTAATCAACCCACTAATAACGTTGAAAAATGGCTCATTGAAACGGTTGAAAATCAAGCTGGGGTTGTAGGTATAAAAATGCCAGAAGTTGCAATTTTCCCTTCACCTCATATGAATGCTTTTGCTACTGGGGCAAGTAAAAATAATGCCTTAGTAGCTGTATCTCAAGGTTTACTTGATAATATGAATAAGGGCGAAGTGGAAGCAGTAGTAGGCCATGAAATGAGCCATGTAGCTAATGGTGATATGGTAACCCTCACACTTATCCAAGGAGTTGTTAATACATTTGTTATTTTCTTCTCCAGAGTTATTGGACATGTTGTTGATAGAGTAATACTAAAGAATCAACGCGGCTATGGAATTGGATATTTTGTTACAACAATCTTTGCTCAAATTGTGCTCTCAATTCTAGCGAGTGTTGTAGTGATGTATTTTTCCAGAAAACGTGAATTTATTGCTGATACTGGTGGCGCTGATTTAGCCGGTCATGAAAACATGGTAAATGCCCTTAAACGTCTAGCACAAAAAGAGCCTGAAGCTCTTCCTGAGCAGTTAGCAGCATTTGGAATTGGCGAAAAACCTAAAGCTGGTTGGCGTCAACTTTGGTCATCACACCCACCATTAGAATTGAGAATAGAAGCATTAGAAAAAAGAGCAAATAAACTCTAAATAAGATTTTAATGTCTATATCCATTAAAAACCCAGAGCAAATTGAAAAGATGCGTATGGCTGGAAAGCTTGCAGCAAGCGTACTAGAAATGATTGGTATGCATGTGAAAGTAGGTGTAACAACAGGAAGACTTGATCAAATCTGTCATGATTTCATAGTTAATGAACTTAAAGCAATACCCGCACCACTTAACTATAACGGCTTCCCTAAATCTATATGTACATCAGTCAATAATGTTGTTTGTCATGGAATTCCAGGAGAGAAAAAACTAAAAAAGGGTGACATTATTAACATTGATATAACTGTTATTAAAGACGGTTTTCATGGTGATACATCTAAAATGTTTATTGTCGGAAAACCAAGCGTTAAAGCTTCTCGAATTTGTAAAGTTACTCATGAATGCCTCATGCTTGGCATTCAACAAGTTAAGCCAGGTATTCACTTGGGTGAAATTGGTAAAGTAATTGGCGCTCATGCTCAAAATAAAAACTGTTCAGTTGTTCGGGATTATTGTGGCCATGGTATCGGATTAGATTTTCATGAATTACCTCAAGTAATCCACTATGATGATGGAAAAGTTAATCGAAGTCCTATTTTAGAACCGGGAATGACATTTACTATTGAACCTATGATTAATTTAGGGGGCTATGAGGTTATTACCTCTAAGCTTGATGGGTGGACAGTAACCACCAAAGATCGTTCTCTTTCCGCACAATGGGAACACACAATCCTTGTAACTGAAAATGGTTATGAAATTTTAACACTTCGTGAGGAAGAAAAAAATTCTCAACATCAATAGATTAAGCCTTCGAGGTATAAATTGATTAATAAGCTTGTGCTAAAATAACACTTTTTCTAGACTAACTTTTTGGGACTGTGAAGCGCTTAAGAAATTATTTTATATCCGGGCTTTTGTTTTGGATACCCTTAGCTTTAAGTGTCCTAGTTATCAAGTTCTTTTTGGAAGTTGTCAATAACTTCATTCCTACAAGATTCCTACCTGAAACCTTATTGAATCTAGATACTTCAATTCCTGGATCAGGAATACTACTCGTCATAGTAATTATTCTTCTTACTGGAGCATTGGTGACCAATATATTAGGTCGAAAGCTATTAGCATTATGGGAGAGAGCTCTCAATAAAATTCCAGGCTTTAGAAGTATCTATAACGTCTTGAAAAAAGTTTCAACGACGGTCTTAAACGCCTCAAGTGACAGTTTCAGAAAGGCTTTTTTAGTACAATATCCAAGCAAAGGAATTTGGGTGATTGCATTTCAATCAGGCGACTACAAAGGTGAAGCCGAATCTCTTATTGGTGAAGAAATTTTAAATCTTTTTGTTCCCACAACTCCTAACCCAACTTCAGGATTTTTTATTATGGTCTCAA
>JAQWLF010000086.1:0-24654 GCA_029247465.1 Candidatus Thioglobus sp.
CCTAAATACATTAATTTGTGATTATTTTGCCAAACCACACCCTTATATAACATGGGTGGATATAATCTGTTTCCTGTTTTTAATTTAAGATCCTCAGACAAAAAAGGAAAATGATGAAGATAACCTGTGCATAAAATTAAAGCATCGGTCTCTTGCACATGACCATCTTTAAAGATTGCCTTGTTACCTTCTAGTTTATCTAAGTGAAAAACTTCTTTCATTCCTTTTGGCCATTTAAATCCCATTGGATTGTGTCTATAACCTATAGTAACACTTTTTGCTCCATACTTATGACACTGAAGCGCAACATCTTCAGCAGAATAACTGCTACCTAAAACAACAACATTTTTATCTCTGAATTCTTCAGCATCTCGAAAATCATGAGAATGCATTATTCTTCCAGGAAATTCCTTCATACCTGTATATTCTGGAATGAATGGAACTGAAAAATGGCCAGTTGAAACAATTACATAATCAAATACATCTTTTGAAATTTTATCATTTTTTTTATCAAGATAAGTAACTTCAAAATTTGTGCCATCAAAAAAAACATTTGTAACAGAAGCATTAAACTTAATCTTATTTTTTATATTTCCTTTTTTGACTCTACCCAGGATATAATCGTATAAAACTTCCCTAGGCGGAAATGATGGAATTGGTTTACCAAAATGTTCATCAAATGAGTAGTCAGCAAATTCCAAGCATTCTTTAGGACCATTAGACCAAAGATATCTATACATACTATTTGGAACTGGATCTCCATATTGATCAGAGCCAGTTCTCCAACTATAATTCCAAAGACCACCCCAATCATCTTGCTTATCAAAACAGACTATTTCAGGGATTTTTTCACCTTTTTTTTCAGCTTGTTCAAATGATCTAAGCATCGATAAACCACAAGGTCCAGCACCAATTATAGCTATTTTTGTCATAAATTTGATCTCCAATCTAATAATTTTATAATTATACTTTACTAACAATTTTCTGAAAATTACAATGAAAAAATCTAACCAAAGTGAGAGTTTTTGAAAAAATTAATATTATCCATAGACCAAGGAACCACTTCATCTAGATCTATTTTATTTGATCTTAAGGGGGAAAAAATTTTTTCATCTCAGTCTGAGTTTAGACAAATATTTCCAAATTTAGGATGGGTTGAACATAACCCTGAAGATATTTGGAGAGTGACTTTACGAACTATTAAGGAGGCTATAAAAAAAAGCAAAAGACTGAAAGCCAAAATTATTTCAATAGGAATTACAAATCAAAGAGAGACAACCATACTTTGGAATAAAAAAACTGGTAAACCAATTTATAATGCAATTGTTTGGCAAGATAGAAGAACTAATAAAATATGTGAAAATTTAAAAAAAAGAAAACTTGAAAGTTTATTTAGAAAAAAAACTGGACTATTCATTGATCCATATTTTTCAGCCACAAAAGTAAAGTGGATACTAGACAACGTTTCCTCAACAAAAAAACTTATACAAAATAAACAATTGTTATTTGGAACAATTGATACTTTCTTAATTTGGAGACTAACAAATAAAATAAGTCATTTAACAGATGCTACAAATGCAAGTAGAACATTAATGTATAATATAAATTCTAATAAATGGGATGAAGATATTTTAAATAAGTTAAAAATTCCAAAATCTATTTTACCCAAAGTAAAAAATTCTGCTGATGACTTTGGAACAACATCTAAAAAAATTATAGGTGAAGAAATTCCTATTCATGCGGTATTAGGTGATCAACAAGCAGCTGCAGTAGGACAAACTTGTTTTGAAAAAGGTTCTGTTAAAAGTACATATGGCACAGGAGCCTTTGCAATAATGAATACTGGAAATAAAAAAATTTTATCTAAAAATAAATTGTTAACTACAATTTGTTACAGATTAAAAAATAAAAAAGAATAAAAAAAAATATCCAACTAAAACAAAAACACTATATTTGTTAGAAAGATGAAAAAAGGTAAAACTATATAGAAGGGGGACTAAGCATTATATTCTGCCTGTTAACTATAAATTAATAATTAGAGTGATAAATAGTGATTAAACTATATTATTTAACATAATATAAATTATACGAACTAAAAACTAAGAAAAACAAGCAATAAATACATAAAAACAAGGAAAATCAAAGAGTTATATATTGGACTCTAAATTTAACTATATAGCGCTTATTTAAAGGTAATGTATAAACTAATGAGGAAAATACACAAAGACATGAATTACAGCAAATTTAGAGCTATACGTTAAAAACTCTAAAAATATAGCTTTATTTAAACAAAAAAGGCGGGTTAGCGACTGTTATTTGTTTCTTCGCCTAACAAATTTGTTTGTAAGTCTATATTTTTGAATTGGACTTCTTGGACTTTCAGGAATTGTTAACTCTAAATAACCATTCTTAACTAATGGGTTAATAATTGCAATTTTAAATTTTGATTTGTTGGATCTTTTTAGGATTGTCATTAATTCATTTGCACTACTTTCATCTTTGCAATTCTTCAGTATTTTAAGATGATCCTTACTTAGTCCCTTCTTAGTCCCATTAGTCTCATTAATGCTATTATTATCGGTTAAAAAGGTTAGTTGCTCTACCTCACGACCAATTTTTTTACTTCTCCTAATGTCCTTAGTCCAATCCTCATTTTGAGATATTTCTGGCGTGTATTGAGCTTCTTCTTTCTTAAAGATTTTTTTAAACATTGGTGTTTTATTAATAGCTTCTAATGAATTATATAACTGAAAACCTTGTTAATCTCTTTGTTTTTAGTTCTATTATTTCTAAATTAACTCAAATATATAACTTTTTACTAATTTTAGTGGGTTAGTATTTGGCTTAAAAACAGTTTTAACCTATCTGATTCAGCATTATTAAAGAACTTATCTGGATCATTTTCTTCCACAATCTGGCCTTCATCCATAAAGATTATTCTATTAGAAACCTTTCTGGCAAAGCCCATTTCGTGGGTTACACATATCATTGTTATACCTTCACTTGCAAGCTCTATCATTACATCTAGCACCTCTGAAATCATTTCTGGATCTAGCGCTGAAGTTGGCTCATCAAAGAGCATTATCTTTGGTGAAGTACATAGTGATCTGGCTATAGCAACACGTTGCTGCTGACCTCCACTAAGTTGATTTGGATACTTTTCTGCCTGATCCTTAATACCGACCCTATCTAAAAGCTTTAAGGCCTTTTCTCTTGCCTCTTTCTTTGTCTCGTTATGAACCCAAATAGGCGCTAATGTAAGATTATCTACAATTGTTAAATGTGGAAATAGATTGAAATGCTGAAAAACCATTGCCACTTCACTTCTTATTTTTCGTATTTTTTGTGCATCGTCAGTTAGCTCTGTTCCGGATACCACTATAGTTCCTTCTTGAAACTTTTCAAGGAAGTTAACACATCGAATTAATGTTGATTTACCACTACCTGAAGGACCGCATACTACAATTATTTCACCTTCTTTAACTTCTAAATCAATATTTTTTAATGCATGGAAGTCACCATACCATTTGTTTAATTTTGATATTTCTATGATGTTTTTTTTATTAGTTTTGCTTTTATCAGTACTCATCTTTATTAGCCTTTTTAATTTGTATTTTCAGTATTGAAACGTAACTCTAGTTTTCTTGAATAGCGAGACATAGAATATAGCATAACCCACATAACTATAGTAACGAATACATATCCTTCAGTTTCCCTTCCCAACCAATAAGGATCAGCTGTTGTCAATCCGACCATTGCTAACATGTCTAGTAACCCAATTATTAACACTAGTGTAGTGTCCTTAAATAATGATATTGAAGAGCCTACAATATTAGGAATTGAGATTTTTAATGCTTGAGGTAGAACAATTAATGCATTTTTTTGGAAATAACTTAGTCCAATTGCATCAGCAGCCTCGTATTGTCCTCTTGGTATTGCTTGTAGCCCTCCTCTAACAACTTCTGCAAAATAGGCTGCCTGGAAGAGAGATATTCCAATTAAAGCTCTCAGAAGCTTGTCAACGCTGTTATTGCCTGGCTCCAAAAATAAGGGGAGCACAAAAGATGCCATAAATAGAATTGTTATTAGCGGAACTGCACGAATAAACTCAATAAAAAGCGTCGAAAATAGCTTAATTACTTTAAGGTCTGACTGCCTCCCAAGCGCCAGAACAACTCCTATTGGAAAAGAAACAATAATACCAACTGAAGCAATTATTAATGTTAGGAGTAATCCACCCCATTGGTGAGTTTCAACAATTGTCAACAGTCCAAATCCACCAGAAATTAAAACATATGAAACAATTGGGTAAAAAACTATCAATGACAATATCACTCTATTCTTGTATTTATAGTTTTTGAGTAATGGAACGATAACAAATAGTGACGCCGTCAATCCAAATACTATATTGGGCCTCCAGGTCTCTGTACGCGGATAAAACCCATAGGTATACATATAGAGTTTTTCATAGATATACGGCCAGCAAGCACCTACACGTCCACAATTTGCATTGGTTGCCATGGCTTCACTAAACTTAATGTCAAAGCCAAAAAAGTTGATAGTGCCAAAGCTAAAGCTTGCATTAAAAAACATCCAATCCAGCAATGGAGGGATTAGTAAGTAAAGAAAATACAATGAAGTCACTGTAAGGACAGAATTAATCCAAGATGAGAAGAGATTTGTCCTTAACCACAGTATTGCTCCAATTTGAGATATTGGTGGCTTTCTGGTCGCTTGTTGGTCGTATACTGACATAATTATCGCCCCTGAATAGCCATCTTTTTATTGACATAATTGAGCAATAAAGAAATAAACAGTGAGATTACTAGATAAACCAACATTGCCATTCCAAGAATTTCAACTGCTTGACCTACCTGGTTTAAAACAGTACCTCCAAATGTACTCATTAGCTCTGGATAGCCAATTACTGTAGCTAATGAAGAGTTTTTTGTTAAATTTAGGTATTGATTAATGGTTGGTGGTATAGCAACCCTTAAGGCTTGTGGTAATACGATTAGTTTTAGCGACTGTATTTGAGTTAAGCCAATAGAAGAAGCAGCTTCTTTTTGGCCTTTATCAACTGCTTCAATACCTGATCTAATGGCTTCAGCAATATAGGTTGCTGTATAGACGCTCAAAGCAAATGCTAGCGCTAAAAATTCAGGAACAACAGCCATACCCCCTTTCAGATTAAATTTACCTAGAATTGCAAAGTCAAATTGAAGCGGAGAGCCAGACAATAAATAAACAATTATTGGTAATCCAATCACTAATGACAAAGTAATTGGCCAGGTACTTGTATGAACCCCTGTCAGTTCATGTTTTTTCTTATAAAAGCGTTTAACAAAATAAGTAGCGATAATTCCAATGATGAAAGCTAAAACTACAAATAAAAAGCCCTCTTCGGGGATTGGTTTAGGTAAATATAAGCCTCTCTGATTAAGGAATGCAAGATCAAAAAATGAAAAGCTTTGTTTTGGGTGTGGAAAAACGTTGATAAATAAGTTGTACCAAAATAGAATTTGTAAAAGAACAGGGACATTCCTAAAGAGTTCAATATATCCACCTGCCAATTTTGAAATCAGGTAATTATTAGAAAGTCTAGCAATACCTATTAAGAGACCTATTAATGTCGACAATATTATGCCAATAAAGGCAATAACTAGAGTATTAATGAGTCCTACATAAAAAACACTTAAATTTGGGGACTCAGGAGTGTAGTCAACTATATAGTTTCCAAGAAAAGGTAAGATATCAAAGCCAGCTCTATTTTTAAGAAAAGAAAAGCCTGTATGTATTCCTCTTGCTTCAATATTTTCAAATAGGTTACCAATTGCCGTATAAAAAAGGCCTATTACAATCAATAAAGTAGCGACTTGAAAGAAAAAAGCCCTCGCTTCATTGTTATAGAGTAGATTACGAAAGTTAAATCCTCTGTGTTCAGACTGGCCTAAGGAATCGAGGATAATTTTTTTCATTTATGGTCTTTAAACTTGAATATGAATATTTTAATGAATATAGAGTATAGGGATCTGTAAAAAAAACAAAAAAAACCAGCCTGATAAAGTATATCAGGCTGGTTTAGGTTTTAACTAGATAATTGCTTATCTAAATGGAGCAGAGTATAAAATACCTCCGTCTGACCATAGTGCGTTAACACCTCGAGCAATACCAATTGGTGTATTAAGACCAATGTTGCGCTCAAAACTTTCAGAGTAGTTACCTACTTGCTTAATGATCTGGTAAGTCCAGTCTGAATTCAAACCAACATACTCATGAGTGCTTCCAGAACGACCCATTAAGCGCTCACGCTCAGGGTTATTAGAAACATCATCAACAGTTGCACTAGTAACACCAATCTCTTCAGCAGTAATCATTGCGTTAAGAGACCATCTTACGATGTTAAACCATGCATCGTCACCTTGACGTACAACAGGGCCTAGAGGCTCTTTAGAAATAATTTCTGGCAATACAACGTGCTCTGAAGGATCGTTAGAGCTTGCGCGTAATGAGTATAGTCCAGAAGCGTCTGTTGTAAGAACGTCGCAACGGCCAGCTTCATAGTTAGTTAGAGTTTGTGCGTTAGTATCAGAAACAACTGAGTTGTATTCGATACCGTTTGATTTACCCCAGTCAGCTAAGTTCAATTCAGTAGTAGTACCAGCCTGAATACAAACAGCCGCTCCACCTAATTCCATAGCACTAGAAACACCTAGAGATGACTTGACCATAAAGCCTTGTCCATCATAGTAGTTAACACCTGCGAAATTCAAACCTAATGAAGCGTCACGAGTAATTGTCCAAGTAGTATTTCTAGACAACATATCGATCTCACCTGATTGAAGCGCAGTGAATCTTTCTTTAGCAGTTAACGGTACAAACTTAACTTTTGTAGCATCGCCAAGTGTTGCAGCTGCAACAGCACGACATACGTCAACGTCAATACCAGTCCATGTACCAGCAGAGTCAGCAGAAGAGAATCCAGCTAGTCCTTTAGATACACCACATGATAGGTGACCTTTTGCCTGAACATCGCTCAAAGTAGAAGCCTGTACACTAAGTGCACCTACAACTAATAATGAGGCAGCAGACAATTTTAGTAATTGTTTCATATATATCTCCTTAATGAGTTTCAAAGTATAACAATCCTTCACAAATGAATGAGGATTACAGAAATTTTATCACTACTTTGGTGACTTTGATGCTTATATTTAAATAAAAATAGAAATCAATTCACCCTTCTCTCACTAAGTGAATGCAGTTATTCATATAAAAATAGAGCGGTTTAAACTGTATTTTTTGAGAAATAAAAATTGAATTAAATTCAACTAATGCAATTCATCATTGTTTAGATATTTACATTAATTTACTCAATAAAAAAAGACCAACAGATTAATTTTCCAAAAAAAATATATCTATAAAAAACAATATAAATCAATAAGTTATGGTTTTAATAGTTATTAATTACCTCTATTTTTATTAATGTTATAAAATAACTATAGTTATTAATTACCTATAGTGGTATAAAATAACTAAAAGTTACTTAAATTAACAATACAATATGAATAAAAAAACAACTGAATATCTTGCTCTAGTGCGCCAAAAAACGGGTTTTTCTGACTATAAAATTGCTCAAAAATATGATATTAATCAATCAAATTTAAGTAAATACAGCTCAGGTAAAGCCGCTTTAAGTGAAACACATGCTTGGTTATTCGCTAATATCCTTGATCTTGACCCCGCTGAAGTAGTCGCTAATACTAAATACGAGCACGCAATTAATACTGGCAATAATACGAAGGCTATATTTTGGCAAGAACAGCTTAATAAGATATTTTCTGATATAGAGCCTATCAAAATTCAAATAGCTCAATTTAATGCTATTGTTGGCGATATTGAATCAAATGCACAAAAAATGTTAAATTTGATTCATGATGCTGCAGAATTAGGAGCGCATTTAATAGTTTTTCCTGAATTAGCACTTACTGGATACCCGCCTGAAGATCTTTTATTCCGTGATGGATTTATAACCCAAGTTAATGAACAGATTGATTTTCTTTGTAAATCTGTACCTTCTTCTATTAGCGTTTTGTTTGGAGCTCCTAATAAAACTAATGATTCTCTTTTTAATAGTGCTTACTGTATTCAAAAAAATCAAATTATTCATATTTACAATAAACAGGAATTACCTAATTATGGTGTTTTTGATGAAAAACGTTATTTCTCACCTGGTGATGAATCTTTTGTATTTGAATGTCAAAAAACTAAAATTGGTGTTTTAATTTGTGAAGATCAATGGGTTGAAGGCCCTATTTCAAAACTTTGTCAATACAATATTGATATAGTTATATCAATTAATGCATCACCTTTTCAATCTGAAAAGCATAATGATCGATTAGAGATATGCAAGAATTACGCCTCATCATTCGATATTTCGTTTATTTACGTCAATATGGTTGGAGGTCAAGATGAAGTAGTTTTTGACGGAAACTCTTTTGTAGTGAATGAGAATGGAGAAATTACCCTTCAACTGCCTGAGTTTGAAGAACTTAATTGTCTTCATACTAACTCTATTGAAGTACTGGAATCACCTAGCGAAGAGAAATCTATATATTCTGCACTAGTCTTAGCTACACGTGATTACATTCAAAAAAACTCCTTTAATGGAGCCCTAATTGGTTTATCAGGTGGAATTGATTCTGCTTTAACGCTTGCTGTAGCAGTGGATGCAATTGGTTCTGATAATGTTCATGCAGTGATGATGCCCTATCAGTTTACATCTAATATGAGTCTTGAAGATTCTAAATTACAAGCTCAAAACCAAGGAGTGCAATTTTCAACTATCGATATTCACACTATGGTTGATTCTTTCAATTTGTCATTAAAAGACCTTTTTGAGAATACTTCTTTAGACTCTACTGAAGAAAATATCCAAGCCAGAGTTCGAGGAACACTACTTATGGCGTTATCTAATAAATATCATAAAATTGTCCTAGCAACAGGAAATAAGTCTGAAATGGCTGTTGGCTATGCCACATTGTATGGAGATATGTGTGGAGGATTTGCGCCACTTAAGGATATTTCGAAAACTATGGTATACAAGCTTTCGAACTATAGAAACTCAATATCAAACGTTATCCCAGAGCGAGTTATTACGCGCCCTCCTTCTGCCGAACTTGCACCTAATCAAGTTGATCAAGATACACTTCCTTCTTACGATGTTTTGGACGATATTTTGACACGATTTGTTGAAATGAAACAATCTGTTAGCAAAATTACTGAGCAAGGCCATAATTCTGAAGTTGTTAACAAAGTAACTTCAATGATTCTTAAAAATGAATACAAACGGCGTCAGTCAGCTCCGGGACCAAAAGTAAGTAGCAATGCTTTCGGCAAGGAAAGGAGATACCCTATGACATCAAAGTTTTTGCCTTAAAGATTTAATTATTAAACACTTTAACTAATCCAGCAGCTTTATGCTTAGTCTCAGCTAGTTCCTTGTCTGGCAGTGAGTCGTATACAATTCCAGCACCTGCACGAAAAGTTAATGTATTTTCCTGATGAATAAAGCTACGAATGAGGATGTTAAAGTCCATTTTTCCATTTTGACTTAAATACCCTACTGAGCCTGTATAGGCTGATCTAGGCATCTGTTCTAGCTCGCTAATTATTTGCATGCAGCGTACCTTAGGACATCCAGTGATTGTTCCTCCAGGAAAAAGAGCTCTAACAATTTCACTTATACCTACATCTTTTCTTAGTTTGCCTTTGATATTGGATACAATATGATGTACATAAGGATAAGTTTCTAGTGTCATAACCTCATTAACAAAAACGCTACCATATTCGCATACCCTACCCATATCATTTCTTTCAAGATCAAGTAGCATTACGTGTTCAGCTATTTCTTTTGGATGGCTTATTAGTTTCTCCTTTTGAGTGTCATCTTCAGAGCCTTTTCCCCTAGAGTGTGTACCAGCAATAGGTCTTGTTTGTAAGACACCATTAGTGACACTAAAAAGTCTTTCTGGGGATGATGAAATTATGCTGAAATTTTCATATTGAATTAGCGCTGAAAAGGGAGCAGGATTCGTATTTTTTAAGGCGGAATAGATTGTTGTTGAATTTATCTGTTCACTAAGTTTATATTGCCATTGCCTTGATAGGTTGACCTGAAAAACGTCTCCCGAAACTATATAATCTAAGCAAGCCTTTACTCCATCGGTAAATTTTTCTTGGTTTTCTTCTGATAGCTCTCCGTTTATGGCTTTTTTAGGTATCGGTTTGGTAAGTTTAATATCAGATAATATTGAACTAATGCGATCTTCATTGCTATCTTGATCAATAAGATATGTCTTGTCTAGCTGATGATCGATAATGATAGCAGAGGGTATTTTTACTGCATAAGCAATTGGAAGATTAGACCTATAAACCTCGGAAGATAAGGAGGATTCAATTTGCCCTATTAATTCATACGAGAGGTAAACAAACCAACCACCAACAAAAGGCAGGTCAAAATTTAAATTATTTGGTTTAAATTGATTTTTAAGTTCATTTAAAAAGTCAAAGTCAGAAAAGCTCTTAAGAACAATACTTTCACCTGGAAAAGCAAATAATATAGAGTATCTATTGAAGTCGTTATGATTTACACTTTCAAGTAAAAAAGGATATCTCTTACTATTAAGATAACAAAAAGAAGCTAAATCAACTTTTTGTATTTCTAGAATTTTCACTTATTTAAAGCTCTAGAAGTAATTGGTTGGCTTTTTTAGTTAGTGAATGATTTGGATAGCCTTCAATCATTTCTAATAATAATAATTTAGCATTATTAAGCTCCTTAAGCTCAATAAGGACTCGTGACAACTCATATAAAGAGTCAGCATATTTTGGGTGATTGGTGTGACTAGATTGAAAGTCTAGATAGGATTTTTTAGAATCTATGTATGCTTCACTTCTAGAATATGCTCTTCCGAGCCATAATTTTGAATCTGCTACGTTTTCTAAGTCTGGAAAATTTTCTAAGTAGTTTATAAATAACTCTATAGCTTTTTCATAGTCTCCAACTACAAATTGACTTTTTCCATCAGAATATAGTTTAAGTGCATTTTTTTCTATATCTGTTTTAAGCGTTACTTCTTCTTTTTTATTTTCAGTAGAGTTTAATTCGATTATTTCAAACAATTTAGCTATTTTTTCAGAATTTTGCCTTTGTGTTTCCTTTAGAAGTTCATTCTCTTCTTTTAGAGAAAGAATCTCGTTATTAAGGGATTTGACTTCTTTATTAATTTTAAAAAATGCCATTTCAAGGTCTAAACCTTCATCTGCATTTATTTCAAGCACAGAAAATATGCAGAACATTGATAAAATAAGTTTAAGCAGAGTCTTTTTCATCAGACGAAACAACTGATTAGTAAAAAATAGAATTGAGGAATTTTACCTCTAGTAATAAGAAAATTCTACTCGACGATTCTTTTCCCAAGCTTCTTCGTTGCTACCAGTCAAGATAGGCTGTTCCTCTCCGTAACTGACTACTACAATCCTATCTTCAAGATTGTAAAGCCCTAAAACTTCTTTAACATTAAGCGCACGATTTTCACCAAGTGCTAGATTATATTCACGAGTACCCCTTTCATCTGCGTGTCCCTCTAATCGAAGGTTAAAAGATGGGTTGCTTTGCATAAAATTGGCATGTTGAATAATTATTCTGGTTGCTACCTCGTCTATTTCAGAGTCGTCATAAGAAAAATAAAGAGTGGACGTAATTCCAGCATTCTCAAGTAACAAAGCAGCCAACTTAGTTTCCTCAGCACCCTCTCGTAGAGCTTCTATGACTTCATCTTTATTTTGAATATTACCGTCTTCGTCTAAAATTATTAGATTATCTGTTAGCGCTTTAATCACTTCATCTCTATTTTGAAGGTTACCATCAGCATCTAAAATTAAAGTATCTTCCATGCCTTTTTCTTTTGCTATCTCGATTAACTCATCGTTAGATAGCGTCTTAAGTTCTCCTGAAACTATAACACTATCCATTCCTTTCTCTTCAGCTCTTTCAATTAAAGCGTCGTTTGATAATGATTGGAGCTCCTGAGTGGCATTGTCTAATAAAGCTTCAGCTTCAAGGAGCGCATTTATTATTTCATCTCTGTTCTGAAGATTTCCATCAGCGTCAATCTTTAGCAAGTCTTCCAAGCCTTTTTCTTTAGCAATCTCAATAAGCTCATCATTACTTAAAACTTCTAACTCTTCAAATGTAAAGCCTGCACTATCATCGTATGCAACAAAAACTTCCTCACTTAGATCAGTGACCTCTGCTGGGGCATCAGATGGGTTAATTAGGTCTAAAAACTTATCACCTAACTCAGAAATGCTAGTGGTAGCGCAAGAACTTAAAAAAATTACACTTGATAATAATAGAATTTTTTTTGACATTTTAGTTTCCTTAATTAGAATAATTTGACCAACTTGGTTCTCGGACTTCGCCTTCTTTTTGCATAAGCTCAACAGTCTGATAGTTATGAAGGGAAATTATAGACAATATTCCCTTGTTGTCTCGATTAGTTGAATAAATAATCATACCACCATTTGGAGAAAAATATGGCGACTCATCTGATTTATTTTGAGTTAATACTGTTAAATCTCTTGAGGCTATATCAAGCAAAGCTAGTCTATAGTCTTTGCCAACACGATGAATTAATGCAAGGTCTTTTCCATCAGGCGAGAAAACAGGTTTAGCATTGTAACGACCTTCAAAGGTTGCACGAGAAATTTTTCCTGATTTGAGATTCTTTATGTAAATTTGAACCTGACCTGTTCTATTGGAAGTGAAGGCGATACTTTTACCATCTGGTGAAAAATTAGCTTCTGTGTCAATTGCAATATTTGTGGTTAACCTTTTGAGTTTTTTAGAGTCAAAATTATATAAATAAATATCTTTATTCCCATCTTTAGAGAGTGTTAAAGCAAGACTTTTTCCATCTGGGTGCCAGGTTGGAGAAGAAGCAATGCCATCAAATTTAGGTAATTTTATTGGATTAGTGTTTTGAAAAACATACTTAACAAAAACATCAGATCGATTGTTTTTAAAAGAAACATAAGCTATTTTTCTTTGATCAGCTGACCAGGCTGGAGACAAAATAGGATCATCTGATCCAATAATTACTTGTTGATTTTTTCCATCCCAATCTGAAATTACAAGCCGGTATTTTCTCTTACCATTCTTTTCTTCATTAACAGTAACAAATGATAATTTCGTATTAAAAGAACCTTTTTGACCTAGGAGAGCATAATAAATAACATCACTTAAAGCATGAGCTGTTTTTCGTAGAGCTCCATTTGTAAATGCTATTTTATTCCGATAAAGAGGTTTTTGAGTTAAAACATCATAAATATATATTTCTGCATGGTTAACATTAGAGCTAATTTGTCGAATCTTTCCAAGAACAATAGCATCTTTTTTGTGTTTAAGATAAAAATCAAAGTCAATTGGGCCGGTAGTTAATTGGTTTGTACTTTTAGCATCAAATTGTCCTGACATATTTAAGTTTTTTCTTATAATTTTTGCTATGTCAGAATCCTCTTTAAAGTTTCCAATCATTTCAAAAGGAGCTATAACTATAGGAAACGAATCTTCTTTAGATTTAATAATGTTAACTTCTAAAAGTGCATTAGCTGAGAAAGAGGCTAGCAAACCAAACAATATAAAAAACTTAATGTATTTCATTCATTTTCCTCAATCCAGGCCATTTGTATAGCCTCTAGGACTCTTTCGCCGCATTGACTATTACCTTCTTCAAAATCATCAAGATCCATGACTAGTTGACGTAGATCAACAAAATTTATAGTTTGAGGGTCAATGCTGGGATGGTTTTCTTCGAGTGAAATGGCAATTTCTAGAGAATCGGTCCAACAAATCATGATGCGATAGGGACAATAATTAATAAAAATGTAATTTTAATCAATTCGGTTGCTTGCTTTAAACATTTTTTAATATTAAATCCTTTCTGCAGAAATAAGGTGAGGTAATTTATTTAATTGATCTAATACATTATTAAGTTGAATGATATTAGTTATGACTACAGTAATATGAAATAGTCTTGTAGAGTCAGGCTTTTCTTGTTGTTCGATATTTTCAATATTAACACCAAGGTTAGCCAACGTATTTGCAATGGCTGCTAATCGTCCGCTTCGATTTTCTACCAGACAGCTGATACCAACTTCAAAGAGTTCTTTTTCATCAGATTTCCAATCAATTTCCATCCATTGGGCATTCTTTTCTTTGATGTGCTCTAAGTTTGAGCAATTTGAGCGATGCATTACTAAGCCTTTTGTGGTTGTTAAGACGCCAGTAACTTGATCGCCAGGAATTGGATAGCAACAACGAGCAAAGATAATCGCCATTCCTTTTGTTTTATTTATAGTTATTGTGTTTATTGTTTCATTATTTATATCTTTTAAAAGATTATTAACTACAGCTACAACAAATATTTCTGATAACCCAACTTTAATGTAAAGCTCTTCGTAGTTTGCACAGTGAAGGTCACTGAAACACTGCTCCCATTTATCTTTCGGAATATCATTAATTTTAATTTTTTGATAATTCAATGCATCAGCAATTAAATGCTTGCCAAGTTTTGCGAGTTCAGTTTTGGAGTTTTCTTTTAGATGGGCTTTAATTGCACTTTTAGCTTTAGAGGTGACTACAATATCTAACCAACTTGGTTGAGGCTTTACAAATCGGCTTGTAATTATTTCTACAGTTTGACCGGACTTGAGTTGTGTTGATAGTTCAGCCTCAATTCCATTGATTGTTGCCTTTTGGGATCTTTTGCCTACGCTTGTATGTACCGCATAAGAAAAATCAAGTACAGTTGCTCTTAAAGGCAGAGGAATTATTTTTCCCCCAGGAGTGAAAACAAATACCTCCTCTGAGAATAAATCAGCCTTTGTGCTCTCTAGGAAGTCCATAGATGAGTCTGAACTTTGTTGGATGTCCAATAAAGATCCAAGCCAACTTTGAGCTAACTTTTCAGTTGGTTTGTCAGTATTTTTATAGTGCCAATGTGCAGCGATACCATACTCAGAAATAAAATGCATTTCTTGTGAACGGATTTGAATCTCCATAAACATTTTTCTTGGTCCTATTAAGACTGTATGGATTGATTGATAGCCATTTGATTTAGGTGCTGCAATGTAATCTTTAAACTTTAGAGGTAAAGGCTTATATAGGCTATGAATATGACCCATTGCTTGATAGCAGGCATTGGTATTATCAACAATTATTCTAAAGGCATGCATATCTAGTATTTCAGTGAATTTTCTAGATTTAAGCTTCATCTTGTTGTAAACACTACTTGGCTGCTTTTGACGTCCTTCGATAGAAGCATTAATACCTTCAAATTTTAATCTTTTTTCGATTTCAGTTTGAATGCGAGAGATTGCTTTTTTTTGGTTTCCATACTGCTTACGAATTTTTCTTTTAAGTATTAAGTGTTTTCTAGGATGTAGTGTTTTAAAACACAAATCATCTAGCTCTACCCTTATACTATGTAATCCAAGGCGCCTTGCTATTGGCGCATGAATTTCAGAAGTTTCTTTTGCTTTTTGTATTTGTTTTTCATCACTCATTGAGTCTATAGTGCGCATATTATGAAGCCTATCAGCAAGCTTGATAACCATTACCCTCATATCTTTTGACATTGCAAAAACAAGCTTTTGAAAATTTTTCGCTTGTTTTTGAGAACTTGAATTGAATTCTAAGTGTGTTAATTTAGAAACGCCCTCAACAATATGGGCAACTTGACTTCCAAATTCCTTTTCAACATCATCTTTAGTTATAGAGGTATCTTCAATACAATCATGAAGTATTGCAGCAACAATACAGTAATAATCTAACTTTAATTCTGCAAGAATTAAAGCGACAGCTAATGGGTGATAAATGTAGGATTCACCTGAATGCCTTAACTGACCAGAATGAGCCTTTTCAGCAAGTTTATATGCTTTTTTAATGAGACTAACTTCTTCATTAGAAAGGTAAGCCTCTAAAACAACCCATAAGTCTGTAATTTGCGATTTTTTGTTAAAGAAAGAACCCGCCATTTAGTTATTAAATTAATTTAAGTCTTATAATTATAAGCAAGTTGCTATTAGGACAAAGTTCTTTATACAAAGGTTTCCGTTATTAAAACTCCTAAGTATAATTACCTTCCATTATTATTAATATGATATCCCTGTATGTTTAAGCCACTTATATTCGTTTTTTCATTAATAGTGTTATTGAGTGGCTGTTCGCCATTTGGCTCAGACAAGGATGTCCGAAAGCCTCTTGGAGATGGGCTTTCTCCAAAAGCTTTGTATGAGTTAGCAGAAGATAAAATTGATGCAGGCTCTATAGATCAGGCTATCGAGCAATTTGAAGTCATAATATCTGCTTACCCGTCTTCAAAATACGCTCTTCAAGCAAGGTTAGATATTGCATATAACCTCTTTAAACGCAAAAAACATAATCGAGCAATACTCCAATTGGATGACTTTATTGAAAGGTATCCCGATCTTGAGTCAACTCCATATGCATATTATCTTAGAGGTGTAATTGCAGAAGATAAATCTTCATCTATCCTTGATGATATTATTACCGAGAGCGCCCAAAGGGATGTTCAAAGTGTTCGTGATGCGTACGATTACTTTTCCTTGTTGATAGAGAAATTTCCAAATTCAAAATACTCAGAAGAAGCAAGAGAAAAGCTTTTTATATTTAAAAATACCATTGCTAAGCATGAATTCTATATCGCATTATATTACACAAATAATGGCTCTCATATAGCTGCAATTAACCGCTCTAAATATATTATTGAGAACTTTCCTAATAGCTCTTCTGTTGCAGATAGCCTCCACTTAATGGCTTACAATTATGACGCTATTCATGCAGAAAAATTAGCTACTGATGCAAGAACCGTTCTTGTATCTAGTTTTCCTAGCTACTCTCCTAATTACACAATAGATTAGTAGAGAAAAAAAACAACTCAGCCATGAACTCATCAGAAAGATTTTTTGCCTTTAAGGTTTCCTTAATAATGGCAGTTAGAATGTTGGGCTTATTTATGCTTTTCCCGGTAATGAGTGTATATGCTAATGAATACACCAACTCGACACCATTCTTGATTGGCTTAGCTATTGGAATATATGGCCTAACTCAAGCAATATTTCAAATTCCTTTTGGTTACCTCTCAGATAGATACGGACGCAAGCCGTTATTAATTTTAGGATTAATAATTTTCTTAATTGGTAGTTTGATAGCTGCCAATACTTCAAATATTTATTTTGTTGTAATTGGTAGAGCTTTTCAGGGTGGTGGCGCTATTTCAGCTGTATTAATGGCTTTTTTAGCTGACTCGATCTCTGAAAATAATAGAGCAAAAGCAAACGCTTTTGTTGGGTTTCAAATTGGAGTTGCATTTATGTTGTCTTTAATTATTGGTCCAATAATAACTTCAAGGGTTGGTCTAGAGGGTCTTTTCTGGGTTATCGCTGTTCTTTCAGTTATTGCTATGTTTATAGTCTTTACTCTTCCCAATTCAAAGCCAATCAATTATTACCGCCTATCTTTTGGCGCATTCAAGGAGGTATTAAATGGGCAACTATTGAGATTAGACTTTAGTGTTTTTTCTCTCCATTTAATTCTTTCTAGTGGTTTTATAGTGATGCCTTTATTGATAATGGATAATAAAATTATCACTATGATTGATAATTGGCAACTTTACCTTCCAGCGGTTCTTCTTTCATTCTTAGGTATGCTTCCATTAATTATTATTTCTGAAAAATTTAAAAAAACAAAATTAATTTTGATATTCAGTATCACTCTTTTAATTATTAGTCAGGTTTTGTTTTTTTATTTAGAATTAAGTTTTTCAGTTTTTCTGTTTATATTAACGGTTTTCTTTATTGCCTTTAACACAATTGAGGCAATACTTCCTTCGCTTTTATCTAAAACTGCAAGTACTTCAAAGCGCGGTCTTGCGATGGGTGTTTTTTCAACTTCTCAGTTTTTAGGAACTTTTTTTGGTGGTGCAATTGGAGGTCTTATTTATAACATTTTCGACTTAAATAGTGTATTCTTGTTCACCATATTTGTAGCAATTATTTGGTGGTTTTTAATGCTTACTTTGCCACTTAAAACGATAACATTAGAGGAGTAAAAAATGGCGGGCATAAATAAAGTTATTTTGGTTGGAAATCTAGGTGCAAAACCTGAATTAAAATATGGTGCGTCTGGAAATGCAGTAACCAATTTATCTGTGGCTACTAGTGATTCTTGGACTGATAAAAATACTGGTGAAAAACAAGAGAGAACTGAATGGCATCGTGTAAGTTTATTTGGTAAGCTTGCTGAAGTTGCTGCTCAATATACAGATAAAGGCTCTAAGGTTTATGTCGAAGGCAAATTGCAAACAACAAAATATACTGATAATGCTGGGATTGAAAAATATTCAACAAGTGTTGTTGTAGGTGGATTCAATGGTGTTTTTCAAATGCTTGATCGTCGTGATGATTCAAATATGAGTGCTCCAAGTGAATCATCTAATACGAAAATGGAAGCCCCTGCTCAAAATGTACAATCAGCTCCAAAGATAACTCCTGTAGCGAAAGATGACTTCGAGGATGATATACCGTTTTAGAGTTGTATAGTTTGTTAGCTTAGTTCTTATCAGTTGCCTCTAGCACTACAAATGCAACCGCATATTGGCTTTCATCAGAAATGCTTAAGTGAGCTTGTTTAACCCCCTTCTCTAACAAATACAATCGTAATTTTTCACTAGGGATAAAGTGTGGCTTGCCATTGTCGTTATTTCTAATGGTTAAATCTTGAAAGCTGACTGCCCTTCCAATACCAGTCCCTAAGGCCTTTGAAAATGCCTCTTTGGCGGCAAATCGTTTGGCGCAAAAAGCCGCGCTATCAGCCTTATTAGTAAACAAAGCCTGTTCATGCTCTGTTAAAACCCTTTTAATGAAGCCCTCTCTATTTTTTAATATTACTTTCTGAATGCGCTCAATATTCACAATATCAGTGCCAACACCATAAATCATTGCCCTCTTGCCTCCAGTAGTAATGCTTTCATTTCAGAAGTTGCATTGGCTAGGCCAACAAATAAAGCCCTAGAAATAATAGAGTGACCTATATTTAATTCTACAATTGAGTCAATTTTTGCTATAGCACTAGTATTTTCAAGGGTCAGTCCATGACCTGCATTTACTTGAATACCCAAGCTATGCGCATATTCACAAGCCTCTATTATCTTTTTAAGTTCCAACTCAATATCCTTTTGGTTGGTAGCATCAGCGTAGTGACCTGTATGGATTTCAATTACAGGCGCTTTGCATTCTGCTGCTGCATCAATCTGTCTCATGTCTGCATCAATAAAAAGGGAGGCTCTAATATTATTAGATCGGAGCTGATCACATACATCTCTCATTCGTGATAACTGGGATGCAACATCTAAACCACCTTCAGTTGTAAGTTCTTGGCGCTTTTCTGGTACCAAACAACAATCTTCGGGGGAGATTTCAGAGGCAATCCTGAGCATCTCATCGGTTGCAGCCATTTCCAGATTCATTTTGGTTTTAAGTTTTGATTTTAAATCCACTACATCTCTATCTTGAATATGACGCCTATCCTCTCTTAGGTGTAAAGTAATACTATCAGCTCCTGAATCTTCACAGATTCGAGCCGCCTCTATTGGATTAGGGTATTTGGTGCCTCTTGCTTGCCTCAACGTAGCAATATGATCTATATTAACACCTAAAAAAATACTCATAATTTACACTTAATTAACAAAAAATAATTCTCTACTTTTAAGTGGTTTTTCACCCAAAAGTAGTTTCAGTCTCTTCCGGTTCAATATCTTTAAGATAGATAATTGTTCAGTACTAGGACAATTCTTATTTGCATTGGCAATACTTAAAAGAATCTCACCGAATATTTTACCATCAGCATTAGCAAAAAACCCTTGGTGCTCATGAAATTCATAATTGATACTAGGGTTAATAGGCTTGCCTTCATAGTCTTCACTAAAATCTAGACCATAGCCGAGCTCTTGTAGAAGTTGATTTTCAAACAATCTAAGGGAATATTCTTTCTCGGGACCTGATTGCTTATTAATTTGCTTAATGTAGCTCCAATATGAGTCAAATAACGCTTTATATTCATCATCCTGAGGTAAGAGTCTAGAGAGGAGTTCATTGGCATAAATAGCAATTATAAGGTCATCACCCATTAGTCGACGTGGCTCATCATTAGATTCCCATTGAGTAAGGTTTTTTAAATCACCCTTACCTGTATAAGAAATTTTTAAGCACTGGAACATTTGGAGCGATGTTTTTTTACTTCTTGCACCACGAGACATTAAGCGAATCCTACCGTAATGCTCGGTAAAAAAGTCCAGCAAAAGAGAGTTGCCTTGGTACATTCTTCGGTGGATTAAAAAAGCTGGCGTATTCTCTATTCTAGTCATAGCCCAACGAAGCTAGAGCTCTTTTATCATCAGACCACCCCTGTCTAACCTTGACCCACAATTCCAAGAAAACTTTTTTTTCTAAAAAGCCTTCAATACTTATTCGGGACTCCTGACCAATTTTTTTAAGCATCTCCCCTTTGCTACCAATTACAATGCTCTTTTGAGAAGGCTTGTCAACAAAAATTCTTGCAGCTATCCTATACATTTGACCATCTAAATCAAACTTTTCTATTTCCACTGTTATGTCATAAGGAAGCTCTTTGGAAAGGTTTCGCATTAATTTTTCTCGAATAAATTCTGATACAACAAATTTTTGAGAGCGATCAGTTATGTAATCTGAGTCAAAGAGAGCTTTCTGCTGAGGAAGAAACTTAAGGATTAACTTCCTTAATTCTTTTGTATCACTCGGATTGAATGCTGATAAAGGAAAAACCTCATTAGCCTTAAACTTATCACCTAATGTTTCTAGATAAGGAAGTACCTGATCTTTTGAATTTAGTTTGTCGACTTTATTTACACAGAGAATTACTGGGACTTCAATTTGATTTAAATGCTCTAAAACGCGCCCATCTTCTTTTGTCCATTTAAGCACTTCAACAAGCCAAATAATCATATCTACATCAGCAAAGCTTGAGCTGGCGGCTTTATTCATATACGAATTTATTGCTTTTTTGTTGCCAATATGTATACCAGGCGTGTCAACAAAAATCATTTGGTAGTTTGACTGAGTATCTATTGCATTGATTCGGTGTCTTGTCGTTTGAGGTCTATGAGAAGTAATTGAGAGTTTTTGTCCGATCAGTTCGTTTATGAGCGTTGATTTGCCGACGTTAGGGCGCCCTACTACTGCAATAAATCCTGATTGAAAGCTCATAAAGAAGAAAGGCTCTCAAGAATTAATTCGGCACAAGCCTGCTCAGCCCTTTTGATGCTTTTCGCGTTTTCTTCTACACTAAGATTAAATTCTTTAATATGGCAGCTCACATAAAAAACTGCATTGTGATCTTGCCCTTTTGTTTTGACTAACTCGTAGATAGGAAGAGAGTGCCCTTTTTTTTGTAATAACTCTTGGAGTTGAGTTTTAAAATCCTTTAATGAGTCATCTGGACTAGCTTCATTTAATAGTTCATCATAAAGTTTTAAAATAACAGTGCTAACAGTTACATAATCAGAATCAAGAAATATTGCGCCCAAGATTGCCTCGAAGGCATCTGCCTGGATTGATTCACGCCTAAATCCGCCACTTTTAAGCTCTCCCTGGCCCAATACGAGGGTTTCAGATAAATTAAGTGTTTTTGCCAGTTTAGCCAAGGTCTGACCTCTAACTAAAGATGAACGAAGTCTTGATAGTTGACCTTCATCAACCAAAGGAAAACGATGATAAAGCTCATGAGAAATAACACAGCCAAGGATACTATCACCAAGGAACTCAAGTCTTTCATTGTTATTTTTGTTAACGCTTCGGTGAGTTAAAGCCTGCTTTAGAAGTGCAGTATCATTGAAATGATAATTAATATTTTTTTGTAGTTTTTCCATAAAAACCTAAATCGCTACTGGCGCCGTAATTGGGTCGTCATGAATGTAATTATCAAACTCAAAGTCTTCATATTCATAATCAAAAATTGAACTTGGTCTTCTTTTAATAATTAGCCTTGGTAGTGCTTTAGGGGTTCGATTGAGTTGAGTATTAACTTGCTCAAAATGATTTGAATAAACATGACAATCACCACCACTCCAAACAAAATCACCCACCTCTAGGTCACATTGCTGAGCAACCATATGTGTTAATAAAGCGTATGAGGCTATATTGAATGGAACGCCTAAAAAAATATCAGCACTTCTTTGATAAAGTTGACACGATAGCTCTCCATCAGCAACATAGAACTGAAAGAGCGTATGACATGGCGCAAGAGCCATACTATCTAGCTCTCCAACATTCCAGCTCGAAACTATAATTCGCCTCGAGTCAGGCGAGGATTTTATAAGTTTTATTGCTTCTGAAATTTGATCAATCTCTTCACCATCTTTATTATTCCATTTACGCCATTGCGAGCCATAGACCGGCCCTAAGTCTCCATTCTCATCTGCCCATTCATTCCAAATATTGACCTTGTTTTCTTGCAAATACTGAATATTAGTGTCGCCCTTTAAAAACCACAACAACTCATGAACAACTGAAGGAATATGTACCCTCTTAGTTGTCACTAAAGGGAAGCCTTCTTTTAGATTAAAGCGCATTTGGTAACCGAAAATACTTTTCGTTCCAGTTCCCGTTCTGTCAGTCTTTTCTGACCCTGTATCCCTTACAAGCTTTAAAAAATCTAGATACTGCTTCATAAGCGCCCCATTAAAAAATATGATTTATAAAACATATACAATCCAACCAAAATCATTGGAAAACTTAATAGCTGTCCCATGGTTATCCATTCTAGGGCCATATAACCTAAATGAGAATCTGGAGCCCTAATAAATTCAATTATAAATCTAAAGGTTCCATAGAAAATCAAAAATAGAGATGATATCGCCATAACTGGCCGATCTTTTTTACTAAAAATCCATAATATAACAAACAAAACAAAGCCCTCTAGAAAAGCCTCATAGAGCTGCGTTGGATATCGATGGGCCCATTGACCGCTCTGGTCAGGTGCGTATAAACCCAAAGGGCTAGTGGTAATCTTTCCCCAAAGCTCTCCATTTATGTAGTTACCTATTCGACCAAAAGCTAATCCTAATGGCACCAATGGAGCGATAAAATCTGTGGTTTGAAAAAAACTATGGTTTGACTTTCTATTAAAAAATAACATGGCAAGCAGGACGCCTATAAAGCCTCCATGAAAGGACATCCCTCCATTTTGGAAATTAAAAAAGGTCAAAGGGTTTGAGATAAAAATCGAAAAATTATAAAAAACTAAATAGCCTAGCCTTCCACCTAAAACAGCACCCAAGGCGCCATAAAAAATTAGATCGTCAACTTGCCGGATATTCCAGTTTTGATTGTTTTTTACTCGATATCTAGCAAGAAAATAAGCGGCCAAAAAAGCCAATAAATACATAACACCATACCAGTAAATCTTCACAAAACCTAAGTCTAAGATTACTGGGTCAATTACGATGTATTTCATAGATTAAATGTAGTCATTAATCAGTAGTTTTTATTAATAAAAATGTTCTTTTTTATCCATATAGAATTATAGGCAATATTAATGTTTCAATGTATCAAACTGGTTGTAGTTTGTTGAAAAATAGCCATCAAGAGTACTTAATTAATTTTAGATCTTTTTTTTGATATAAAGGGTGAGAAGGTTGACCAGATTTGTTTATTTTTAAGCACATTAGATTCGGAATTAATTTTTTTACTACTTTGTCTCTATTTAAAAGAAACCCTTCATTACCCCAGGCAGCAACAGTTAAATCCGCCTTTTTTGAAAGTTCTAAAATATGTAGATCATTATCATTACCGATTGGATTTTTTACATTTTTGAGTTCACTAGGTAATGTTGCCCTGTAAGCAAATAGATTGACCATTAGAAGACTACCATACCCCCAGTTTTGAGCATAGTTAATACATCTACGTATAGTAGGATCGTCTATCTTTTCATCTGCAGTTGACGGGTTTAAGCCAATAAACAAAATAGTTTTCTTTTTACCATTCCAAGTACGAGAAAGAGCATACCTGTATTTCCGACAATCCGAAAAAATTGCATTTTTATTAACTAAAAGCCCATTCATAAGCATGCAATGCAGCGGCACCACCAGTATGAATAAATAAGATTTTGTCTGAGTCTTTAAAATGCTTATTTTGTATTAAGTCAATTAAACCAGCAAAGCCTTTTCCAGAGTAGACAGGATCTAGAAGGATAGCCTCTTTTGTTGCCAGTAAATTAACAGCATCAGTCATGCCTTTAGTTGGAACACCATAACCTCCACCTACATAACCATCAAAGACTTCAACATCTTCTCGTTTTGGTTCATTACATTGAATATATTTACAACCATCTTGTGTCATTTTGTAAATTTTCTCTTCTTGGTCATGCTTGCTGTCTTTGACACTTATGCCAATAATATTTATATTGCTTTTGTAATATGTTTTTCCTGCAACAATGCCCGAATGAGTCCCTCCACTTCCACTTGCTAGAACAATATG